>JAFMJW010000012.1 GCA_017853315.1 Alphaproteobacteria bacterium
TAGAACTGCTCCTCGACCCCGAGCGACCAGAGGTGGAGCAGGGGGGCTTCGTGCGCTTCGCGGGAAAAGTAGCCGGTGTCGAGGTGGCGCCAGAACCACACGTTCGCGAGCGAGGCGATCGACCAGAGGCCGGCGAAGACCGTCCGGAGCGCGTCCTCGGGCATGAGCAGCACCTGCGCGCTGGCCACCACGACTCCGACCACGGCGAGCATCGGCAGCGCGATCCGTTTCACGCGTCGGCGGTAGAACCCCGCGACGCTGAACGTGCCGCGCTCGATCTCGGAGAGGACGTTGCGGGTCAGGAGAAAGCCGGAGATCGCGAGGAAGACGTCGACGCCCGCGAACCCGCCGGGGACCCATCCCGCGTGGAGATGGAAGGCGATGACGGCGAGCACGGCGACGCCGCGCAACCCGTCCACGTCGGGTCGGTAGCGCGCGCCGGCGGTCGAGGCGTCGTCGCCACTTTTCGGGTTCAACGGAAGTCCACCTGTCCGTGGGTCTCGCGGCCCGACCGTCGGTCCGTCAGATCGGCTTCCCCTCGTTCTTCTTCCAGCGCCGCATGAGCCGGTTGCTCGGCAGCGAGTCGCCCTGGACCTTACTTCGCGGTCTCGTCGCCCGCGACCGGCGGTCCTTCCGGCGACAGCAGCCCCACCCGGGCCAGCACGGAGGCCTGGTCCCGGTAGATGTGCTCGCGGGCGACCTTGCCGTCGACGAAGCGCACGGTCGCGACGAGCGGGATCTCGACGCGACGCCCGGTCGGCGCGACGCCGGGCAGCATCCAGTCGACCTCGCTCGTGTGCGTGAACGAGAAGATCCTCTCGTCGACGACCTGGTCCTCGCCGACGGTGCGGCTGACCGGCGTGAGCGTCGTATCCGGCGGGTTCCCGCCGATGAACTGGTCCACGTAGAACCGCTTCAGCTGGTCGTGGCCGATGCCGCCGGTCATCGTCGGGACGTGCTTCACTCGGGGTGCCCTCACCATCGTCGCCATGGTGGCGTCGACGTCGCGGGTCTCGAACTCCTGCAGGCAGTGCTCCTCCGAGAGCGCTGCGAGGTCGTGGGTCGGCATGGTCTGCTCCTCTTCCCGAGGGGTTCCCGCGATCGGGCGCGCCCCGGGGGGGCGCCGGGCCCCCCGGGGGAACACGCTTACGACTCCGCGCACCCCGGGGCACCCGAGCCGTCGATCGAGGCGAGCCCCGGACGAGATCGGAGCCTCCCGAAAACCCCTCTGGACGCGACTCGGCCCGCGGCGTACCGTCGTCTTCCCGGGGGAGACCCTCCCGGGCAAGAGACGGACCCGGGAGGGACGAACGATGAACGCGAAGATGACGATCGGAGCGGCCGTGATCGCGCTGCTCTCCCTGGCGGGCGTCGCCCGTGCCGTTCCGCCCGCGCCGGGCACCTGTCCGGCCGACGTCGGCGAGGCGCTCGCCGCCGCCTGCCCCTGCGACGGAAGCCCCGCGTGGAAGAACCACGGCAAGTACGTGAGTTGCGTCGTCCGGCTGCGGAACCAGCTGCGCAAGGACGGCTGCCTCGACGACGTCGCCAAGAAGGAGATCGCGCGCTGCTCCGCCCGCTCGACCTGCGGCAAGGCGGACGCGGTCCTCTGCTGCACTTACGATACGAGCGGGGTCTGCGACGACCCGGTCGCCGACGGCACCGCGGCCGGGACCTGCAGCAACGACCTCGCGATCGCCTGCGACACGAGCGCCGACTGCGTGACGGCGGGCCCGCCGAAGGTGGCGAAGTCCGCCGATGCCTGCGTGGCCTCGGGCGGTACGGCCGTCGGCGGCGGCTCGGTCTGCAGCACCTGCCCCGCGCTGCCCTGACGCGGGCTGCGCGACGGGCGCACGACGGGACGTCCGGGGTCGGCCCCCCGCCGTCCCGCCGCGCTCGACGAGGGGAGGGGCCCTCGACGGCGACTTGACCGGCGCCCCTGCGCAGTGTTCCGCTCGCGGCACCGATGCGGTCCAGGAACTCGACCGCGCGCGCGGCGCTCGCGGTGGTGCTCGCGACGATCTGCTCGTCGGCTGCCGCCCGCGCCGCAGAGAACGCGCGTGCCACCTCCGACCTCCTGTGTGCGCTCTCCCGGGAAGCGCCACGGCCCGTCGGGGCGCTCGCGTCGGCGCCGGAGGGCTGCGGCTGCTCCGATCCGGCGTCCGCGTGCCGAGTGGTCGAGCTCGCGCACGACCGGAGGATGGCGCTCGGGATCGCGCCCGGCACGAGTCGTCGGATCGTGATCGCGCCGCCGCCGGAGGCCCGGCTTCGCCTCGCCGTCGGCGTGGCGGCGGCCGATCCGGCGCGCATCGACGTCGCCGTCCGGCTGCGCGACGGCGGGGGCTCCGTGGTGCGCGAGTGGCGGCACGAGGTGGTTCGTTGGGGCGGTTGGATCGACGTGGAGCTCGACATGGCCGGGCTCGCCCCCGACAGCGTGCGCGAGCTCGAGGTCGAGGCGGGAAGCGGCCCGCTCGCACCGCCCGGCGCGATGGCCGCAGTGGCCTTGCCGCGTTTCGTGCCACGACCGGTCTCGACGGTGGCGGCCGATCCCGTGCGCGGCGCGGGCGCAGGCCGAAGGCAGGCCGACCCCGCCCCGCGCAACCTCGTCCTGTACGTCATCGACACGCTTCGGGCCGACCACACCTCGACCTACGGCTACGTGCGTCCGACGACCCCGCACCTCGACCGTCTCGCACGCGAGGGGACGACCTTCGAGCACGCCTACGCGGTCGGAAGCTGGACCCGGCCGGCGATCGCCAGCATCTTCACCGGACTCCGGCCCGCCGCTCACCGCGTCGGCATCGACCGGGGCCTCGGTCCGTGGCCGCAGACGCTCGCTGAACGCTTCCGTGCGGCGGGCTGGTCGACCCGCGCCTTCGTGACCAACGTGCAGCTCGTTCCCCACTCGCTCGGCTTCGACCGCGGCTTCGAGCGCTTCCTCGCCTTTCCGGGCAGCAGCGGTGCGCGGCTTGCGACGACCGCGGAGGTGAACCCGCCCCTCCTGCGCGAGTTCGAGACGTCGAGGGACGAACGCCTTTTCCTCTACGTTCACACCGTCGACCCGCACGCCCCCTACGACCCACCGGCCTGCTACCGGGGGCTGTTCGCCGACCCGGGCTACGACGGCACGATCCGGCCCCACGAGACGCTGAAGGTCCACCTCGCGGGGCGCACGATGTCGCCGGCCGACGTCGCGTGGGTGCGCGACCTCTACGACGAGGAGGTGCGCTTCCAGGACGAGATGCTGGGGACCCTGCTCGACCGACTGGCCGCGACCGGGCTCGACCGCGACACGGTGGTGGTCGTCGTCGCGGACCACGGCGAGGAACTCGGCGACCACGGAGGTTGGGAGCACGGCCAGCGGGCCTGGGAGGAACTCCTGCGCGTCCCCCTCGTGGTCCGCTGGCCCGGCCGGCCCGACCTGGCCGGTCGCCGGGTCGCCGAGCCCGTCCAGATCGTCGACATCCTTCCGACGCTGCTCGAAACGTTCGGGCTCCCGCCGGCGCCCGAGGCGCAGGGCCGGAGCCTCCTGGCGCTCGGCCGCCGGGGCTCGACGAAGGGCGCGGGCGAATCACGGGCGGATGTCGCCGAGGCGCTCGCCGACCCGCATCCGGACGACGCGAAGCCGGCCGGCCCGACGCCCGTGGTCACGACCGAGTTCTGCGACGGGTACGACCTGCTGTCGATCCAGCGCGAGGGCTGGAAACTCGTGCGTCGCCGTCCGCGCGAGGGCGCGCCCGAGGATGCGCTCTTCCACCTTCCGAGCGACCCCGGGGAGCGACGCGATCGCGCCGCATCGAATCGTGGCCCGTTGCGCGATCTCGCGCGGCGGCTCGACGAGATCGTCCACGAGGACGAGCAACTCGCTCCCAAGGCGTCCTCGGGAGTCCCGGCCGCGATCCCCGACGACACGCGCCGTCGGCTCGAGGAACTGGGCTACCTCGAGCACTGAGCCGGGCGGCGCCCGGCGTCGCCCGGCATGCTCCCGGTGCGGTCGCGGCCGACTCGCGCGCGGGCCCGACCGAGTGCGATCCCGCTTCCATGCCGCGCGCGCGCCACGCTCCCGATCGTCCGCCGGACCCGCGCGGCGCACTCGGTCGCGCCGCGGAGGAGGCCGCAGCGCGGTTCCTCTCGGGGCTCGGATGGGAGACGATCGCGCGCAACGTCCGGCTCTGTGGCGCCGAGATCGACCTCGTCCTGCGCGACGAGGGCGCGATCGTGTTCGTCGAGGTGCGCTCGCGCTCGCGGCGCCTCCACGGTGGGCCGCTCGAGACCGTCGGCCCTGCCAAGCAGGCGCGCGTCGCGCGGGCGGCCGCGGCCTTTCTCGCCCGGTCGGGTCTCGGCTCGGTGCCGGCGCGCTTCGACGTCGTCGGCGTCGACTGGCGGGGCGGCGAGCCGCGCCTGGAGCACGTGCGAAACGCCTTCGAGAGCCCCCTCTGACGGGTTCGCCCGGCGGTGCGAAGGCCAGCCCGGCGCCCCGACCGGGCCGGGTCGACTCGACTCGGAGCACGCGGCGGCCACGCGCGCGCGCGGGCGGCAGGGCTCGCCCCGAGTCGTCGTTCTCGCCGACCCGCCCGCCCGGGGCTCCGTCGGCCCTCGTCCCGCCCCTCGCGCGCGGTGGCACCGGTGGACGGGGTTGGTAGAACCGCGCGCCATGCTCGACGTGAAGCTCATCCGGGAGCGTCCCGATTTCGTGAAGGCCGAACTCGCCAAGGTGCAGGCGCCGGCGTCACTGGTGGACGACGTGCTCGACGCGGACCGCGCGCGGCGCGAGGCGCTGCGCTCGCTCGAGGACAAGCGGGCGGAGCGCACGCGTCGCTCGAAGGAGATCGGCGCGCTCCCTCCCGGGGAGCGCAAGTCGGCCGGGGCTTCGCTCAAGTCGCTCGCGGAGGCGATCGAGGCGGGCGAGGCCGAAGCCGCGGTCGCCGAGAGTCGCTTCGAGGAGGCGATGCTGCTCGTCCCGAACCTGCCGCACGAGGGGGTGCCGGTCGGGAGCGACGACTCCGAGAACCGCGTCGTCCGCGTGGTCGGCGAGCAGAAGTCGTTCGACTTCGAGCCCAAGCCCCACTGGGAGATCGGGCCGGCGCTGGGCGCGATCGACTTCGAGCGCGGCGTGAAGATCTCGGGCTCGCGCTTCTACGTGCTGATGGGGGAGGGCGCGCGGCTGCAGCGAGCGGTGATCTCCTTCATGCTCGACCTCCACGTCCGCGAGCACGGTTACGTCGAGGTCTACCCGCCGGCGATGGTGAAGCGGGAGTGCCTCGTCGGCACCGGCAACCTGCCGAAGTTCGGCGATGCGCTCTACCGCGACGCGGAAGAGGACTTCTGGTGGGTGCCGACGGCCGAGGTCCCCGTGACGAATCTCTACCGCGACGAGATCCTCGAGCCCGGGCGCCTGCCGATCCGCCACGTCGCCTACTCGCCCTGCTTCCGGCGCGAGAAGATGTCGGCGGGCCGCGACGTCCGCGGCATCAAGCGCGGCCACCAGTTCGACAAGGTCGAGCTCGTGAAGTTCGTCGAGCCGTCGCAGTCCGACGCCGAGCTCGACTCGCTGCTCGCCGCCGCCGAGAAGGTCTGCGAGCGGCTCGGGCTCGCCTGGCGCGTGGTCCAGATGTGCACCGGCGACCTCAGCTTCACGGCCGCGATCAAGTACGACGTCGAGGTCTGGGCGCCGGGCTGCAAGGAGTGGCTCGAGGTCAGCTCGTGCTCGAACTTCCGCGACTTCCAGGCGCGCCGAGCGAACATCCGCTACCGCCCGGCGGCCGGGGCGAAGCCGGAGCTGGTACACACGCTGAACGGGTCGGGACTCGCGCTGCCGCGCGTCGTGATCGCGCTGCTCGAAACCTACCAGCAGGCCGACGGCTCGGTGCAGCTGCCGCCGGCGCTCGTTCCGTTCTTCGGCGGCGACGGCCGGCTCTCCGCCGCCTGAAGGAGGCGGCCTCGGGATGAGCCACGCCTTCCGCGTCGAGGTGAACGGCGTCGGGCTCGCCGTGGTCGATCACGCGCCCGGCCGTCGCGACCTGCCGACCCTCGTCCTCGCGCACGCGACGGGCTTCTGCGGCGGCGTCTGGGAGCCGATCGTGCCCGCGCTCTCCGAGCGGTTCCGGGTCGTCACCTACGACCAGCGGGGCCACGGCGACAGCGACAAGCCCGATGCGGCCTACGACTGGGCGGGCTTCGTCGCGGATCTTGCCGGCCTGGTCGACGCCCTCGGGTCGGGACCGGTGCTCGCGGCCGGCCACTCGAAGGGCGGGGCGGCGGTGGCGGGGGTCGCGGCGCGGCACCCGGGGCGCCTGTCGCGCGTCGTCCTGCTCGACCCGGTTCTGGTGGCGCCGCCCGTGCCCGGCGAGGACCGGGTGTCGAGCATCCGCCTCGCGGCCGGTGCACGCAGGCGGCGCGAGGTCTGGGAGAGTCGCGAGGCGCTGTGCGACTCGCTCGCCGCGCGATCGCCGTTCTCCGAGTGGCGCCGCGACTTCGTCGAGGCCTACGTGCGACACGGGACCGCGCCCACCGGGGACGGCCGCTTCCGGCTGAAGTGTCCCGGCGAGATCGAGGCTCGCGTCTACGAAGGGGCGGCGGCCTCGTCGAGCCTCGAGTTCCTGCGCGACGTCCGGATTCCCGCGCTCGTGGTGGCAGGGCAGGAGAGCGACGTGCTTCCGCCGGAACTGGCGCGCCTCGCGCTTTCGACCGCGCCCGACGCTCGTCTCGTCGTGTTGCCGGGCATCGGGCACTTCGTGCCGATGCAGGCGCCGGAGCGAAGCGTCGATCTGCTGGTCGGGTTCCTCTCGGGGGAGGCGACGTGAGCGCGCCGCGGCCCGCTCGCCGCCTCCCTCGCGAGACGGAGGCTCAGCGCTGCGGGGCGGGGCGGCGGGACGGCTCGGCCTTGCGGCCGAAGGCCGGGCGCTCGCCGTCGTCCGCGAACGGATCGGCGAGGCCGCGCACCCGGATCTGCCAGATCCCGCGGATGCGGGAGCCGGAGGCGAGAAGACGACGACGGTCCTTGGGCTGCGTGTTCGAGTTCATCATGCAGGGCCCGGGTTGCAGCCCGCGTGCCAACTCGGGATCGCCCGGAATTCGGGGTTTTTTTCCGATGCATGGCAGCCGGGCGGCAGGATTCCCGACGCCTGCCCGGGCCGCGCGTCGGGATTCTGACAGGGTGGCCGGATCTCGTGGCAGGGCTGCGCGCCGGGTCACGACGCGGTGCGGCCCGGCGTGCGCAGCGACGGCGGCGAGAGCGGCTGCGAGCGTCCTGCACGAAGGGCCGGGATCCGAGAGGGGCGTCCCGTGCTGACGATCGCCGTATGCGTGAAGCAGGTTCCCGAGGTCGCCGAGCTCACGCTCGACCCGCAGACCAGGCGACTCCGGCGCGAAGGCGTGCCGCTCGCGATCAACCCGTTCGACCGGCGCGCGCTGCTCGAAGCCGTGCAGTTGAAGGAGACGGCGGGAGCCGGCGTGGTCGCGATCTCGATGGGGCCGCCGTCCGCCGAGTCCGCCCTGCGCGAGTGCCTGGGCCTCGGCGTCGACCGCGCGATCCATCTCTGCGACCCGCGCTTCGGCGGCGCCGACACGCTCGCGACCGCGCGCGCCCTCGCCCAGGCGGTCCGCCGCGTCGGCGCGGAGATGGTGATGGCCGGCCGCGCCAGCATCGACGCCGAGACCGGGCAGGTCGCGCCGCAGGTCGCCGAGATGCTCGGACGCGCGTTCCTTCCCGGCGTCCGCCGGATGAGCCTGCTCGCGGAGGGCGCGGGCCTGCGAGTCGAGTGCGAGGGGGACGACGGGGCGGTCACGGTCGAGGCGGGGTTCCCGGTCGTGGTCACCTGCACCGACCGCTGGAAGACCCGCGCTCCGATCGTGATGCCCGACGACGAGCGCGCCGCGAGCCATCCGGTCGAGCGCTGGTCGGTCGACGATCTGGGCGGCGATCCCTCGGGCTATGGGCAGGCCGGGTCGCCGACCTGGGTCGAGGACGTGCGACCGGTCGAGATCGCGCGCGAGCGCCGCGTGATCGACGCGCGCGAGGACCTCGCGTCGGGCGTGGCGGCGGCGCGCGACTTCGTCCGACGGGTGCTCGCCGGCAACGCGACGTCGGTTCGAGGGCGCATTCCCGACCACCGTCGCGTCGAGGATCCGCGCGGTGCGATCTGGGTGGTCGTCGAGCGCTCGCCATCGGGCGCGATCCGCCCGTCGGCGCTGGAGCTGATGGGCGCGGCCGACGATCTCGCGAGCCGGCTCTCGGTCGGGGTCGCCGCCGTCGTGGTCGATCCCCTGCCCGAGGCGCTCGCTCCCGGGCGTCGCTCGTCCTCGGCCGAGGAAATCGCGGCCGAGCTGGGCCGCGCCGGGGCCGACGCCCTGCTGGCGCCGCGCGCCGGGCTCGGCGTCCTGCCGTGGGACTTCGCTCCGACGATGGAACCCGTCGTGCGCGAGTTCGCGCCGCGCGCGGTGCTCGCGCCGGCGAGCGCACTCGGGCGCGAGGTCATGCCGCGACTGGCGGCACGGCTCTGCGTCGGCCTGACCGGCGACGCGCTCGGGGTCGAACTCGCCGCCGACGGCGCCCTCCTGCAGCTCAAGCCGGCCTTCGGCGGACAGGTGGTGGCGCCGATCCGGTCGCGCACCCGGCCCGAGATGACGACCATCCGGCCCGGCATGCTGGACCCCTTGCGCCCCGACGCGATGCGGGCGCCGGCCGCTCTCGTCGTGATCGAATCGATCGCCGCGGATCCCGCTCTCGCGGGCCTCCGGATCTCGTGGGAGCCCGAGGTCGACGAGGACACGGCCGCGCTGGAAGTCGCGCAGGCGGTCGTGTGCGTCGGCTTCGGCCTCGGCAAGGACGGGGTGGAAGACGCGCGCGCGCTGGCGCGGGTGATCGGTGGCGCCATCGGCGGCACTCGGCGCGCCTGCGACTCCGGCTGGCTCCCGCGCCAGGCGCAGATCGGCATCTCGGGCCGCAGCGTCGCGCCGGCGCTCTACCTGGCGCTCGGTGTCCGCGGCTCGTTCAACCACGTCGTGGGGGTGGGGCGCGCGGGCGCGATCATCGCGGTGAATCGCGACCCGGCGGCCGAAGTGTTCGCTTCGTGCGACCTCGGGATCGTGGCGGACGCGCGCGACTTCGGACGGGTCCTGGCGGGGGCGCTCGCCGGCGGGTGACCGGGTGGTCCCGTCGGCTCGGGTCGCGGGGCCCGCGAGGGCCGGTCGGTCGGCCCTTCGAGCATCGCTCGGGACGTCGCCATCCCGAGCCGACCCGGCCGGATTGTGATAGGAGCAGGGGGTTCCGGCAGGTGCCGGCAGGCAGCCCGACCCTTGAGCAGTCCCCCATCATGGCCGAACCCGCCCGGACCGGGCGGCGCGGCGAACAGCCCCGGGTCTCCCGGCGCGGCCTCGACGCCCGAGGAGTCCGCGGCGGGACCGATCGAACTCCGGGACGTCGTCCGGCCGGGGTCCTCGAGGTCGCCGCGGCGGTCGAGGTGGTGGATCAAGTGGATCGTGCTGGCGGGGGCGCTCGCCGGACTGAGACTCGCCGTGCCGACGGTCCTTGCACCCCTGCTCGCGCGACTTCTCTCGGAGGCGCTCGGGGCCGACGTGCGGGTCGGGGGTCTCGGCTTCCGGCCGCTCGACGGAGTCGTCACCCTGCGCGACGTGCGGGTGCTTCCGGCCGCCGAGGTGGCGGAGGCCGGCCGGACGATTCCCCCGATCGTGGCCGAGCGCGTGCGCGCCGACGTCCAGTGGCTGCCGCTCCTGCACAAGACGCTCCGCCTGCGCGAGATCCTGCTCGACGGAGCGGAGGTCGAGCTCGAGCGAACGTCCGACGGCGGGCTCGGTCTCGCCGGGCTCGACGACCCCGACGCCACGCGGGCGCTCCCCCGGGAGTGGGGATTCGAACTCGACCGGGTGGGCCTGCGCGACTCGAAGGTCCGCCTGCGAGATCCGGCCGCCGTCGGCGCGAAGCCCTTCGAGATCCGGGTGCGCGAGGGCGAGATCTCCGGTCTCCGACGGCGGGCCACCGCCTTCGGGCGGTCGGCGAACATGCGGCTCGACGCCGACGTCGGCTCGGGACGGCTCGCTTCCTACGGTCGCTACGACGTGGGCGACGAAGGCCTGTCGGTCGACCTGCGGACGCGCATGAAGAACGTGCCGGTCGCCGAGGCGGTCGCGAACCTGTCCGACCTCGGCTGGGGCCAGGTGTCGGGCCTGCTCTCGGGAGTGGTGCGGTGGCAGCGCGACCCGGACCGCCGCGACAAGGTGTCGGGACGGGTGGTCCTGCGGCGCGGCGAGATCCGCGTGCCGAAGTTCGACGGTCCGGCCTTCGTCGTGCGGCGTGCCACCGCCGACATCGACGCGGTCGACCTCGTCGAGCGGCACGTCGGCATCGGCAGTCTCGTCCTGCAGGGGGCGGCGCTCGCGGTCCGGCCCGATGCGAGCGACCCCGTGCCGCTGTTCGGGCCCGGTGACGCACCGGTCCCGCCCGCGGCGAAGCCGAACAAGGGAAAGCGTCGCGCGTCCGGCGACGAGGCCGACGACAAGGCGCCGAGGTGGGTCTGGATCGTGAAGAAGTTCGACACGCCCAACGGGAGGATCCGGTCGATCACGCCCACCGGAATCGTCGAGGCCCGCGTGCGCGCCTCGGGCGAGAACGTCGGCCCGCGCGCGTACTGGTCGCCGATCAAGGTCCGTGCCTGGAGCGGCGAGGGCGCGGCCGTGTTCGAGGGGACGGCCCGGATCGGCAGCCACTTCGCGGCCGAGGGGCGCGTGACGGCGGGCGGTGTCGACGCGGGACAGGTCGCGCGCGCGGCCGGCCTGCACGGCGCGGAGTGGGTGCAGGGCGGACGACTCGCGGCAGACTTGAACGTGCAGCTCGACACCGGCGAGCGCGAAGGCCAGCCGCTCGACGCGAGCGGGCCGGTGCTGCTCACCGAGCTCTTCCTCGCCGGGCCGGTGCCGAGCGAGTTCTCGGCGGGGGCCGCGGAGGCGAACCTGACGGTGACCGGGATCCAGCTCCGCGGCCGCGGTGCGAAGCCCTCGCCGGTGACGGCACTTCGCTGCACCGATGTGCGGGTGCAGCAGCCGTGGCTCGTCCTCGAGCGCACGGCGAAGGGCCTGTCGGTCCCGATCGCCGCGGAGGACCTGGTCTCGCCCGCGGTGGCACCGACGCCGACCCCGGTGCCGGCCGCGACCCCGAAGCCGGGACGTCGCAAGCGTCCGGCGACGGGCGAGCAGGCGGCCGAGAACGGAGACGGGGCCGGCGGCGCTTCGTCGCAGTTCGAGGAGCTCTCTCCCCAGCTCGTGCTCGGCGGGCTCCGGATGGCGAACGGGCGCATCGTGGTCGTCGACCGGGTGCCGGAGCCACCGGTCGTCTGGGACGTCTCGAACGTGGACGCGGTGGGTCGCGACGTGCGCGTTCCCTCGCCGGCGGTCGACGGTCTGCGCCTGACCGGCCACGAGTCCCGCTTCGGCGACGTCCAGCTGGCGGTCCGCCGAGGCGAGCGCCGCGACGGCTGGGACTTCGCGGCGCAGGGGATGCTGCTCTCGGCCGCCTCGCCCTACCTGCAGCTCGCCGGCCTGCCGTTCCGCTTCGCCGGCGGAACTGCCGCCGTGGACACGCGCGTGTCGGTCGGCGATTCCGACTGGACCGCCGACACCGAGATCACGCTGCGCGAGCCGCGCTTCCTCGGCTCGGTCGGCATGCTCGAAGACGCGATGGGCCGTCCGGTCTCGCGCGCCCTCTCGGAGCTTCGCGACGACGCCGGCAACGTGACGCTGCAGCTCCCGCTGTCGTCCGCCGACGCGGCGAGGCCGGCGGCGCTCGTGCAGGCGATCGCGAAGTCGGCGCGCGACGAGATCCGCCGCATCGCGCTCGAGCCGCCGCGCCCGCCGGTGCAGGCGCCCCAGCCCGACGACGAGGACGAGGTCGTGGCGAGACCGGGGCCGCAGGCGGCTCCGAGGCCCGCTCCGACGCCGGGCCGCCGCCGCGCCGAGGTCGCCCGCGTGGACGTCGTGTTCCCGCCCGGGCGCGCCGACCTGAACCAGGTCGGTGTCGAGCAGGTCTCCGCGGTCGCGAAGACGCTGCTCTCGAAGCCGGAGCTCGTGGTCCAGCTCGCGGCGGTGGTCACCCCGGAGGACCGCCGCTGGCTCGCCGAGCAGGCGCTCGGCCGGGAGCTCGCGCGGCCGGACGCGCTTCGCGGTGTGCTCCGGGCCTTCGGCGTCGGCGCGGCGCGCGAGCGCATCCGTGCGGCGCTCGCGGCCCGGGCGCAGGGGCTCCCGGGACTGCTCTCGGCCGAGGACGAGGAGGAGCTGCAGGAGTATCTCTCCGAGAGGCCGCCGGTCGGCGCGGCGGAAGTCCACTCGCTGCGCGAGGCGCGGATCACCCGGGTCGCGAATCGCCTCTCGGACTACCACGGCGTCTCCCGCCGGCGGATCGAGATCGAGCGCACCGAGCCCGGCGGCGCGAGCCCGCCGATCGTGCGCGTGTCGGTGGTCGAGGAGACGACGCGTTCCGCCGCCCCGACCGCGCCGGTGCAGGGCCTTCCCCGCGAGCCGGCCGGGGCGGAGTCGAGATGATGCACTTCCTGCGGCGATCGTTCGGCTGGATCGTGCGGATCCTCTTCTGGGGAGGCCTCGCCGCGGCGGTCCTCGCGATCCTCGCGTTCGTCGCGATCGGCCGCGAGCTCTCGGACGATCTCCCCCCGGTCGCGGAGCTGCTCGACTACCGCCCGCCGACGGCGACGCGCGTGTACGCGGCCGACGGAAGCCAGATCGCCGAGTTCTACCAGGAGCGTCGCTACCTGGTCCCGATCGCCGACGTGCCGCCGCACGTGCGCAACGCCTTCATCGCCGCCGAGGACGCCTCGTTCTACACCCATCGCGGCATCGACCCCTCGGGCATCGCGCGCGCGATCCTCGCCAACTGGCAGAAGGGCGGCATCGCCCAGGGCGCGAGCACGATCACGCAGCAGGTGGTGAAGCAGCTGCTGCTCTCGCCCGAGAAGAGTTTCGAGCGCAAGGCGAAGGAGCTCATCCTCGCGCTCGAGCTCGAGTCGCGGCTGACCAAGGACGAGATCCTCTACCTCTACCTGAACCAGATCTACTTCGGCGCCGGAACCTACGGCATCGCGGCGGCCTCGCAGACGCTCTTCGGAACGAGGGTGCAGGACCTGTCGCTCGCCCAGGCCGCGGTGCTGGCCGGACTGCCGCAGGCCCCGAGCCGGAGCGATCCGCTGCGGAATCCGGAGGCGGCGATCAAGCGCCAGCACTACGTGCTCGACCGCATGGTCGCCGCTCGCATGATCACCGTCGAGCAGAAGGAGGCGGCGCTCGCCGAGACGCTGTCCTTCGCGAACGAGAAGGCGCCGACCACGACGCGCGCCGCGTGGTACGTCGAACACGTCCGCCGCCTGCTCGAGGAACAGTACGGACCGGCGTTCGCCGACCTCGGACTGCGCGTCCACACCGCCGTCGATCTCCGGATGCAGGACGAGGCCGAGCAGATCCTCTACCAGGGGCTGCGACGCATCGACCGCAGCCTCGGTTCGCGAACCGCGGTACGTCACCTGCCGCCCAAGCGCATCGAGTGGTACCTCGCGCGACAGAAGGCGAGCCGCCGTCCCGAGGGTCCGCAGCAGGGAGTCGTCGTCGGCTTCCATGGCCAGGAGATCCAGGTGCGCACGCCCTGGGAGACGGCGGTCGTGCCGAAGGAGGGGCTCGGCTCCGGGCGCGAGCGGCGCGATCCGGGCCGTCTGCGCGTCGGCGACGTGGTCTCGCTCGAGCCCATGGGGCGCGACGAGAACGGCGTCCTTCGCTACTCGCTCGACCAGGATCCGCAGATCGAGGGGGCGCTCGTGGCGGTCGAGCCGGAGTCCGGGCTCGTGAAGGCGCTGGTCGGCGGAGTGGACTACGGGCGCAGCCAGTTCAACCGCGCGACGCTGGCCAAGCGCCAGCCCGGGTCGGCCTTCAAGCCGCTCATCTACTCGGCGGCGATCGACAAGGGCTACACCCCGTCGACGATCGTCGAGGACGCGCCGATCTCGCTGCCCGACGGCAAGCACGGCCGCTGGACGCCCAAGAACTCGAGTGGAAAGTTCGCCGGCCGCGTGCCGCTGCGGACGGCGCTCGCGCAGTCGCTCAACACCGTCTCGGTGCGGCTCGCGCTCGCGATCGGGATCGATCCGCTGCGCGACTACCTGCGCATCTTCGGCTTCCCGACGCCGTTCCCGCGCGCCTACTCGATCGCGCTCGGCGCCGCCGAGGTGACGCCGCTCGACCTCGCCCGTGCCTACGGCGTGATCGCGTCCGGCGGGCGTCGCTTCGAGCCGGTGTTCGTCACCTCGGTGACCGACGAGAACGGCGACCCGGTGGACTTCCCGGGCACCCAGCCGCGCCACGAGCTCGTGATGAATCCCGCGACCTCCTACATCGTGACCAAGATGATGACCGGCGTGATCGAGACCGGCACGGCGAAGGACGCGTTGCGCCTCGGCCGGCCGGCGGCCGGGAAGACGGGCACGACCAACGAGGCGAAGGACGCGTGGTTCGGGGGATTCACGCCGGAGCTGCTCACGATCGTGTGGGTCGGCTACGACGCGGACCGCACGCTCGGCGCCTACACCGGAGGCAAGGCCGCGACCCCGATCTGGACGAACTTCATGATCAAGGCGCTGAAGGGGCGTCCGCGCAAGGAGTTCGAGCCGCCGCAGGGCCTGGTCGCGGTGAAGATCGACAACGCGACCGGGCTGCGCGCGGTGAAGGGGCGCCCGTCGCATACCGAGATGTTCGTCGCCGGCACCGAGCCCAAACGGTTCGCGCCGAAGGCGGTGGCCAAGCCGAAGCCCAAGCCCGCGGCCGAGGAGGGGGGAGCATCCGGCGGGGGCACTGCCGGGTCGTCGCCGGCAACCGCACCGGCACCGGCAGGGGGTGGCGCCTCCGCGGACTGACCCTTCCGCGAGCGGCGGGCCGTCGCGCGCGCGGCAGGATCAGGACAGGATGCGCTTGCCGCGGATCTCGAGCCCGGGGCCGAGGTCGTAGACCAGCGGCACGCCGGTCGCGAGGTTCAGTTCCAGGACCTGCTCGCGCGTGAGCTTCTCCAGGTCCATCACGATCGAGCGCAGGCTGTTGCCGTGGGCCGCGACCAGCACGTTTTCGCCGCGAGACAGTGCCGGGATCACGTTCGACTCGAAGTAGGGGAGGGTGCGCGCCGCCGTGTCCTTCAGGCTCTCGCCGCCGGGGGGAGGCACGTCGTAGCTCCGTCGCCACACGTGGACCTGCTCCTCGCCGTACTTCTTCGCGGTCTCGGCCTTGTCGAGCCCCTGGAGGTCTCCGTAGTGGCGTTCGTTCAGCGCCTGGTCGCGGGTGATCGGCAGCGCCGGCGTTCCCAGCACCTCGAGGACGATCCGCAGCGTCTCCTGGGCCCGCTGGAGTTCCGAGGTGAAGCACCGGTCGAAGCCGAGCCCGGTTTCCTTGAGACGCTCGCCCGCCCGTCGAGCCTCGGCCTTGCCCTTCTCGGTGAGCGGCACGTCGACCCAGCCGGTGAACCGGTTCTCGAGGTTCCACTGCGACTCGCCGTGGCGGAGGAGGACGAGGGTCGGCACCGGGAGATCCTTTCGGGTTCGCTTCGTTCGGGGGGTGATCCCCCGCGCGGGACGTGATAGCCGAAGGATGCGCTCGGGGCGAGCGCGACGGAGGTGCCCGTGAAGGTCGTGGTCGACTTCGACAAGTGCAACAGCAACGCGGTCTGCCAGGCCGCGGCTCCCGAGATCTTCGAGGTGCGCGAGGACAACTTCCTCTACATCCTTCAGGAGAACCCGGCCGAGAGCCTCCGGGCGAAGCTCCTGGCCGCCGTTCGGGGCTGCCCGAACAAGGCGATCCGCATCGAGGAATGATGCGGGCGGGCACGCCGCGGCCGCGCGGCGCCGGCCGAGTCCGCCCGTCGTCGATCCGCTGCGACCGGTCAGCCGGTGATCGGCCGCTCGGGTTCGCCGATGCAGTGGGCGCATCGACAGAGAGCCCGCATTTCGTCCACGAGGTAGAGAGTCTCGTGGCCGTCGTCCCAGCGCAGGAAGACGCTCTCGTCGCCGATCGCGTCGAGGCCCTCGAGTTGGACCGCGCGCGAACCGGGCATGCGTTCGGCGGCGCGCTCGGCGTCGCAGGCCTCGCACGGGCAGTGGGCCCGCAGGTGGACGAACGGCATGATCGAGTCGTGGCCGTCCTGCCAGTCCACGCCGAGCGCATAGCGCCCTATGGTGTGAGTCGATCGGATCTTCGCGACGGCCATCGGTTCCCTCCGGCACGACGCCCGTACCACCCCGCGGCCCGGCTCGCGACGCGTGCCTTGGCGGGCCCGCACCCGGGCTGCTCCCGGGCCGTCGTCGTCGGCTTGCGCGTGTCGCTGGTCGCGGCGGCGCTCGCGCTGGGCACGGTGCCCTCGGCGGTCGCCGCCGCGCTCTCGCCGAGCCAGGCCGCGAAGCACGTCGGCGAGACGATCGACGTCGTCGGCACGGCGGAGAGCGTCGTGTGCTCGCCGATGGCCTGCCTGCTCTCCTTCGAGGCGGGGTTCTCCGGGCTCGTCGTGGCGATCCCCGGCGACGCCGTCGCGGCCTTCCCGGACCCCGAGGCCAGCTACGAGGGCAAGCAGGTGCGCGTGCACGGCCGCGTCGCCGAGCGCAACGGGCGCCCCCGGATCGAGATCCGGGATCCCGCGTCGATCTCGATCAAGGGCGGCGACGCGCGTGCAGGTGCGGCTCCCGCGGCGGTCGCCGGGCGAAGGATCGTCTCGACCCGTTCGTCGGTCGGGCAGCCGGCCGCGGCGCAGGGCGGCCCGTCGGGTGAGGAAGGCGAGCCTGCCGCGCGATCCGGCGCGACGTCCGTCGAGGGGCTCGAAGCCGAGACGCCCACGGCTGCGGGCGCGCAGGCCATGGGCGGCGCGCCGGAGGCTGCCGTCGTCGGGGGCGCGCCCGGGTCGGACCTCGGTGCGACGTCGGCGTCCGCGAGTGCGCCGGGCGCGGACGTCGCCGAAGAGCGGTACGCCGGTCGCTCGCGCAGCCGACTCGTCACCTCGGGCGCACCCGGGTCGGGCGCGGGAGCCAGGGCCTACGGCGCGGGCGGACGGGTCCGGGTCGACGTCGCTCCGCCGGCGCCGGCGTCGCTCTCCGGCGAGGAGGCGGCCGCCCGGCTCGGGCTGCCGGCCGACGACGCGGTCGACGACGGCGGGGCTCCGCTCGGCGGCGCGGGCGAGATCGCGCTGCTCCGCCGCGAGATCGCGACGCTCGTCGAGCGCCTGGGCGAGGTGGAGGGCGCGATCGGCGAGCTCGCCGACCGGGTCGCCGGCCTCGAGGACCTGGCCGCGCCGGCGATCGCCGAGCGACGGGCGCGCGCCGAGTCGGTCGGGGTGGCACCGGTCCCGGCGGCGGGACCGCCGGGTCTCCACCGGGTCCGTCGCGGCTTCTCGGCGAAGCAGGTGCTCCGGCTGCTCGGCGAGCCGTTGCAGGTCGAAAGCAACCCCAACGGACAGTTCACCTGGCGCTACGACGGAGGCCGCGTCGTCACGATCGACGCGGGCGGCGAGGTGATCTCGGCGATCGGATTCTGAGCGCGCCGGTCAGGCGCCGCCCTTGCCGACCCGGTCCTTGTCCTCGATCTCGTCGGGGCTCGCGTTGCCTTCCTTGTTTTCGAGCGCGTCGCGGAAATCGTGCAGCGACTTGCCGAGGAACTTCCCGACCTCGGGAAGCTTGCCTGGGCCGAAGATCAGGAGCGCGATCACGAGGATGACGACCAGCTCCGGGACGCCGAGTCCGAACATGGTCCAGATTGGACACGGCTGCCCGCGCGCTGTCAACCGACGATCGCCCGTGCATCGAGGGTGGTGCCGGGACGCGTCCCGCACGGCATCGTAGCACTCGGGGGGGGATGCGCGACGATGCCGCCACGTCGCCATCGGCGACGTGTCTGTCTGCGATCGCGTGACGCCGGGAGATCGAGCCGCTACGACGCGAGCCGTGGTGCGCGGCGGAGACGACTCGAGCGAGGGGGGCCATCGGTCGAGCGCAGGCGCCAGGCCCGTTCCTTCGTCCATCGGCGGCTTCCCGACGGTCGTCGAGACGGTGGATCCTTCGGGCCTCGCGGTCGAGATGGTGACGGTTTGCGACCTCGAGAGCCGACTCGACCGGCACCGGCTGCTCGCCGACGAGGACTACGTGCCACCCTACTGGGCGCTCGTCTGGAGCGGCTCGATCGCGCTCGGTCGCCTGCTGGGCGGCGCGATCCCGTGCCGAGGCCGCCGCGTGCTCGACGTGGGCTGCGGGCTGGGGCTCGTCTCGCTGGTCGCGGCGAGCCACGGCGCGATCGTCACCGCGATCGACCGGGAGCCCGTGCCGGTGGACTTCCTGCGCGCCTCGGCGCGACGGCTCGGCCTTCCCGTCCAGGCTCGCGTCGCCGACCTGGAGCACGAGGCCTGGGAGCGTCGCTTCGACCTCGTGCTGTGCGCGGAGCTGCTCTACGAGACCGCGCGCTTCGAGGCCATCGTGGCATCGCTCGACGCGGCTCTCGCGCCGGGCGGCACGATCGCGGTCGCCGACGCGCGCCGAGTCCCCACCGACGGCTTCTGGCGCGCGATCGAACGACACGACTTCGACGCCGTGGAACACGGCGTCGTCGACGTTCGGGAGGAGGGGACCCTGGTCAGGATCCGCCTCGCGGAGCTTCGCCGTCGAAGCGACGGCGCGGGTGCGAGGCGCTAGCTCAGACGCCCTCTCCGGTGCGGGCGCCGTCCGCCCACCGGTACTCGACCTGGTTGTCGAGGAGCACGCGGCCGCCCTCGGTCACCCAGCCGAAGCGCGTGCTCGGCTTGCCGTCGATCAGGTGGTTCACGAGCTTCACGCGGCTCACCGACTCGCCCGAGTCCCTGGCCACGTGCCAGGCCTTCAGGACGACCTTGCCTCGGGTCGACGCGCGCGCTGTTTTCGAAAGCTTCTTCTCGGCCATGGTCCTGCTTCTCCGTGTGGAACCGCGAATCGCCGCGGACGTGCTCCGGAGTAGACGGCGCTCCGGGCGCGCGCAAGGGAGGCTCGGAGCGGGGGGGCGGGTGTGTGAGGGGGGCACCCGCCCCCCCGGTTCGTCGGGGACGCCGATGGGGTGGCGGCCGTCGACTTCGCAGACTCCTGCGCCGGCGGTGCCGAGCGATTCTCCACTCGGCCCGACCGGACTCGAAGCACGATCGGTGCCATCCGCACGGTCAGGCCACTTCGGGACTTTTCACGACTCGGCATCGGGCGTACCTGCAAGAACAGCGGCGGGGATGCCGATCCCGTGCGGGTGGGTCGCATTCCGGGGGCGGGCCGAAACCCGGGATGGGCGAGGGAGTTGCGAGGTCTGGCTTGACCGGTCTGATCGAATTGAGCGGTTCCCGCGATGTGAATCGGTCGATCGTTTAGGGATTCGAATACATCATGGCCGGATCGAGGCGAAAAAATGAAAAAAACACCCTCCCGGAGGATGACTCGCCGAGTCAAACCGTGCTACCTTGCCCACTCCCGATCAAGGGGTCGGGGGGTGGCGGTCGATGAATCGGGTGGTTCCGGCTTCGTCCAACGAGACGAGGCGGCCGACTCCCGGTGGGGGTGATGTGGACGTTTCCGTGCGGCAGTCTCGGCCTACCGGGAAAATGGACCGCGCGGGACAGAAGCCCGGTGGAGCCGCGAGGCACGCGCCGAGGCAACAGAGGCAGACCATGCTCGAAGACGGAGACGACAACCAGGCACCGGCCTTCCCGGCCGAGGCCGAGAACACGGATTGGAGCGAGGCCTCGCCCGAGGAGGCGACTTCCGGTCAGACGCCGTCGGTTCAGGACATGGGCGAGTTCGAGACCGAGGCCGCCGCGACCAGCTCGGTCGAGCCCCTGGTCGGAGACCTCGACGTGCTGGGTCGGTTCTACGCCGATCTCGCCCGCACGCCGCTTCTCGACCGCGAGGAAGAGCGCAAGCTCACCCGCGAGATCAGCGATGCCCGCGAGCGGGTCCGCAAACTCCTCGACGAGCACCGCAAGATCGTCGACGCCACGCTCTACGAGCGCGGCCGCGGCGTGATCGACCCCAAGGAGGAGTTCCGCGAGCGCGAGATCCTGCTGGTCGCCGACCGAGCGAAGAGTCTCGCCCGCCGGTCGACCCGGCTCGAAAAGGCCCGTGCGGAGCAGTCCGCGCTCGCCAAGACCAGGGCCGAGCGCAACCGCATCGCGAAGGAGCTGCAGAAGGAAGTGGTCACCCGCTTCGCCAAGGACCTGAGCTCGCGCCTGCGCATCTACCGCGAGGCGCGGGACCAGATGCTGCGCGCCAACCTCCGCCTGGTCGCGGCGATCGCGCGCAAGCATGCTCGCCGCGGGCTCCCGCTGCCGGACCTGATCCAGGAGGGCACCCTCGGGCTGCTTCGCGCGGTCGAGAAGTTCGACCCTGCCAAGGACATCAAGTTCTCGACCTACGCCGTGTGGTGGATCTGGCAGTACATCGCCCGCTCGATCGACAACGATCGCTCGGTCGTCCGGACTCCGGTCCACTGGCACGAGTTGCGCCGCAAGGTCGGCCGTCTCTCCCAGGCGCTCGAGAGCAAGCTGCACCGCGCGCCTTCGAAGGACGAGATCGTCCAGGCCGGCGGAATCGACCAGAGCCAACTCGACATGATGGCCGAGCCGGCCCACGTGCTTTCGCTCGACATGGAGCTCGGCCACGACGACGACCGCACGCTTGCCGAGGTCATCCCCGACGAGCAGGGCGATCGTCCCGAGGCGCGCAGCGTGGCGGGCGACCTCTCGCGCCATCTCGAGACGGTCCTGACCGAGCTGCCCGACCGCGAGCAGGCGATCATCCGGCTTCGCTTCGGCCTCGACGACGACCAGGTCGAGACGCTCGAGGAGATCGGCGTCCGCTACGGCGTGAGCCGCGAGCGCATCCGCCAGCTCGAGGCGAAGGCCCTCTCGCGCCTGCGCGACCTGTGCGGCTCGGCCGGTCTCGAGTCGTTCCTCGAGGCCTGAGCCCCGCGGCTCCTGCCGGTCTTCAAGAAGAGAGAAGAGGGGGCGGAGGCAAGACCTCCGCCCCCTCTTCGTTCGTTCGACCCGCGGTCTTCCTTCCATGGGCTCGGCAGACGTGAACGGGATGCCCGGATTCCCGCACGCAAGCCGGGCGGCCGCGCACCGGCCCTGCCGATGGAGACGACCTTGACCGCCCGACGAAACCTCCTCGGAGTCCCGCCCTCCCGCAGGGCAGAGGCTCGGCCCGAAACGCGGACCCGGATGATCGAGCTCGCCATGGAGGCGATCGACCGGGGGGGCGAGGTCGCCGTCCGGGTCGCCGAGATCGCCAAACGTTCCGGAACCGCGATCACGTCGATCTACCATCACTTCGGCAGCCGCGACGGACTGGTGGAGGCGGCGCAGACCGAGCGGATCGTCCGCAGCTATCGCGAGGGGCTCGAGAGGTTCCGGCGCGGCTTCGGGACATGCCGCAGTCGCGCCGACTTCCGGGACCTGCTGATGGGTGAGATTCGGGACAGGAACTCGCCGGGACGAGCGCGCATCCGCCTCGCGCGCGTGCACGGGGTGGGTGCCGTTCTCGGTCGGCCCCGCCTCGCAAAGCGCGTCGGCGAATTTCTCGACCGTATCGACCAGGATCTCGCCGACCTCCTCGCGGACGCCCAGCGCCGAGGCTGGATCCGCGCGGAGGTCGATCCGCTCGCCGCGAGCCAGTGGTTCTCGACCGTCGTGTTCGGGCGGGTGCTGGGGGACATCGGGCGGAAATCGTGGAACGCGGCAGGCTGGCTCGACATCACGGTCGCCACGATCGACTTCCTGCTCCTCCGCGACGAGCGCGACTCGAAGGCGAGACCCGTCCGGGGGGAGAACGCGAAGGCTGGGTCTGTCGCGGGAAGTGGGCGGCCGAAGGCGCCCAGGGGGGCCTCTCCGAGGCGGGCCGCGAAGCTGGCGACAGCGGCGTCGTCGCCGCGTAGGGCCGGGACCTCGACGCGCAAGCGGTGATCCCCCCGGGCAGGCGTCAGACCGCCGGCCTCCGACCGCCGCCCGTGTAGACCTCGGGGTCGATCTCCGGGAAGACGTCGTCCCGCCGCTCGACCTCCGCGAGCCACGCCTCGTCGAGCGTGCCCCGTCTCAGGTCGTCGTGCAGTCGCGCGAACCGGCCGAGGTGAGCCCGCACCCGGGCCTCGGCGTAGTTCGCGGCCGTGCCGCGCGAGATCAGGAACGGCCAGTCGCTCGCCTGCGCGAGCAGGAGTTCGCGCGCGGCCTGGGCGAGGGCTCTTCGCGCGAGCCCGGTCGCGCCGCGCATCTCGGTCGCGACCGCCCGCATGCGCTCACAGGCGCCGTCGAGATGGCGCGGGATCCAGTCGTTCCCCGGGGCGATCCACACCGACGCGTCGCCGTGCTCGCCCCAGCTCGACGCCGCCGGCATCGCCTGCTGGACGACCGGGTTGCGCGCGAGGTCGTCCGACGGCGTGCCGAGCTCGAAGCCTGGCGACCCGTCGGCGATTCGTCGCGCGACGCGGTCGAGCCAGGCCGGGCCCTCGAACCACCAGTGCCCGAACAGCTCCGCGTCGTAGGGGGCGAGCACGACCGGCGGCCGCCGCATCAGGGCGGAGGCCGCGCCGATCCTGCGCGCGAGTCCGTCGACGAAGTCCGCCGCGTCCCGCTCCACGCGCTCGGCCGCGAGGTCCGGGTCGTAGGGCTCCTTGGTGCGTCCTGCTCCTGTGACGCGCAGGTACTTGAAGCCGACCGGAACCCGGTCCCCGGTCGGTGGCAGGAGCGTACGCAGCTCCTCGGACGGCCGCTCGAAGCCGACGTCGACGTGGAAGTCGCGGTAGGCGGCATTCCCGGGATAGCCCTCCGCCGCACTCCAGACGGCGCGCGAGGTCTCGGCGTCACGCCCGTAGAACGCGACGCCCGAGGGCGCGACCACCGGAGCGAAGGTGCCGTGGACGGGCGCGGGCACGGCGTCGAGGATCCCGTGCGACTCGACCACGCTCCAGCGCACCTCGTGTCGCGCGAGGACCTCGTCGAGCCCCGGCGCGAAGCCGCACTCGGGGAGCCAGAACCCGGCCGGAGCCGCCGCGAAGAATCGCCGATGCTCCGCGATCGCGACCGACACCTGGGCCTCGACGGCGCCCGGGCTCGCCGCGAGCAGCGGCAGGAACCCGTGGGTCGCACCGCAGGTGAGGAGCTCGAGCGAGCCTGCTTCCTGCAGGCGGCGGAAGGCGGGGACGAGGCTCGAGCCGTGCTCGTCGACGAAGCAGTCCCGGGCGCGGCGAAAGAGTTCGCGATGGAGCTCGACGACGCGACGCAGCCGCTCGTCGCCCGCCGTACGAGTCAGCTCGCGTTCCGCGAACTCGAGCCGCAGGTCGACGTGGCGGACGAAGCGCCGCTGGAGCAGCGGGTCGTCGAGCATGTCGAGCAGCGTCGGGCTGAGCGACAGCGCGAGGCGATGCGGCACGCGGTCGCGCCGGAGCCCCTCGATCACCTGCAGCAGCGGGACGTAGACTTCCGTGATGGCTTCGAAGAGCCAGCGTTCTTCGAGGAAGTCGCCGTGCTCGGGATGGCGGACGAACGGCAGGTGACCGTGGAGCAGCAGCGCGAGCAGCGGGGGATTCGACGGCATCGCCGCGGTCCCGTGGCCGCGCTCAGCGGGAGGAGGGCAGCCCGGTCGAGCTGCCGTGGTCCGGGCCGCGGCTTCGCCCGGCGGGCCAGGGCGGCGACCCGGTCGTCGGCTGCCCGAGGGCGAGCTCGACCAGGCGATCGCTCTCTTCCCGCGACGGCGCCGTCGCTTCCGTTGGCGTCGCTGAGTCCGGGGGCACGGCACCGGGCACGACCGCCTCGGCCCCCCCGGACCCGACCCGCCGCCAGATCGCGACGGAGCGATCACCCGCAGCCGGTCGCGCGGCCACGAGGAAGGGCCCGGCGAGAGGCGCGAACCGCCCCCCTCGGGCCAGACCGAGCGTGAGCTCGACGGCTTCGCCCCGGTCGGGCCGATCGACGTAGCCGCTCGTCGCGAACGGCGGGAGGTCGATGTCCTTCGGCGGCGCGCCCTCGATCGAGGCGCGCAGGACCGTGCGGGGCTCGCCGTCGGCCCGGTCTCCCGCGCGATCGAGTTCGGCCCTCGCGCGGTCCCGGGTCTCGACGGTCACGTCCCACCAGGCGAACAGCGTGGCCGGGTCGCGCTCGACCGCGACGAGCCGGTCGCGCTCCTCGTCCGCGGGCAGCGGCGGCGAGAATGGGTCCGTACCGGTGCCGATCCCGCCCTCGGGCCGCGGGGCGCGCGTCGCGTCGGCCGCGGCGCGGCCCGCCTCGGCCCGCGCCTTCGCGCCCGTCCGCGACGGAGACTCGTCGCCATCTCCGCGCCCGCCCGGCGCGCCCGGTCGCGGTCGTCGGCGCTCGTCGTCCCTCCCCGGGGAAGGCAGGCTCGCGTCGAGCAGGGCGTCGGCGGCAGCGCGCACCGCGCGCACCGAGAAGTCCGCGACGTCGCGGGCCGTCGCCCACAGCGCGAAGCCCAGGTCGAGCACCGAGCCGAGGAGGCGTCCGGCGAGATCCTCCAGGCGCGGCGGCCCGTCGTCCTTGCCGCGTTTCTCGCCCACCGTGTCCGACCTCTAGCGCAGCCGGAAAGAAGGCGCGAGACGGAAGCCGCGCGAAGGGCGGGTCGCCGGGTCGACGCCGGGGTCGGCTCGGCCGCAAACCGCCGAGCTCAGCGTCGGTCGGCCGGCAGCAGGACGACTCGCCGATTCGGCTCCCGTCCGCGGCTGATCGACGAGAGGCCGTGACGCTCGGCGACGGCGTGCTGCATCCGCCGCTGCGCGGGCGGGCGGGGGCGCAGTTCGACGGCACGGCCCGCGTCGAGCACCGCCCGTGCCCCATCCTCGGCGTCCTCCTCGGCCCCGGGCCCTCGGTCCTCGTCGTCGTACGCGGGCCGGCCGGCCCAGGCGTCGCGCGCCGGTGCGAACTCCCGAAGGAAGCGCTCGATCTCGCCTCCGCTGCCGCTGCGCAACATGTGGACGGGCAGGTCGCGGGCGAGGGCGTCGCGGAGCTTGGGCGGCTGTCGGCGGGAATAGGAACGGAGGGTCAGGATCGCGTTCGCGTCGCGTGCGGAGCGGGCCACGGTCGCATGCGCGCCCGTCGCGTGGATCGCGCGCTCCAGCCTCTCCTCGCCGATCGCGTAGGGAAAGATCCGCAGCGGCCCGCCCGGCGAGGGGCCGAGCGGGGTCGCGGCCTCGGCGGTCGGCGGCTCGGGGGCCGTGACGCGCACCTCCCCCGAGTCGTCGCGCTCCCGGATCTCGGCGCGGGGTGGCATGCCGCGCAGGAAGGCGTCGACCGCGGCGGCGACGTCGTGGTGCACGGCGAAGCGGTCGCGGCTCTCGATCTCGACCAGGACGTCGAAGGTCGGTGCCTGCTTGCGCTCGAGCACGGTCTTCTGCGTGTGGCGCCGCCGCGCCTCCTCGTCGCCGAGCGTGACGGCGTGCACACCGCCCAGCAGGTCGGCGAGCGTGGGGTTCGAGAGCAGGTTGTCGAGCGAGCGCCCGTGCGCGGTCGCGACCAGTTGCACGCCCCTCTCGGCGATCGTGCGCGCCGCCGCGGCTTCCGCCTCGCTGCCGATCTCGTCGATCACGACGACCTCGGGCATGTGGTTCTCCACCGCCTCGATCATGACGGCGTGCTGTCGCTCCGGGCTCGCGACCTGCATGCGGCGCGCGCGCCCGATCCCCGGGTGCGGGATGTCGCCGTCGCCGCCGATCTCGTTCGAGGTATCGACCACCACCACGCGCCGGCCGACCTCGTCGGAGAGCACGCGGGCCGACTCGCGCAGGAGCGTGGTCTTGCCGATCCCGGGCGGGCCGAGGAGGAGCACGCCGTGTCCCGACTCGATCACGTCGCGCAGGATGCCGGCCGTGCCCCGGACGGCACGCCCGACCCTGCAGGTGAGCCCGACGACGTCGCCCCCCCGGTTCCGGATCGCCGAGACGCGGTGCAGGGTGCGCTCGATGCCCGCGCGGTTGTCGCTCGTGAACGACCCGAGTCTCGCCGTGACGTGGGCGAGATCCTCGCGGCTCACGGCGCGCGTCCCGAGCCCGACGGTCTCGCCCTCGAAGCGGGCTTCCGCGGTCCGGCCCAGGTCGAGGACGACTTCGAGCAGCGCTTCCCTGCGCCCGTGCCGATCGAGCTCGCGGCGCAGGTCGTCGGGAAGGACGGCGAGCAGGAGGTCGATGCCGTCGTCGTCGGCCCGCTTCGCGGCGGCGGTCGCCTTCTCGTCTGGTTCCGCCACGGGCCCGTCCTCCCTCGGTACGCTAGCGCGGGAAGGTTCCCGGTGGAAGCAGGCAGGGTCTTGGCCTAGACTCCCCGGGGTTCGCCGCGTCGGGTCGCGGCCGAGGAGGGTTTGGCCATGCCTGGGATCAAGCGCATCGTCGTCGCGATCGACTTCTCGAAGCTCTCGCGCCAGGCCCTCGACTACGCGGTCGACCTGGCTCGCGACCTCGGCGCGCGGATCCACGTGGTCTACGTGGTCGAGCCGATCGAGTTCACCGGCGTCGACGTCTTCGGCGGGGCGCCGCTCGCCACGCAGTCGATCGTCGAGGAGCACCTGCGCCAGGCGAAGGAGGAGATGGAGACCCTGCGCGCGAAGCGTCTCGCCGGGCTCGCCTCGGCGAAGGCGACGGTGGAGCTCGGGCGCCCGGCCGACGTCATCTGCGAGATCGGCGGAGCCGGCCGCTCGAACCTGATCGTCATCGGCACCCACGGACGCTCGGGTCTCGCCCACCTCGTGATGGGCAGCGTGGCGGAGCGGGTGGTGCGCCACGCTCTCTGCCCGGTCCTCGTCGTGCCGACGGGCGAGAGCCGGAAGAAGAAGTGACCCGGTTCCGGCCGGGGCGGAGCGGTCCCGCATGAGTCGTCGCGGCACCCGACCCTGGGGGCCGGGCGAAGGCGACGACGTCGTCCGTCCACCGGCGGAGGGTCGTCCCTGGGGCGGGGGTGCGGCCGTCGACCTCCCGGGCGCAGCGGGTGCAGGAGAGTCGTCCCGACCCTTCGGCGGGATCGGCTGGCACGAGGCGCCGCCCGTGCCCGAACCCGCCGACGACTTGGCCGACGAGTTCGACGAGTCGGGATCGGACCGGCCTCGCGACGGTTCGAGGCGCAAGCGCGGGCGCGAGGAGCCGACGCATCCCCGCAAGCCGCTCGCGGCGCTCGGCGCCACGGTACGCGTCGTCCGGGACGAGCACGGGCTCGCGCACGTGGCGGCGAAGTCCGAGCGCGATGCATGGGCGGCGCTCGGGTGGTGCATGGCGACCGATCGCCCGCGAGAGATGGACCTCGCGCGCCGACTCGCCCACGGCCGGGCCGCCGAGGTGTTGGGGCAGGCGTTCGTCGCGCACGACGCGCTCGTGCGCACCGCCGGCGTTCCCCGCCGAGCCGCGCTCGCGGCCTCTCGCCTCCCCGGGGCCGCCCACGACGTGATCTCGTCCTTCGCCGCCGGGGTGAACGCCGCGTTCGCGGAGCCGGGCGCCGACGAGCCCGCGACTCGCGTGATCGAGCCATGGACGATCGCGGACACGCTCGCGATCGAGGTACTGCTCGCGTTGGCGACCTCGCTCCGGACCTGGCCGACCAAGCTGGTCGTCGGCCGGTTGGCGGCCACCTGCGGGATCGAGAGGGCGCGGTGGATCGCGGGCGACCTGCCGCCGCGGCTTCCGCTCGACTCCCGCCGCGAGGCGTGGAGCGCGCTCGACCTCGCGATCGCCGACCTCGTGGCCGGGCTGCCGGTCGACGTCGCGACGGACGTCACCGCCTGGGCGGTCGCTTCGCCCGGGGAAGCCACGCTCGACGCGGTGCTCTACGCGTCGCCTGGCCTGCCGGGCACGTTCTACGAGGCGCGACTCTCGGCTCCGGGCTTCGAGGTCGTCGGCTGCGCCCCGCTCGGCGTACCGGCGTTTCACGTCGGACGGACTCGCGACGTGGCGTGGGCGGGCGTGCCGGCCCGGGTCGACGACTGCGACGTCGTCCTCGAGGAACTCGACGGCATCGGCAACCGACGGACGCCATCGGGCTGGGAGAAGCTCGCGACGCGGCACGAGACGATCCGGGTGCGGGACGCCGAGGCGGTCTCGATCGAGGTCGCCGAGACCAGGCGGGGCCCGCTCGTGTCCCACCTCGCGCGGCAGCTCGCGGGGCGAGAGGCCGATCCGCGCGAGCCCGCCGTCGCCTTGCACTGGGGTGCCTGCACGGTGTTCTCGTCGGTGCAGGCCTGGAGCGGACTCGCGCGGGCCGGCGACGTCGCGGGTGCGATGCGCGCGGCCGAGGCCTTCGAGCGCGCGACGCAGCCCGTCCGACTCGTGCTCGCCGATCGATCGGGCCGCGTGGCGACGCGGGTCGCCGGATCCGTGCCGGTGCGCGAGGCGAACTTCCGGCTGCCCTTGCTCGGCTGGACGGGAGAGGGGGCCTGGACCTCGGTTCGATCCGTGGCCGACGGTCCCGCGACCGCGGAAGCGGGGACCCGTTCCGACGTCGTCGCGGCTTGCGGGGACGGGGCGTACGGCGGGCCCGGCGCGTCGACGTCCTGCCCGCGCCTCCGGCGCTTTCCGGAGGTGGCCCGATCCAGCTCGGCCTGCGGATCGGGCACGGCCCTCGACGCGGTCGATCCCGTCCTGCGGGACCTCGTGCCGTGCCTGCGCGCGGCGCTCGCGGCGTCGGAGGAGCCGGGGACCGCCGAGCTCACGGCGGAGTTCGCTTCCTTCGACGGCGAGATCCGGCCCGCCGATCGCGCGGCGGCGGTCGCGATCGCGGCGGTGTACCACTTCCTGCCCCGCGACCTGTTTCCTGCCGCGACGTTCGGCCCGCTGGCGTCGTTCCCGCGACTCGCGCTGCCGGTGGTCGAGAGGATCCTGCTCGCGCCGACGTCGCCCTGGTTCGCCGACCCGGGTGCGCGCGACCGCGCGGTCGCGGCGGCGCTGCTGAGCGCCTCGGCCTGGCTCGGGCAAGCGGAGTCCGCCGGTGGCCGCCGTGCCTGCGAGGCCTTGTTCCGGTCTCCCGGGGACGAGGTGTCGGGCGGCGGTGCCGAGGATCCCTCCGGGCTCCGGGGCCGTCCGTTCCCGGGCTGCGGGACGCCGTCGGTGCTCGCGATGCTCGACTGGCACGGCCAGGCACCGCCGTTCGCGGTGACGCTCGCCCCGGCTCTCCGTGCGGGCTGCTCGCTCTCGGCCGATCACATGCTCCTCGCGTCTCCCGTCGAGCCGGACGGCTCCGGAGGGCATCCCTCCCACGATCGAGCGCCCGGACTCGCCCCGGGACAGGCTCACGCGATCGACCTCGGCTCGCCGGCCGAGGGCGAGATCGTGGACCTCGTGGCGGGCTGAGAAAGGCTCTCCCTTGTCGCTCTCCCGCGCTCTCCTCCTGATCGCGCTCGTCGTGATCTTCCCGCTGCAGTGGTTCGGCGTGCTCGCGTTCGGCGGGCACGCCGGGCACGTCGTGCACGCGGTGTCCGCCGGGCTCGCGATCTTCGGGGCGGCCTTCCTGCTGTCGTGGGCCGCGGAGGCCGGGCAGGTGGACATCCCGCAGGCGCTCGCGCTCGCCTTCCTCGCCCTGGTCGCGGTCCTGCCCGAGTACGCGGTCGACCTCTACTTCGCCTACACCGCCGGGTCGCAGCCCGAGTACGCGCCGTTCGCCACCGCGAACATGACGGGCGCGAACCGGCTGCTGATCGGGCTCGGCTGGCCGGCGGTGGTCGCGGCGCTGTGGCTCGCCCGCCGGGAGCGCTCGATCTCGCTCGACCGCGGCGAGATGCTGGAACTCACCTGCCTCGCCCTCGCGACGCTCTACGCGCTGTTCGTCGCGTGGAAGGGGACGCTCGGGCTGGTCGACGCGATCCTGCTGCTGGCACTCTTCGTCTACTACATGGTCTCGGCGGCACGGAGCGGACACCAGGAGGTCGAGCTCGACGGCGTCCCCGGGGCGCTCGCCGAGCGACTGCCGACCGCCGGTCGCCGTGCGGCCGTGATCGGGCTCTTCCTGCTCGCCGGTGCCACGATCGTCTCCGCGGCCGAGCCCTTCGCCGAGGCGCTGCTCGGCATCGGCCGACAGTTCGGGGTCGAGGAGTTCCTGCTCGTCCAGTGGCTCGCGCCGCTCGCCTCGGAGTCCCCGGAGTTCATCGTCTCGATCATCTTCGCGATGACCGGCAAGGCCGGCGCGGGACTGCGCGCTCTGCTCTCTTCCAAGGTGAACCAGTGGACGCTGCTCGTCGGCATGCTGCCGGTCGCCTACTCGCTCGGCGGCGCCGGGCCGCAACCGCTCCACTTCGATGCGCGCCAGGTCGAGGAAGTCTTCCTCACCGCGGCGCAGTCGCTCTTCGCGCTCGTGGTGCTGTCGAACTTCAAGTTCAACCTCGCGGAGGCCGGCATGCTCGCCGTCCTCTTCCTGGCCCAGCTGTTCTCGCCCGACCCCGAGCAGCGGACCTGGTTCTCGTGGGCCTACGTCGCGGCGTCCGTGCTGCTCCTCGCGTGGAGCTCCGAGCACCGGGAGGGAATGGTCGACATCCTGACCCAGCGACGTCGCGGCGCCGCCGGGCACGGCGGGGCCTGAGGCCGACGAGAGGCCCCCGGCCGAGGACGCTCGGCCATCGCGCCGCGCCCGTCGGACGGATCCGCCTTCAGTCCAGCAGGCCGTCGGCGCGCAGCGCGTCGATCCGCGCCTGGTCGTAGCCCAGCACGTCGCGCAGCACCTCGTCGGTGTGCTGGCCGAGGCAGGGAGCAGCGGACTGAACCTCGACCGGGCTCTCGTGCAGGCGGTACGGGATGCCGGCGTGGCGCCGGACGCCGACCTCGGGATGCGGCAGCTCGACCCAGAAGTCTCGGCCGGACAGGTGCGGGTCGCCGTCGAGGTCGCGCGCGTTCATCACGGTGAACGCGCCCACGCGCACGGCCTGCAGGGCGGCGGTGACTTCCTCGGGCGTGCGCGAGGAGCACCACTCGCCGAGGAGTGCGTCGAGCGCGGCCTCGTTGCGCTTGCGGTCGGCCGCGGCCGCGAAGCGGGCGTCGCCGGCGAGGGCGGGATCGACGACCGAGCAGAGCGCGCGCCACTCGTCCTCGTCGACGACCGCGATCGAGACCCATCGGTCCTCGCCGGCGCAGCGGTAGACCGCGTGGGGCGACCACTGAGGGTCGTGGTTGCCGTGGCGTCCGGGAGTCGCCCCGGCCATCGTCTGCGAGAGGATGCCCTCGGGCAGCAGCGCCATCGTCCCCTCCCACTGCGAGAGGTCGATGTACTGGCCTTCTCCGGTGCGGCGTCGGTGGAAGAGGGCGGCCAGCACCGCGACCGCGCCGTGGAGTCCTCCGGTCGGGTCGCCGTAGGAGATGCCGACGTGCATCGGGCGCCACTCCGGGTAGCCGGTGAGAGACGAGAATCCCGACAGCGGCACCTGCGCGGGGCCGTAGGACACGTACTCGGCCTCGGGCCCGGTCGCGCCGTAGCCCGAGAGCGAGATCATGACGAGGTCGGGGCGAAGCGCGCGGCAGACCTCCCAGCCGAGCCCGAGGCGGTCCATCACGCCGGCCGCGAAGTTCTCGACCACGACGTCGCTCCTGCGCACCAGGTCGCGTGCGACCTCGAGCGCGCGCTCGTCCTTCAGGTTGAGCGCGAGGCTCTTCTTCCCCTGGTTGTACTGGTTGAAGTAGCCCGACCGGTTCGGTCCGGGCTGGAAGTCGGGCCAGGGCGGCAGCATCCGCGTCACGCAGACGCGCGAGGCGGTTTCGACGCGGACCACCTCGGCCCCGAGGTGGGCGAGCTGCAGCGTGCAGAACGGCCCGGCCCAGACCCACGTGAAGTCGGCGACCCGCAGCCCTTCGAGGGGGCGGCGTCGAGCGGCCCGCGGCTTCAAGCGACCACCCCGTCCGCCCGCAGCCGGACGACGTCGCCGTCCGCGTAGCCGAGCTCCGCGAGGACCTCGTCGGTGTGCTCGCCGAGTCGCGGCGCGCGACGACGGATGCGCCACGGGGTCGCCGAGTGGCGGTAGGGCGCACCGGGCATCGTCACCGGGCTCCCGTCGGGATCCGCGACGGTCGCGAAGAAGCCGCGCGCCTTCAGGTGCTTCGAGTCGAGCAGGTCGCCCATGGTCGAGACCGGCGCGAACGGGATCCGCCGCGCCTGGGCCGCGTGGTAGAGGTCCGCGACGGTCCACTCGGAGGCGACCTCGTTCAGGAAGATCGAGAGTGCGTCCCAGTTCGCCGCGCGGGTCATCCGGTTCTCGAACAGCTCCATCTGCGACCACTCCGGCGTGCCGATCATCTCGACGAACCGGTGCCACTGGTGTTCCTCGACGCAGCAGATGAAGATCCAGCCGTCCTTGCACTCGAGGAAGTCGAGCGGCTGGATCGGCTTCTGGCCGAGCCGGGAGGCGACGAGTCCCATGTACGGCAGGAATTCGTAGGTCATCTCGAGGATCGAGGTGATGCACTCCTGGGCCGAGATCTCGACGAGCTGTCCCTCGCCGCTGCCGAGGCGCTCGTAGAGCGCACCGAGCGACGCGACCGCCGCGTTCAGCCCGGCCTGGAATCCCGCCTGCTGGCCGAAGGCCTTGAGCGGCGGCAGGTCGTCGCTGCCGGGCCCGCCGCCGTTCAGGGCCGCGAGGCCGCCCGCGCACCAGAGGTTCAGGTCGTGCGCGTGCAGTTCGCGATGGGGGCCGTCGAGTCCGAACGGGCTGATCGACGTGACGACGAGCCCCGGCCGTCGCGCGCGCAACTCGCCGTCGTCGAGGCCTCGGGCCGCGATCGAGGCGGGCGGCACGTCGTGGACGAGCAGGTCGGCCCGGTCGGCGAGGCGCGCGAGGATCTCCTGCCCGGCGGCCCGGTCGAGGTCGACCGCGATGCCGCGCTTGTTCGTGTTCAGGTACAGGAAGAGGCCGCTCGCGTCGGGGTTCTCCCGGCCGCCCGCGAAGGGCCCGCGACGGCGCGCAGTGTCGCCGCGGGGGTGCTCGATCTTCACCACCTCGGCGCCGAGGTCGGCGAGCTGCTTGGACGCGTAGGCCGCGGCGACGAAGTCGCCGCACTCGACGACGCGGACCCCGCCCAGGGCGTCGCGGCTCGGCGGGTTCGCGGACATCGCGGAACTCAGGCCGCCGTCTCGGCGGGCAGGCTCGCGAGCAGCTCCTCGGCGCGCTCCGGCTCCGGCAGGCGGCCGAGCAGGACGACCAGGTCGGTGTGGGCGAACCGCTTGCCGTCCCACTCCCGGACGGTGCGCCACTCGCCGCCGCCGTCGCCCGGGGCGAGCACGCGGACGACGCCGGCCTCGGTGAGTCCGACGGCGGCCCGCCCGTGCGGGGTCGTCGCGAACTGCACGTAGCCCTGCTTCGAAATCGTGACGAGGTACATCGGTGCCGGTCTACACGGGATCGGCCCGCGCGGGCAAGGCGGGCGCGGACGACGGCCCCGGGCGTCGGCGACGCGCCGCGGTCGCGGGGGGGCTCGGGCGGCGAGCGTCGAGCGGCTTGCCCGGGCCCCGCGCCGGCCGCTAGGGCGTCGAGCCGTGGTTCGCGCGGGCCTGACGGGCGGGATCGCCTGCGGCAAGAGCCTCGTTGCAGGCTTCCTGCGGGAGATGGGAGCAGCGGTGGTCGACGACGACGTCGCGGCGCGCGACGCGGTCCGACCGGGCTCGGAGGCTCTCGCGGCCGTCGTGGAGGAGTTCGGCCGCGACGTGCTGCTGCCCGACGGCTCGCTGGACCGACCGAAGCTCGGGCGCGTGGTGTTCGCGGACGACGCGAAGCGACGCAAGCTCATGTCGATCACGTTCCCGGCGATCGGGCGGCTCCTGCTCGAGCGCTTTGCCGCAGCCGAGGCCTTGGGCGCGCCCGTCGTGCTCTACGAGTCGGCGCTGCTCGTCGAGAACGGCCAGGCCGACGCCTGGCGGCCGCTCGTCGTCGTGACGACGACGCCTGCGGTCCAGTTGCGGCGCCTGTGCGAGCGCAACGGGCTCAGCCCCGACGAGGCGCGCGACCGGGTGCGATCCCAGATGCCGCTCGAGGAGAAGGCGAAGCTCGCCGACTTCGTGATCGAGAACGCCGGCCCCCCGGGCGAGACCCGCGCGCGGTGCGCCGAGGTCTGGGCTGAACTCCTCGCGAGATCGACGGGGTAGGCCGGCGCAGCGCGGCCCGTCGCCGGCGAGGGGGGACCCACGAAGAAGGGGCCGGCACCTCGCGGCGCCGGCCCCCCGGGTCCGGACGTGTCGTCGGGAGCGTCCTAGTAGTCGTCGTCCATGTCGCCGTGGTCGTGGCCCTCGTGCCCGTCTCCGCCCGACTTCTTCGCCGGCTTCTCGGCGATCGCGGCCTCGGTCGTGATGATGAGCCCCGCGACGCTCGCCGCGTTCTGGAGCGCGGTGCGCACGACCTTCGTCGGGTCGATCACGCCGGCCGCGACCAGCGGCTCGAAGGTGTCGGTGGCCGCGTTCCAGCCGAAGTCGCCCTTGCCCTCGCGGACGCGGGCCGCGACCACCGGCGCGTTCTGCCCCGCGTTGATCGCGATCTGGCGCAGCGGCTCCTCGAGCGCGCGGCGCACGATGTCGACGCCGTACTGCTGGTCGCCCTCGAGCTTCAGCTTGTCGAGCGACTGCGCCGCGCGAAGGAGAGCCACGCCGCCGCCGGCGACGATGCCTTCCTGGGCCGCCGCGCGGGTCGCGTACATCGCGTCCTCGACGCGGTCCTTCTTCTCCTTCATCGCGACCTCGGTCGCGCCGCCGACCTTGATCACGGCGACCCCGCCCGCGAGCTTCGCGAGCCGCTCCTGCAGCTTCTCGCGGTCGTAGTCCGACGTGGTCTCCTCGATCTGGGCCCGGATCTGCTTGATCCGCCCCTCGATGGCGGCCTTCTTGCCGCCGCCGCCGATGATCGTCGTGTTGTCGCGGTCGAGGACGACGCGCTTGGCGCGCCCGAAGTCGGCGAGGGTGACGGCCTCGAGCTTCTGGCCGAGCTCCTCGGCGATCATGCGGCCGCCGGTCAGGATCGCGATGTCCTCGAGCATGGCCTTGCGGCGGTCGCCGAAGCCGGGCGCCTTGGCGGCCGCGCACTTCAGCACGCCCCGCATGCGGTTCACGACGAGCGTCGCGAGCGCTTCGCCCTCGACGTCCTCGGCGAGGATGAGGATCGGGCGACCGGTCTGCGCGATCTTCTCGAGGGCCGGGAGGAGATCGTGGATGCTCGAGATCTTCTTCTCGTGGATCAGGATGTAGGGATCCTCGATCTCGGCGGTCATCTTCTGCGGGTTGGTCGCGAAGTAGGGCGAGAGATAGCCGCGGTCGAAGCGCATGCCCTCGGCGAGGTCGAGCACGGTCTCGAGCCCCTGGCCCGTCTCGATCGTGATGACCCCGTCCTTGCCGACCTTCTCCATCGCGTCCGCGAGGATCTCGCCGATCTCCTCCTCGCCGTTGGCCGAGATCGTGCCGACCTGCGCGATGTGCTTCCGATCCTTGACCGGCTTGCTCTGCCGCCCGAGGTCCTCGACGACCGCCGCGACGGCCTTCTCGATGCCGCGCTTCAATTGCATCGGGTCGTAGCCCGCGGCGCACAGGCGGAGCCCTTCGTGGGCGATCGCGCGGCCGAGGATGGTCGCGGTGGTCGTGCCGTCGCCGGCCAGGTCCGCGGTCTTGGTCGCCGCCTCGCGCAGGACCTTCGCCCCCATCGCCTCGAACTTGCCCTCGGGTTCGATCTCCTTGACGACCGTGACGCCGTCCTTGGTGACCTGGGGCGCACCCCACGACTTCGCGATGAGGACGGTCCGGCCGCGCGGGCCCAGGGTGACCTTGGCGGCGTCGGCCACCTGGTTCAGGCCGGCCAGCAGGCCCTTGCGGGCCTTCTCGTGGAGGTGAACGCTCTTTGCCGCCATGGTGCCGATCTCCTTCGGAGGTTTGGAATGGAACGGGGACGTGGGCGCGTGCCCGGCCCCCGGGACCTGCGGACGATAACCCCGCTCGCCCGACTTTCAACCGCGGGCCGGCCGTCGCGCCGTTCTTGTCTCCCCGGCGCCCCATCGGTAAGGGTCCGGATGCCGGTCCCGCGGGGCCGGGAGCGCCGCGTCACGGGCGCCCCGGGGTCCGTCGGACATCGATCCAAGGGGAGGTTCGGTCGCCATGGCGACGATGATCACCGACGAATGCATCAACTG
>JAFMJW010000115.1 GCA_017853315.1 Alphaproteobacteria bacterium
GGGCGGCAGGGAGGAGCCGATGATTCGAAGCGGAAGAGCGCATGGAGAGCCTTTCAATCGCGAGAACCGGCAGACCGCGGCGGGATGCCACGTCGCCACCCTTCGCTGCAAGCCCCTTCTTTCGCGAGGGGGCCCGTTCGCGAAGTTGCGCCCCGTCGATCGAAGCGACACCCGAAGATGCGTCCGGTCATGATCTGCGTCGACGGGGCGTTCACGGATCTCACCGACACGGCCCTCGCCGCGGGGCGTGACGACCTGCGCGAGCTCGGCAGGTAGCCCGGCCCGACTCCGGGCCCCCGGGCCGGACCGCACCGTCCCCTTACGTGCGAACCCCGATCTTGCGCGGAATTCGCCCAACCGGGACTGTCGCGTCGGTGATGGTCCCATGAGAAAGTTTTCGCTGTCTCTCCCCGGGAGCGGCAGGTGGAGCACCGCCCTCTTCGCACTCGCCGCCGCCGCGCTCCTCCTGCCTGCGACGGCCCGACCGACGACGCCCGCGCGGAAGTGTTCGGCCGCGAAGCTCCTCGCGGCCTCGCGTTTCTCCGCGTGCCGGATGAGAGCGGACGCCGCGTTCGCGAAGTCGGAACGGGAGACTTCCGACGAGGCGCGGCTCCGAGCCGCGAGGACGGGTTGCGACGCCGCGCTCGCGAAGGCCTACGGGCTCGCCGAGAGCCGCTACGGCACGGACTGCGACTCGACCGGCGACGTCGAGCAGGTTCGCGCGTTCCTCGCCGACGGCGCGGCGCGCGTGGCGGAGGGCACCCCCTTCTCGCTGCTCGGAACCGGGCAGACGACCGCGCACGGCCCCGGCAGCGACGGCGACCTGCGGGCCGGCGCGGCGCACTCGTTCACCGATGGCGGAGACGGGACCATCACCGACGATCGAACGGGACTCGTGTGGGAGAAGAAGTCCGACGACGGGTCGATCCACGACGTCGACGACACGTACGACGGGTGGGGGAGCGCCGACGACTTCCTCGCCGCACTCAATGCCGGTTCGGGGTTCGCCGGGCACTCCGACTGGCGCATCCCGAACCTGGAAGAGCTCGAGTCCCTGCGAAACCTCGAGGTCGTCATGCCGGCCACCTTCGACGTCTTCGATTCCGGTTGTTCCCCGGGCTGCACGATTTCGTCCTGCAGCTGCACGGCCTTCGACGCTTATCGGTCGTCGTCCAGCTGGTCCAAGTGGGGAGCTGCGTGGGTGGTGGACTTCAGCGACGGCTACGTGAACTCCGTCGGGACGGAGCACCGATTTCGCCTCCGGGCGGTCCGCGCCGGCATGGCGCCGCTCACCCCGACCCCGACGCCCACGCCCACCCCGACGCCCACGCCGGTGCGCTTCGTGGACAACGGCGACGGCACGGTGACCGACGAGTGGACCACCCTGCAGTGGGAGAAGAAGACCGGCACGGTGGTCGCCCACGACTACGGAGCGGGAGTCGTCTGCACCGACGAGGCGACCTGCCCCGACCCGCACGACGTCAACAACCGGTATTCCTGGACGGCGGTCGGGCCTCCCTTCTGGGCATTCGACGGCACGGCGGCCACCCTGTTCCTCGAGCGGCTGAACGCGGACTGCTTCGCCGGGCACTGCGACTGGCGACTGCCCACCGCGGACGAGTTGGGGATTGGGCCGAGTACCCCCGAGGGCATCCTCGAGCCCTGGTCGCCGGCGCAGGGCGATGGCTCGCCGTGCATCAGCCCGGTGTTCGGACCGACGCGGGCCTCGACGTACTGGACGTCCTCGACGGACCGATTCTCCGAGTCCCGGGCCGTGGCCCCGAACTTCTACTGGGGCTGGAGCCAGTACTCTGACCCCCCGACCGAGTTCAAGCCCGAATCCCACTACGTCCGCGCCGTTCGCGGTCTCCGGCCCATGCCGACCCCAGCCCCCACCCCCTTCCCCGGGCCCACGCCGAGCCCCGTTCACTACGTCGACAACGGCGACGGAACGGTGACCGACCTCCGGACCGGGCTCACGTGGGAGAAGAAGTCCGGCGACGACTCGATCCACGCCTGGGACAGGACGTTCACTTGGTGCGGCGACGCGAACCCGTTCGACGAGATCTGCGATGTCGCTGGCACCCCGATGGACGGGACCGCGGTCACGGACTTCATCGCGACCCTGAACGCCGGGAACGGCTTCGCCGGCCACTCCGACTGGCGGATCCCGAACCTGGAGGAACTCGAGTCGATCCGGAGAATCGGGGTCGTCGGGGCCGTCCCCACCTTCGAGGCCTTCGACACCGGGTGCGCGCCCGGCTGCACGGTGACCTCCTGCAGCTGCACGCGGCCCGACCTCCACTGGACGTCTTCGACCTACCGCGCCTTCCCGTACGACGCGTGGACCGTGGACTTCCGCGCAGGCCCCGTGGAGGCACGCGACAAGACGGGGCGGGCCCTGGTTCGCGCCGTTCGCGGCGGCCTGTCACCGGGGCGCGCTCCCGTCCGGCGATGCGCCTCGGACCCGTAGTCGCTAGCCTGCTGTCATGCCCTCGCCCGCCGACGGCAGCCCCGGCGCCGGACGCACGCCGACCGCCCTGCTCGCCCTCGGCACGCTGGTCGGCCTGATTCTCGCCGCGACCTCGCTGTTCCGCTCCCCGACACGCCCGGACACCCTCCCCGGCCCCTCGGCAGCGCCGGCCGCCGACGCCGTCGCCACCGTGAACGGCGTCCCCGTCTCGCGGACCGACTTCCTCCGTGCGCTCGACGCGATGGGCCGCGACCGTCGCGACGCCGTGGGCGACGACGAGCGCAAGCGCATCCTCGACCGTCTCGTCGACGAGGAACTGCTGCTGCAGCGCGGCGTCGAGCTCGGGCTCGTGCGGCGCGACGCGAAGGTTCGCAACGACCTCGTGGCGGCCGTCATCCAGGCTGCCGTGGGCGACGCCTCCTCGACCGAGCCCACGGCCGACGAGGTGGCAGTCTTCCATCGCGACGAGGCGTGGTTCTTCGCGGCCCCCGGACGCATGCGGGCGCGCGACGTGTTCGTGAAGGTCGCCCCCGGGGACGACGAGGGCGTGGCGCGCAAGCGCGCCGACGACATCGCGGCGAGGCTGCGCGCCGGGGAGGATCCTGCGACGGTCGCGCGCTCGGGCGACGAGCCGACGGCGCCCCTGCCCGACGCGATGCTCCCGCCCGCCAAGTTCGTCGAGTACCTGGGACCGACCGCGAGCCGGGGAGCGCTCGCGCTCTCGCCCGGACAGGTCGCCGACCCCGCGCGCGCCGCCGACGGCTTCCACGTCGTGATGGTCGTCGAGCGCGACCGGGGCGACGTGCCGCCGCTGGCGGAGATCGAGTCGCTCGTGCGCTCCGAGGTCCGGCGTCGACGCGGGGAGCAGGCGCTGCGGTCCTACGTCGAAGGGCTGCGAGCGAAGGCGAACGTGCAGGTCGCCGGGACGCTGCCGTGAGCGCTCCACGCACGACCGGTGCCCTCGCCTTCGCAGCCGTGGCCGTCGTCCTTCTCGAGGGCCCGGCCCGCGCCCACGTGAAGAGCATCTCCTACTCCTCGTGGCGCATGGACCCGCGGGGCGCGCAGGTCGAGGCGCGCATGAGCGCGCTCGACGCGAGCGCGATCGCCGAGGGCGCTCCCGACACGGCCTCGTCCGACCGCATCGGCGCCTACCTCGCCCGGAGACTCCAGCTCTACTCCGGCGGAGCGTCCTGCACCGTGGTCGGCGCGCCGGGGCGCACTCCCACCGCCGACGGCTGGGTCGCGCGCTCGTGGCGAATCGACTGCCCCGAGCCCGGCCCGCGCGAGATCCGCGCGTCGGTCCTCCGGCCCGAGAACCCGGCGCACCTGCACTTCGCTCGCGCGACGCTCGCCGACGGGCGAGTCGAGGAGCGCATCCTCGGCGAGAACGACTCCTCGTGGCTGCTCGATCCGCAAGCCGGCGAGGCGAAGAGCGCGGGCGCCGCGATCGGGACGTCGTTCGCCAGCTGGGTCTCGATCGGCGCCGACCACCTCGTGACCGGCCTCGACCACCTCGCGTTCCTCGCGGCCCTGCTGCTGCTCGCGCGCTCGATGGCCGAGGTCGCGACCACGCTCGCGGCCTACGCCCTCGCGACCAGCATCGGGCTCGCGGTCGCCGGGCTCGGACTCCTGGCTCCCGCCGGCACGGCGGTGGGAGCGCTGATCGGCTTCTCGGTGGCTCTCGCCGCCGCCGAGGACTCGTTCGTGCTCGCGGGAGGGCGGTCGTCCATCGCGCATGCGGCAGCGCTCTTCGTCGTCGCCCTCGCATTCGCCGCGGACCGGCGCCCCGGCACCCTCGCGCCGCTCGCGCTCGGCGGGCTCGCGCTCTTCACCCTCTGTCGCTTCGGACTCCTGCGCGCATCCGAATCGCCGGCCCGCCTCCGGGCGCTGCTCGCCTTCGCCGCGGGACTCGTCCACGGGCTCGGCTTCGCGTCCGCCGTGGCCGGGCTCGTCCTGCCGCGCGAGCGCCTCGTCCCCGCACTCCTCGGCTTCAACCTCGGGATCGAGGCCGCGCTCTTCGCCGCGGCCGCGATCGCCTGGCCGCTCTTCCGGCTCGTCGGACGACTCCTCGGCGAACCGACCGAGCGCACCCTGGAGGCGACGCTGGCCGGCGCGCTCGCCGGTCTCGGCACCTTCTGGTTCGTCACGAGGGCGCTCGGATGACCCGGGCCGAGAAGGCCGCGCGGATCGACGAGATCCTGCAGCGACGGTTCCCCGACCCGCCGATCCCGCTCGACCACTCGGATCCGTTCACGCTCCTGGTCGCCGTCGTGCTCTCGGCGCAGTGCACCGACCAGCGCGTGAACCTGGTCACGCCCGGGCTCTTCGAGCGCGCTGCCACGCCCGAGGCCATGGCAGCGCTCCCCGAGCGCACGATCCTCTCGCGCATCCGCACCTGCGGCCTCGCCCCCGGAAAGGCACGCGCGATCCGCGAACTCTCCCGCCTGATCGTCGATCGCCACGGCGGGAGCGTGCCCGCCGACTTCGAGGCCCTCGAGGCCCTGCCGGGCGTCGGGCACAAGACCGCGAGCGTCGTCATGGCGCAGGCCTTCGGCGTCCCCGCCTTTCCGGTCGACACCCACATCCACCGGCTCGCCTTCCGCTGGGGCCTCTCCTCCGGCCGCAACGTCGAGCAGACCGAGCGCGACCTGAAGCGCGTGTTTCCTCAGGGGGCGTGGAACCGTCTGCACCTCCAGATCATCCACTTCGGCCGCAGCCACTGCCCGGCGCGCGGACACGACCCCGACGCCTGCCCGGTCTGCTCCTGGGCGATGTCCGCGTCCCGCCGCCGCGCGGAGACGGCGGCGCGGGGGGCGGGCACCCCGCGCCGCCTCGGATCGTCCGCGACGCGGGGCGCGGGCGCCCGGTCCTAGCCGGACGTGCAGGAGGAGCGAGCCCTCCGATGCCTCCCGGCGGGGAGCCGCTGGCCAGCGGAGGCCGCGCCCCACACGTGGCCCGGGGCATCCGGCCCGTGCTCTGCTACCCAGGGGGAGGCGAGCCGTTAGCTCAGTCGGTTAGAGCATCTGCCTTTTAAGCAGAGGGTCCTGGGTTCGATTCCCAGACGGCTCATTCGGAATCCCCGGACCCGGGCCATCGCCCGGGCCGAGTCGGAAGCCCGCGCGGACGGCTCGGGCGTGGGCGGATCCGCATCGGGGAACTTCCTCGGACGGCCCGGAAACGCGACGGGGCGCCGCCGGAATCTCCGGCGGCGCCCCGTGAGCGTCGAGCGGCGGGTCGGAACCCCCCGGCGATCAGAACTGCCAGGTGAGGCGGACCTGCGTCTCGCTGCGGCCGCGGTTCACGCCGCCGAGCCCCCAGGTCTCGCGGACCGGCTGCTCGGTCGTGTTGATGTAGTAGCGCTGGCCCAGGTTCGCGATGAAGTCGTTCGTCACGTAGTAGTCCATGCTCCACGCGACCATCATGTTGAAGTGGTTCACCGGGTCGAGCGCGTAGGTGATCTGCGGCACCAGCGTGCCGCTCAGGTAGAAGCTCGTCGCCGCGATGGTGGCGAGGAGTTCCCAGTCGCGGATCGTGTCGCGCGCCTTGCAGCCGTCGAAGTTCGGGCCGTTGCAGGGGGCGCCGGTGCCGCGCACGACCAGCGGCGATTGCCCGGTCGGGTTCAAGTTGCCGACGAGGCCGACCTGGTTGCCGACCGAGCGCTCGTTGTCGAGCAGGTAGTGCCAGAAGAACTGGCCCAGGATGAGCCAGGTCGCGCGCGGGTTCAGCCAGCGAATCCAGGTCGGCCGGTCGAAGCCGAGCATGCCCTGCCACATGTTCTTCTGCTTCGTGCCGAAGAGCTGCGAGGGCAGGATCGGGGAGCGCAGGTCACCGCTGTTGAAGGGGACGCCCATGACGAAGACCTGCTCGGTCTTGAGCACGGCCTCGGTGAAACTGTCGAAGTAGTTCATCGAGAAGCCGACGTTGTTCGTGTACGGCGTGTAGTAGTAGCCGGGGAGCTGCCCCGCGCTGAAGGCGGCGACCGCCTCCTCCTGGTCGAGGATCGCGCGGACGAACGCCGCGTTCGCGCCGTCGTCCTGGTTGTAGCGCGAGTAGATGTAGGCGAGCGTGAAGTCGATGCCGGCCGGGCCCTGGCCGCCGAAGCGGATGCCGGCCTGGCTGTTCTCCTTGATGTTGCGCGCGTAGTCGCCCTGGATGAAGATCGTCGTGTCGCGCGCGAGCCCGCCCGGGAACACGCCCGCGTAGTCGATCGGGCTGATGACCGGGAGGCTCCACGGCGAGTAGGGCAGGAAGCGCCGCTTGTTCGGCTGCCAGGTGCCCGGGTTCCAGAACGCCTCGAGGTAGCCGTTGTTCACCGGCCCGAGGTTGCCGACCTGGTAGAGTCCCTTGATGCCCCAGTAGGGGATGCGCAGCTGGTCCCAACTGTGGCCGATCTCGGTCTCCTGCTGGAGGTGCCAGGTGAGGTCGAGGGCGTTCACGCGGTCGAGCAGCCGGAAGTTGTCCGTCTCGCCCCAGACGATCTGCTGGCGGCCGATGCGGAAGCTGAGGGGCGCGCCCTTGAAGGCGAGGTCGACGTAGGCCTCGCGCAGAACGTTCTCGAACTTCACCGAGTCGCGCGCCCACTTGGGCACGTCGGCCTGCGACCCGGGGAGCGGTTGTCCGGCGAGGCCGACCGTCGGGATCTTCTTGCCGCTGAACTCGTAGAGCGCTCCGCCGGGGGCGAAGTCGTAGTAGCTGTCGTAGACGCCGCGGTAGAGGAGGTAGCCCTTCACCGAGTCGAGGAAGTCCGGGGCATTCCAGCGGCCCGCGACCTTGTCGTCCTTGATGAAGTCGTAGTCCAGCCGGATGCGGGCGACGTTGCGCTGCTGGACGGGCATGTACTCGCTGGGGGTCCGCATGCGGATCAGGTTCTGCGCCGAGAGGTCGCCCGAGACCTGGAGGTCGCCCCAGCGGAGCGTCGCCCCGGCGGGCGTCGCGCCGATCCCCCAGCAGAGCAGGGTCGCGACCGCGACGATCGCCGCCGCCCGAGTCCCCGTTCGAATCGTCCCCATCGATCCCTCCTCGCGATCCCGGAAGCGCGTTCCACGCTCCCCCCACGTCGCCGGGTCCACCCCCGCGGCCGCCGCCTTATCCCAAGATCGGGATGCCGAGGCAAGGGAACGCCCGGGCGACGCGCAGCGACCGCGACGCGTCGCGGCGGTCGGGATCGCCCGGGCGAGCGACTCGTCGCGCGCAGCGAAGGCGTCCGGTCAGCTCGGGCCGAGGAAACGCTCGACCTTCGCGCGCACCAGCGAGGCGTCCACGACCGGCTTGGCGAGATAGTCGTCGCACCCCTGGGCGAGCGCCTGCTGCTCGTCGCCCGCCATCGCCTGCGCGGTGATCGCGACGATCGGCACTCGGCGTCCGGACTCGCTCTCCCGGATCCGGCGCGTCGCCTCCCATCCGTCCATCACGGGCATCTTCAGGTCCATGAACACCAGGTCGGGCGGATGCTCGCGGAAGGCCGCGAGCGCCTCGGCACCGTTGTTCGCCTCGACGATCTCGAAGTCGCCGATCTTGCGCAGGCGGAACACGAGGATGCGGCGGTTGTCCTCGTTGTCCTCGACCACCAGGATGCGCTTGCGCGTCGTCGTCATCGCACGCCCCCGCGCCGTCTCCCGCGGGTCCGAGCGGGGGCCGGCGACACGCGGAGATTGGCGGGTTTTCGAGGGGTTTGCTAGCCCCGCCCGGGTGCCGACACGGACCCGCTTCGCGCCGAGCCCGACCGGGGCGCTCCACGTCGGCGGGGTGCGGACCGCGCTGTTCAGCTGGCTGCTCGCGCGACGCGACGGCGGCGCCTTCGTGCTGCGCATCGAGGACACCGACCGCCAGCGCTCCCGCCCCGAGTGGACGCGCGAGATCATGGGCGCGATGCAGTGGCTCGGCCTCGACTGGGACGAGGGGCCGTTCTTCCAGACCGAGCGCACGCAGCTCTACCTCCAGGCGATCGACCGCCTGCTCGCGTCGGGCGACGCCTACTACTGCACCTGTCCACCCGAGGACCTCGACGCGCGCCGCAAGGCGGCGATCGAGGCGGGCCGCAGCCCGGCCTACGACCGCCACTGCCGACCGGGCGTCGGGCCGGGACCGACGCCGGGCGTCGCGGGCGCGGTGCGCTTCGCGATCCCGCTGGACGGCGCGATCGTGATCGAGGACGCGGTGAAGGGTCGCGTCGAGTTCGCGAACGCCGACGTCGAGGACTTCGTGATCGCGCGCGCCGACGGCACGCCGACCTACAACCTCTGCGTCGCGGTCGACGACGCCGACATGGCGATCACCGACGTGATCCGTGGCGACGACCACCTCGCCAACACGCCGAAGCAGGTCCACATCTACCGCGCGCTCGGCGCCCCCCTGCCCCGCTTCGCCCACCTGCCGCAGGTGCTCGGGATGGACCGCGCGCGCCTCTCGAAGCGACACGCGGCGACCGCGGTCACCTCCTACCGCGACCTCGGCTACTACCCCGACGCGCTGGTCAACTTCCTCGCGCGTCTGGGCTGGTCGCACGGCGACCAGGAGATCTTCACGCGCGAGGAGCTGATCGCCGCGTTCGGCCTCGACCACGTGGGCAAGTCGGCCGGAGTGTTCAACCCGGAGAAGCTCGACTGGCTGAACGCGCACTACCTGAAGCAGCGCACGCCGGCCGAGCTGGCCGCGGACCTGCGACCCTTTCTCGAGGAACGCGGCACGGCGATCCCCGGCGACGACGCCTGGCTCGCGAAGATGGCCGCGACCCTGCGGGAGCGGTCGAAGACGCTGCTCGAGCTCGCCGAGTCGGCCCGCTCCTTCCTCTCCGACGAGTTGGTCTTCGACGACAAGGCGGTCGCGAAGTTCCTCGTCGCCGAGAACGAGCCGGTGCTGCGCGACCTGGCGTCGCGACTGCGGGCGCTGCCCGAGTGGACGCTCGGCGGAATCGAGGCCGCGTTCGCCGGCACGATGGCGACGACCGGCCGCAAGCTCGGCGCCGTGGCACAGCCCGTCCGGGTCGCTCTCACCGGCGGCACCGTGAGCCCCGGGATCTACGAGGTGCTCGACGTACTCGGTCGCGATCGCTCGCTCGCACGCCTCGACGCCGCGCTTGCACGCATCGCCGGCGGCACCACCTCCCCCCGACCCGCGGGCGCCTGACTCTCCCGCGGTGGCCGCCGGTCGATCGGACCGCGGCGCGCGCCGGGCAGCGGGAAATGGTCCCGAGGGGAATCGAACCCCTGTTACCGACGTGAGAGGCCGAAGCGTCGATGAATCAGGGAGTGACAAGGGGTGCCCAGAAGGAGACGGAAGTGACCGGAAGATCTAGGGTTTTGGCGCCGGTTTCGCGCGACGCAGTACCATGGAGGAACAGTTGGGGGCACCTCGATTTGGCACCGAGGTCGAGCATCGCTGAGTCGCGGCGTCCAGGCAACGGCCTTCGGGAATCCAGACGGCCTCTCGCCCCGCCGGCCGGAAGCCGGAACAGCCCGACGAGAACGGGTGGCACGCCTGCCCGGCACCCCCGGCCCTGGACTAGATCCGCCCTCCGCAGCTCGGGCCCATCGACCTTCAGGGGGCGGGTCGAGGCAGGGGGGCGGTGGGGAGGGTCGGTAGAGCCGGACCGCCGACAGCCTCGCCATCAGGCCGGACGGCTGTGTAGTGTCAGCTCACGAGTGTCCACGCTCCCCTGAAGGTGCCGAGTTTTCTGGTTCACCGTGCTGGGTGGAACACCCCACCGCCCCGGGGCCCGAGGGGACAATCCCCGCCCGACCCCCGAGGGCACAAAGGGCCCCCGGCACCGCCGCAGGCAAGCGATGGCGACAACGGTGTCAATGCTGTCATTGGAGGCGTTGACCGCCCGCCGGCGTTAGGCGCGCCACGATCTTAGGC
>JAFMJW010000116.1 GCA_017853315.1 Alphaproteobacteria bacterium
CGCGGCGACTCGGGCCCCGGTTCTCCGACCGCGGGTCCGCCGACGGGTACGCCGGCCGGGCGCGGTTCGCGCACGAGTCGGCGGGGGCCGGTCCCGGCGGGCCCCGGGCTCTGCGACGGAGGAGACACCGCGCGAGACTCCTATCGCGCGAGGGCCGGGTCGCAACCGGCCCCGCCCGGGTGCGCGATCAGTTCGCGCTCAGGCAGCTCTTCATGAACGACTTGCGCTCGTCGCCCGACTTGCCCGTCGCCTCGATGTTGCACTCCTTCATCTTCTTCTGCTGGGCGTTGCGCGCCGAGGAAAGGCAGGTGGACATGAACTTCTTGCGCTCGGTCCCCGACAGCCCGGTCGTCGACGCCTTCGCGTTGCAGGTCTTCATCGCCTCGTTCTGGGCGTTGGCGGCGTGAGCGGCGAGCGGCGCCGCGAGGGAGAGGGCAAGGAACAGGGTGGTGGTCGCGGTCTTCATCGAGGGCCTCCTCGGGCAGGGCTGCGTTCGGGCTCGTCTCTATCGCGGCGGCCCGTGGCGGCCAACCCGGCTCGCGGGGCTCCGCGAGAGAGGCACCCGGGACGGCTCGGCCGTTGCCCGCCCCCTCCCCCTGCGTTACGACGGGAGGCACGCCACCCTAGCTCAGTTGGCAGAGCAACTGATTCGTAATCAGTAGGTCGCCGGTTCGACTCCGGCGGGTGGCTCTCTCCCGATCCGCCGACCGCCGAGGTCCGGTCGCGGCGGCCCCTCAGCCCCCCGCGAGCGACGCCCAGCGGGGATGTCCGCGGACCGCGCCCGTCACGTCCTCGACCGACGGCGACATGAGGACCCGGTCCTCCCCGCCCCGTGGCACGAAGCGCCGCGACCGCTCGCGCTCGAGCAACGCGATCGTCGGGCGACCCAGCGCCGAGGAGAGATGCATCGGCCCCGAGTCGGTCGTGACCACGAGCGCGGCGCGCGCCATGACCGCCGCGACGAGCCGCAGCGGCTGCGGCGGGAGGAGATGTCGCGCGAGTTCCGGTCTCTCGGCGAGGCGGTCGCGCAAGGCGTGCTCCTCCGGCCCTGCGAGCACGACGAAGCGGACCCCGGCGCGATCGAGCTCCTCGGCGATCGAGACCCAGCGATCGTCGGGCAGGCGCTTGTCGAGGTGGCCGCCGACGAAGATCGCGAGGAAGCCCCTGTCCAGGCGCTGGTCGGCCCGGGAAGGATCCCTCAGCAGGCCCGCCGCAGCGGCGTCCTCGTCCGCGGACACGCGGTAGACGAGCTCGTCCGAGCACTCGCCTCCGAGCGCGCGCACGAACTCGGGGATCCGGTCGCGGACGTGCGCGACGCGCGGGCGCGGCACGCGCACGTTCAGCAGGCGCGACGCCGAGCCCTCGCAGCCGACGCGGTAGCGGGCACCGCTGAGGCGCGAGAACAGGCTCCCGGAGAAGGATCCCATGCCGGCCTCGACCGCCACGTCGATCTTCTCCGATCGGAGTCGCCACAAGAGCGCCGCGAGCCGCCACGGGCGCAGCACGAACGACGGCGAGAGCACGTAAATCCCGTCGATCGGCAGGTGCGCGAGCACGACTCCCGAGGTCTCGGAGCCGAGCACGAGCAGGCGCGCGCCGGGAAACATCGCGCGCAGCGCCTGGACGAACGGCGTCGAGAGGATCGTGTTCCCGATCTTCGGGTTCGGCCGCACCAGGAGCACCGTGCGAACGTCCCGGATCTCCTCGACCCCGTGGTTGCGGGGCAACGGGAGCACCCGGGCGAGGAGGCGGTTCGAGAACCGCCGACCCGCTCTTCCCACCCGCTTGCCCGCTCTTTGCGAGGACGGGCGCTTGCCCCATCGCTTCAAGACGCCCATCCGCACGCCCCCCGCTCGCTCCTCGACTCGCCGTCCCCGGATCCGGGGACGCGAGGATTCACCCCATGCGGTGCAGCGCGCAGATCTTGTTGCCGGACGGATCGCGCAGGTAGGCGAGGTACATCTTGCCGAGGCCGCCCTCGCGCACGCCCGGCGGGTCCTCGCAGGTCGTACCGCCGTTGGCGACTCCGGCCGCGTGCCATGCGTCCGCGGCGGCAGGGCTCGACGCCGCGAACCCGATCGTGCCGCCGTTCGCCGCCGTGGCGGGGGCGCCGTTGATCGGCGTCGTGACCGCGAAGACGCCCGCGGGCGACAGGTAGAAGACGCGCCCCTTGTCGTCGATCACCCCGGCGGGGATCCCGAGCGCGCCCAGGACCGCGTCGTAGAACTTCTTGGATGCAGCGAGGTCGTTGGCTCCGACCATGACGTGACTGAACATGGATGAACTCCTTTCCGTCGACTCCTTCCGGATTCGACACCAGACGGTCGCCGATCGTCAAACCCGCAGCCTCCTCCCGCGCCCGCTCCTTGCCCTTCCCGCGGCGCCGTGGATGCTTCCGGCATGAGGTCCTCGCGCTCGCTGCTCGCCGCCGCCCTCGGCATCGTCTCCGCCCTCCTCCCCGGCTGCATCGGGGCCGGAACGAACTCCTCGCTTCGCCCCGTGCCGTCGGGCTTCCCCGAGGTCACGGGAATCGACCTCCTCGGCCGCGAGGTCCGGCTGCCGGCGGGGCTCTCGGGGTCGCCCCGGGTCGTCGTCGTCGCCTTCGAGCGCGAGCAGCAGGCCGACGTCGACACCTGGATCCGCGCCGCCGAGCCGCTGCTCGCCGCGCGACCCGCCGCCCGGCTCTACGAGGTTCCGGTGATCGGCGCATCGTCGGCGCCGTTCCGGTTCTGGGTGAACAACGGCATGCGCGCCGGCATCCCCGACGAGGCGGCACGTCGGCGCACGGTCACGGTCTACACCGATCGCGACGGGTTCCTCGCCACGCTGGGTGCACGGCGGGAGAGCATCACGGCGCTCCTGCTCGACGACGGCGGCCGGATCGCGTGGCGCGCCGACGGCCCTGCCGACCCCGCGAAGGTCGCGGGCCTCGCCGCGGCGATCGGCGCCCTCTCCCCCGCGAGCGCCCCGTGAGTCACTGCGACATGTGGATGCCGCCGTTGGGCGACAGCACCTGCCCGGTCACGAACTTCCCGCCCGGCCCCGCGAGGTAGACCGCGGCCGCCGCCACGTCGGCCGGCTCGCCGAGACGGCGCAAGGGCGTCTGCAGGGCGATCAGCTGCTTCGTCGCGGGCTCGACGTTCACGAGCAGCGGCGTCTCGACGTACCCGGGCGCGATCGCGTTCACGAGCACGTCGTAGGACGCGGCCTCCCGCGCGGTGGCGCGCGTGAAGGCGAGGATCGCACCCTTCGCGGCGCAGTAGTCGGGGGCGCCGAGCATCGACGCCGTGCCCATGATCGAGCCCATGTTGACGATCCGGCCGCCGCGCCCCTGCGCCCGCATCCGCGGCAGGGCCTCGCGCGTGCAGTAGAACGTCCCGTGGAGGTGGACGCGCAGCATCCGGTCGAACATCTCGTCGGTGAGCAGCTCGATCGTCCGCCAGTGGGTCGTGATCGGGCCGCCGGCCATGGTCTCGGCGATCTGCTGCGCCTGCGTGCGGTTCACGTGCTCGAGGTAGGCGGGCTCGGAGTGCACGATCCCGGCATTGTTCACGAGCACGTCGATGCCGCCCATCGCCTCGTCGAGGCGGGCGAAGGCCTCCTTCACCGAGTGCGAGTCGGCGACGTCGCAGCGGCACGAGACCGCGCCGGCGGTCGCGCGCGCGCACTCGGACGCGGTCTCGGCCGCCGACCTCGCGTCGATGTCGGTCGCGAAGACTCGCGCCCCCTCGCGTGCGAACGCGAGCGAGATCTCGCGCCCGAGTCCCGAGCCGGCCCCGGTCACCATCGCGATCTTGTCCCGCAACTGCATCGTCGGCCCCCTGCTCCAGCGCGGCCACCGCGACCGCTCACGGAGAAGACGATGGATGCGGGGCTCCTTCAAGGGGCCGGTGGGTCCGGCCGCGAGCGCGGCGCCTACACCGGACCCGATCGCCGCGAGGTCCGGCGCTTCGAACTGGCGAACGACTCGACACTCTTCCTCGACGAGATCGGCGAGATGCCGCTCGACCTGCAGGCCAAGCTGCTGCGCGTGCTCGAGGAGGGCACCTTCGAGCGACTCGGCAGCCCGCGCCCGGTGCGGGCGGACGTGCGCGTCATCGCGGCGACCAATCGCGACCTCGAGGAGGAGGTCGAGGACGGACGTTTCCGACGCGACCTCTTCTTCCGGCTGAACGTCTTCCCGATCCGGGTGCCTCCGCTGCGCGAGCGCCGGGAGGACATCCTGCCACTCGCGCGCGCGCTCGCCGACAAGGCCGCCCGGGAACTCGGCGTGCCCGTGCGCGATTTCTCGCCGGAGGCCGCCTGGGTGCTCGAGAACCATGCGTGGCCCGGCAACGTCTGCGAACTGAACAACGCGGTCGTCCGCTCCGTCCTCCTGAGCGACGGGGGCCTCCTCTCGGTCGACCTCGACACGGCGAACGGCGGGAACGGCCGCGAGGCACCCGAGGCGCCCGACGACTCTCTGTTCGCAGCCGAGCGACACCACGTGCTGCGCATCCTCGACCGCTGCGGCTGGCGGGTGCGAGGGCGCGGCGGCGCCGCCGAGGCGCTCGGGCTGCCGCCGACCACGCTCGAGTCGAAGATGGCGCGCCTCGGGATCCGCCGCAGCCGCTGAGGAACACGACGTCCCGGGCGCGAGGTCGGTTCTCGCAGACGAATTCAACTCTCTCGCCGTCTCCCGACGACCGTCTCGAGGTCGCACCTCTCGAAGACGTCGAGGCAGGACGAGCGACTCGCGTTCAGGATGCGCCGCCCGTCACTCTCGAAGACCTGCCGGGCCTCCTCCATGCCTCGGTACATCGCCCGGGGATCCTGGCCTGCGGGACGTTCGCCCTCTCGAACGTAATCGTCGGCGAAGTGCAGTCGACCACGAGCGGCCTCGATGGTGCGCTCCGTGCCGTCGACACGGGAGATCGCACCCACGAAGTTGTAATCATGGCCCAGGAGGTAGACCTCGGCGAAGCCCATGTGGAAGGCGAGTTGCAGCAGGTGGAAGGAGACCGTGCCCGACGACCGAAGCGTGTGCATGACGTTGCGGGAGAAGCGTTCGGCCGTCCCGACGCCGAGGTTGTTGTTGAAGTAGATGTCCGCTCTCATCAGGTCCCGATAGCAGGCAAGCCCGAAGCGCAACCCCGCCTCCACGCGATCGATGTCCTCGAGGTTCTGCCGCAGGATCACCTCGTCGACCACGAGGTAGAAGGACGGCCGCCAGCGTGTTCTCGGGAACATCTTGTAGATCTTGTTGGACGCGAATGTGAACTCGTCCGACAGCAGGTCGAGGTCCTCGGGAAGGAGGCTCGGGCCGTTTCCGAGGACGAAGCACCGACGGCCCCGATGCCGGTCACGGAGCCGTGCGATGCGCACGTTGTTGCCGGTGATCGGCAGGCCGGCAGCCGCGGCGGCGGCCACCAGGCCGTCTCTCCGCGAGCGCACTCGCGCGAGGGCCCGGGAGAGGGCGCGCCTCAGGTCTGCCGACGCCCTTCCCACTTCGGTCGGTTGCTGCCGACGGGGGATACCGGTCAGCGCGGCGCCGGAACCGGCGTGGGCGATCCGCCGAGCATGCCCAGCCCGCCGACGGGCTCTTCCTCGTCGCGCATCGGCAGCGAGCCGCAGAACACCTCGCGGTGCGACTCGAGGCGCTGGTCGAGGTTCGAGATCAGGCCCTGTGCGCAGGTGTCGACCACGTCGCGGCCGCAGGTCTTCAGCCCGAGGCTTCCGGCGAGCTGGTAGCCCCAGCGGAACGGCGAAGGCGACTTCTCGCCGACGATGACGTTGATCGCCATCGCCGACTGCACGCCCGGACCGCCCACCGGCAGGGTGACGATGCCGAGTTCGAGCTGGGCCTCGCCCTCCTCCACCAGGTCGAAGAGTTCCGACTTCGCGAGGCGCTCCTTCACGGCGAGGATGACCGACTTGCCGACCGAGTCGTTCTCGCCGGTCGCGGCGTTCACCCACACCTTGCAGACGACGGGCGCTGCGGAGGCAGGGACGGAACCCAAGGCGAGAGCCAACGGGACGAGGGCGGCGATCGCCTTGGCGTTCATCGCCACGGACCCTGCCTTGTGCGCTCGGACAGGTCAACTGCGCCCCCCGGACGGCCTCGGGGCCATGCACGTCGGGACGCACGACGGACGTCGGGTTCCCGCCCCACGGGCCGTCGCGGGTGGCGCGCCACGGCGCTGCCGCCGGCAGCGGTCGCCCGCGATCCCCCGGCGGTCCCCGGCGCGAGACACGCGCCGGGGACCGCCGATCGTCGGCTCAGCGCTTGCAGGTCAGCGCGTTCCCGGCCCCGTTGAACGCGCATGCGCTCCCGTCGAAGCGGGCCTCGCCGCAGGCGCCCGCGATCGAGTCCGCGCGACCGCCGAGGGCGACCACCGCGCGCAAGGGCTCGTCGCCGCGCCGGACGGCGTAGCTCGAACGCTTGCCCTTCGCGGAGATCTTCACGAGGCCGACGGACTTGCCCTTGCCGGCGTCGCTCGCCTTCAGGTCGGTCACGCCGCCGGTCGGGCTCGCGGTCCGGTCGACGTACTGCCAGAGGGTCCGCGACCCGTTCGTCTTCCAGCCACGGGTCCCCGCGCCTCCGTAGACGCCGGGGGGCAGCGTCGCGTCGAGCACCGCCGTGCCGGTGCGGTCCTGCAGCACGACCCGGGCGCCGCGCTTCGACGGATCGAGCGTGCCGAACGAGAGCCCCGGGGCGAGCGCGAAGCTGCCCGCGAGCTTGAACGAGTCGTTGTCGGCGGCCGGATCGGTGCCGACGTGGGCGAGGCCGAGCACCGCCTTCGCGGAGAAGTCCTGGCGCGAGCCGACGTTCGTGCACGGATCGAGGCCGTCGCAGGTCCCGTCGCCGTCGTGGTCGGGCGCGGCGTCGTCGGCCGGGCACGTGGCGCTCGAGCCGGTGCACACCTCGTCGAGGTCGCACCCGCCCGAGGACGGTCGACAGACCGTGCCCGCGGCCTCGATCGTGCAGGCCGGCGAGCAGCAGTCGCCGGGCACGAGGTTGCCGTCGTCGCACTGCTCGCTCGGCTGCACGACGCCGTCGCCGCAGTCGGGCGATCCGATCAGGACGAGCTGCGGCGCACGGCCCGGGTCGCCCGAGCGGGCCGCGCCCTCGCGCGACCAGAACTCGACGCGCCCGTCGCTGGCCTCCACGTCCTTGCGCACGAGCCACCCGTTGGTGCCCGGGCGCAGGTCGTCGGTCACGTCCCACTCGACGCGCCCGGAGAGGGCCGCGGTGAACACGACGCCCGACGAGGCGGAGCCGGTCGCCGACTGGCCGGCGTTCCACTGCTGCGCGCAGTCGGCGTTCTCGTTCAGGATGTCGGAGTCGTCGGGACAGTTGTAGGTGACGCCGGGGCCGGTGCCGCGCGTCTCCACCTGGTCGGAGGGGATCTTGAAGGTCTTGCCGTTGCCCTCGACGAAGCGCCGCGAGAGCGCCCAGGCCCCCACGCGGCTCCCGGCCGCGGGCCAGTTCACGTCGTTGAAGGCGATCGTGAGCGCGAGCCTCGCGCCGACCACGCCCGAGAGGTCGATCGGGCGACACGTGCCCGGCGCACACTCCGCGTCGCGCTCGCAGGCGCGGGCCGGGTCGTTCGTGCAGGCGCCCACCCCGAACTCCATCACGATCCGCCGCGGGCCGGCCTCGTGGACGGCGAGCAGGTCGTTCGCGCCCTCGTTCGTGTCGCGGTCGGCGCTGAGCAGCATCGCGTCGCGAGCCGGGGCGACGGTGCAGCCGGTGAAGGGCCCCTGCTCGCAGGTGCCGTCGAGCGGGTTGCACGAGGGCTCCGAGTGGCAGAAGTCGAAGGGCGCGCAGACGATGCCGGTGCACTCCGCGTCGCACAGGTTCCCGATCCCGTCGCGATCGACGTCGGCCTGGTTCGGGTTCGCGATGGCCGGGCAGTTGTCGCACGGGTCGGGAATTCCGTCGCCGTCCCCGTCGACGTAGGCGTCGACCGGGCAGGACTTGCTCTCGCCGTCGCAGACCTCGGCCGAGTCGCAGGCGTCGCCCGAGGAGGCCGAGCGACACGTCCGGCCCACCGGCGCGATCGCGTCCGCGGGACAGGACGCCGAGCTGCCGGTGCAGGTCTCGGCGACGTCGCAGGCACCGGCCGACGCGCGGCACTGCGTCGAGGCCGAGCGGAAGCCGTCGACCGGACACGCGACACTCGTGCCGTCGCAGGTCTCGGCGACGTCGCACGCGCCCGCAGACGCGCGGCACACCGTGCCCGCGGAGGTCTTCTGGTCGGCCGGGCAGGCGGCGGAGGTCCCGGTGCACGACTCGGCCGGGTCGCAGGCGCCGGCCGATGCGCGGCACGGCGTGGCGGCCGACTGGAAGCCGTCGGCCGGACACGCGGCCGACGATCCCGTGCAGGTCTCCGCAACGTCGCACGCGCCTGCCGACGCGCGACACGTCGTCGACGCCGACTGGAAGCCGTCGGCCGGACACGTGGCCGACGAACCCGTGCAGGTCTCGACCACGTCGCAGGCGCCCGCCGACGCGCGGCAGGTCGCGCCCGCGTTGCCGGCCGGATGCCCGCAGGCGGCACTCGTCCCGTCGCACTGGTCGAGCGTGCAGGGATTGCCGTCGCTCGCGCAGGACGTGCCCGCCGAGGCGCGCGCGTCCGCGGGACACGCGCTCGAGTTCCCGGTGCAGGTCTCGGCCGGGTCGCAGTCGCCGGCCGAGGCGCGGCAGGTGGTCGTCGACGCGCGGAAGCCGTCCGCTGGGCAGGCAGCCGACGAACCCGTGCACGCCTCGGCGACGTCGCACGTGCCCGCCGAACCGCGACACGTCGTCGTCGACGGCTGGAAGGCGTCCGTCGGACAGGCGGCCGACGAACCCGTGCAGGTCTCGGCCACGTCGCAGGCGCCCGCCGACGCGCGACACGTCGTCGTCGACGGCTGGAAGGCGTCCGCGGGACAGGCCGCCGACGAACCCGTGCACGCCTCGGCGACGTCGCAGGCGCCCGCCGAGGCGCGGCACTGCGTGCCCGCCGAGGCGAGGCCGTCGTCCGGACAGGCCGACGACGCACCGGTGCAGGCCTCCGCGACGTCGCACGCACCCGCCGACGGACGGCAGGTCGCGCCCGCCGTCGCCAGTGCGTCGACGGGACAGGTCGTACTCGTGCCGGTGCAGGTCTCCGCGACGTCGCAGAGCCCGGCCGACACACGACAGGTGGCGCCCGCGTTGCCCGCGGGGTGGGTGCAGGCGACGCCCGACCCGTCGCACTCGTCCGCCGTGCACGGGTTGCCGTCGCTCGTGCAGGAGGTGCCGGCCGCCGAGCGCACGTCGGACGGACACGAAGCCGACGCGCCGGTGCAGGCCTCCGCCGGGTCGCACTCACCGACCGACGCGCGGCACTGGATCCCGGCCGACGCGACCGCGTCCGACGGGCAGGTCGAGGACGAGCCCGTGCAGGTCTCGGCCACGTCGCAGACTCCCTGGGAGGCGCGACACACGGTCGTGGCAGGCTCGAACTTGCAGTCCCACGAGCAGCAGTCGCCGTTCACGCGGTTTCCGTCTTCGCAGTCCTCGCCGGGATCGACGTGGCCGTCGCCGCAGTAGGGCTCCTGCACGACGACGAGCCGCGGCGACAACGTCGGCGTGCCGATCTTGGCCGCGCCTTCGCGGGAGTGGAAGCTCACGCGGCCGTTGTCCGTCTCGACCGACTTCTTCACGAGCCAGCGCGTGCCGCCCGTCGCGAGGTCGGCCTTCACGTCCCACTGGACGTCGCCCGCCGTCGCGGCGGTGAAGAGGACCGAGGAAGTCGCGGCATCGATCGAGGTGCCGCCGGCGTTCCACTGCGGCGAGCAGTCGGCCGCGGTGTTCAGGATCTCGCCGTCGGTCGCGCAGTTGTAGGTCACACCGGGGCCGGTGCCCCGGGTCTCGGTCTCGTCGACCGGGATGTCGAAGGTCTTGCCGTTGCCCTCGGTGAAGTCGTCGCCGAGCTTGTAGACCTGCACGGGGGTGCCCGACGCGGCCCAGCTGGTGTCGTTGTAGCGGATCGACATCGTGAGCTTCGCACTCGCGACGCCCGCGACGTCGATCGGGTTGCACGCGGCCGCGGACGCGCAGTCGGCGCTCGACGCGCACGGCCGGGTCGCGTCGTTCGCGCACGCCGCGAGGGGAAAACGCAGGACGATGCGCCGGGGCCCCTGCTCCTGGATCCAGAGCTGGCTGTTCGCTCCCTCGTTGGTGTTGCGGTCGGAAATGAGCAGCATCGAGTCGCGGACCGCGTAGACCGTGCAGCCGGTGAACGGCCCCTTGTCGCAGGCGGCGGTCGTCGGGTTGA
>JAFMJW010000117.1 GCA_017853315.1 Alphaproteobacteria bacterium
CCTCGTCCTTCCTCCACCGGCCACCCCTCCGCCCGGGCCCCTGCCCGGCGGGGAGAGTCGTAGACGGAGGCGGTCGCCCGGGCAAGAAGGGGAGCGGCAGACGAGCCGGTGGCGGGGAGCCGGACCCCCTGCGCCGCGATGCGCCGTCCGACGGAGGCCGCTTTCGCCCTCGCTTCGCCACCGGCTGCGCGTGTGGTAGATCGGGGCCGTCTCGTGGGGAGGATGGGGTTGCGCGTTCTGGGGATCGATCCGGGTTCGCACGTGACCGGCTGGGGCCTGGTCGAGGCGGTCGCGGGTGGTGCGCGGCAGGTGGCGTCGGGAGTCTCGATGCCGCGGGCTCGCGCCGGTGCTCGACGGCTCGGCGAGCTCGCGGACTTCCTCGACCGCCTGCTCGACGAGTGGCGTCCCGACGCGGTCGCGATGGAGCGTGCCTTCATGGGCCGCAACGCCATGAGCGCGCTCAAGCTCGGAGAGGTGCGCGGCGCGCTGCTCGCCGTCGCCGGACGAAGGGGCATCGACGTCGTCGACTACCCGCCCGCGTCGGTGAAGGTCGCCGTCGCCGGCAACGGTCGCGCGGAGAAGGCGGCCGTCGCGATCGGCGTGCGCCACATGCTGGGCGGCCGACACGAGGCCGGCGACTCGACCGACGCGCTCGCGGTGGCGCTCTGCCACCTGCTGCACGCACGCCACGAACGCCGACTCGCGGCGGGATCCCCGGGCCTCGGTGCCGTCGTCGCGCCGCGGCGCGGATGGCGCGGTCCGCGCTCGATCGCGGCCGCACCCCCGGTCCCCGAGACGCCGGTGCGCGCGGCGCTCCGCCTCCGCGCGCGAAGCGTCCGCCGGACGCGACTCGCATGATCGGCGCGCTGCGCGGAAAGCTCGAAGCCAAGTCTCCCGGCACCGCGCTGGTCGACGTCGGCGGGGTCGTCTACGAGGTCGCGGTGTCGCTCCAGACCTTCGCGCGCCTGCCGGAGCCCGGCGAGCCGGTGCGGCTCGACGTCGTCACCCACGTGCGCGAAGACGCGTTCGTGCTCTTCGGCTTCCTCGACCGCGACGAGAAGGAGCTCTTCCACTGGCTGCAGACCGTGAGCGGGGTCGGGCCGAGGCTCGCGCTCAACATCCTCTCGGGCCTCCCGGCCCGGGAGTTGCGCTCGGCGCTCGCGACCGGCGACGCGGCGCGACTCTGCCGGCTGCCCGGGATCGGGCGGAAGACGGCCGATCGCCTCGTGCTCGAGTTGCGCGAGCGCAGCATGAAGGCCGAGGCCGCGACCCCGGACGAGGGTTCGCCCGCGCCGTCGGCAGAGGGTGCCGCCGGCGCCCGCGACGAGGAGGCGATCTCCGCCCTGGTCAACCTCGGCTACAAGCGCGCCGACGCGGAGAAGGTTCTGCGCGACATCCCACCCGACGTCCGGCTCGAGGACGCGATCCGCGATGCCTTGCGGAGGTTCGCCCGGTGAGCGCACCGCGCGATCCCGACAGCCCGGTCGCCGCCACCGCGACCGAGGACGAGGTCCGCTTCGAAGCCTCGCTGCGGCCGGAGACGCTCGACGACTACGTCGGGCAGGACACCGTGCGCGACAACCTGCGGGTCGCGATCGCGGCGGCGCGGGCGCGCGGCGACGCGCTCGACCACGTGCTGCTCAGCGGTCCCCCGGGGCTCGGCAAGACCTCGCTCGCCCAGATCCTCGCCCGCGAGATGGGCGTGCAGTGCCGCAAGACACAGGGCCCCGCGATCGAGCGCGGGGGGGACCTCGCGGCCCTGCTCTCGGACCTCGATCGCGGCGACGTGCTCTTCATCGACGAGATCCACGCGCTGCCGCGCAAGGTCGAGGAGATCCTCTACCCGGCGATGGAGGACTTCGAGCTCGACCTGATCGTCGGCCAGGGGCCGACCGCGCGCAGCATGCGACTCGCGCTGAAGCCGTTCACGCTCGTCGGTGCGACGACGCGCGCGGGCATGCTGAACGCGCCGTTGCGCGACCGCTTCGGCGCCGCGTTCCGCCTCGAATACTACCGCGTCGACCAGCTCGCTCGGATCCTCTCGCGCTCGGCGCGCATCCTCGGCGTCGAGCTCGACGCGTCGGGTGCCGGGGAGATCGCGCGGCGGGCGCGCGGCACCCCGCGCATCGCGAACCGCCACCTGAAGTGGGTTCGGGACTTCGCGCAGGTCCACCATCCCGGGCGCCCGGTCGACGCCGCGACGGCGGCTCGGGCCCTCGAGCAGAACCGCGTGGACCCGGCCGGGCTCGAGCCGATGGATCACGCGATCCTGCTCGCCGTCCTCGACCGCTTCGGCGGGGGGCCGGTGGGCGTCGAGAGCCTCGCCGCCCTCCTCGGCGAGGAGCGGGAGACGATCGAGGGGGTCTACGAGCCCTTCCTCGTGCAGTCCGGCTACCTGGAGCGGACCCCCCGCGGCCGGGTCGCCACCGAGCTCGCCTGGCGGCACTTCGGCCGAGAAGTTCCGGTGGGCTCGCGCCAGGGCCGCCTGCTATGACGGCCGCATGGGCCCGCTGCTCATCCGGATCGGCCTGCTGGTCGCGGCGCTCGGGGCCGTGCTCGTCCTGACGAACCGGCTCGGGCTGCCGCTCGGGCAGCTCCCCGGTGACATCTCGGTCCAGCGGCCCGGCTTCTCCTTCTACTTTCCGATCACCACCTCGATCCTGGTGAGCGTCGTCGTCTCGGCGATCCTCTACCTGCTCGGGCGCTGAGGGCCCGGGGAGACCGGGGAGGCGATGCGGGAGGCCGAGGCGCCGGAAGGGCTGCCCGGGACGCCGGCCGCAGTCGGTGCCGGCGGTGGCGCCGAGCGCGACCCCGCGGCGAGCGCCGGGGTGCCGACGCAGCCGGGCGAGGGCGAACCGTCGCGACCGTTCCGTCGCCGCGAGGTCTTCCTGCTGGCGGCGACCGCCCTCGCGGTCGGTCTCTTCCTGGTGTTCGAGACGCGGCTGCCGCCGTTCGGCGCGGCGCAGACCGTTTCGCAGCACGTCGTCTTCTTCCTGCTGATCAACCTGAACATCGTCCTCATCCTGCTGGTGGTCTTCCTGCTCGGCCGCAACCTGACGAAGCTGTTCGTCGAGCGCAGGCAGCGCGTCCTCGGCTCGCACCTCCGGACGCGTCTCGTGGCGGGCTTCGCCGCCGTCGCGATCGCTCCCGCGGTCCTGCTCTTCCTGGTCGCACTCGGATTCATCCGCACCTCGATCGAGAGCTGGTTCTCGGTCCAGGTCGAGGGCGCGCTCGAAGGCTCGCTCGACATGGCCGACGCCTACTACCGCGAGTCGATGGCCGAGGCGCTGCACGAGGCCCAGACGCTCGCGGGACGCCTCTCCTCGTCGCGTCGGAGGGACGCCGATTCGGCGCTGGTGTCGGAGAAGCAGCGCGAGTGGAACGCGGCGACGATCTCGGTCTACGATGCGGCGCTCGAGCCGGTCGCGAGCGCGTCCGCTCCGAGCCTCGCCGACGCCTTCCGGACGCCGCCCGCCCGGGGCTTCCTCGAGAGGGTGCGCGACGAGCACGAGGTCTCGACGGCCGTCGACGTCGCCGGGGGCGACCTGCTGCGGGCGGGGGCGCGGATCGACGCGCCCGACGGCTCGCTGCGCGGCGTGGTCGTCGTGGACGAGGTCGTGCCCGGCAGCGTCGTGCGACGCCGCGACGAGATCGAGCAGAGCTTCCGACAGTACAAGCAGCTGAAGTTGCTGCGGCGCCCGCTCATCAACAACTACGTGCTGACCCTGCTGCTCGCCTCGCTCGTGGTCCTGTTCGGCGGGACGTGGCTCGGGTTCACGCTCGCCCGCAGCATCACCGGGCCGATCCAGCGCCTCGCCGAGGGCGCCCGGCGCGTGGCGGCAGGCAACCTCGACGAGACGATCCCGGCCGGTAGGGGAGCCGACGAGCTGTCCGCACTGGTCGGCGACTTCAACCGCATGACCGAGAACCTGCGCAGCACGCGCGGGGAGCTCGTCGAGAGGACGCGGACCCTCGAGGCGATCCTGGGCGACATCTCCGCGGGCGTGCTGTCGATCGACCCGGAGGGCCGGATCGACACCGTGAACCCCGCCGCCCGCACGCTGCTCGGGATCGACGCCCGCGTGAGAGGGCGCCCGTTCCGGGAGGTGTTCGCGGCCGATCGATTCGGCCGCGTCCGCGAGCTCCTGCTCGCGCTCGAGGCGCGGGCGCGCGAGGGCGTCCTCGACCGGCTCCAGCCGCAGCGCTTCTCGGTCGAGTACGACGACGAGGGAGCGCTCGAGATCGTCGCGAGCGGGGTCGTGCTGCGCGGCGAGTCCGGCGAATCGATCGGGGCGCTGCTCTTCTTCGAGGACGTGACCGAGCTGATCGGCATCCAGCGGATGGAGGCCTGGCGCGAGGTGGCCCGCCGCATCGCCCACGAGATCAAGAACCCGCTCACCCCGATCCAGCTCTCGGCCCAGCGGCTGCGCAAGCGATACGCCGGCATCCCCGACGGCGCGGTGCTCGACGAGTGCACCCGGACGATCATCGCCCAGGTCGAGGTGCTGAAGAACCTGGTGAGCGAGTTCTCGCACTTCGCGCGCCTGCCCAAGGGCGCACGCCTCCCGACCGACCTGAACGTGCTCGTCGACGAGGTGCTGGTGCTGTTCCGGGAGGCACGTCCCGACGTGCGGTTCGTCTTCCGGCGCGACCCCGGGCTGCCGCTGCTCGACGTCGACCGGGACGGCATCCGCCGCGTGTTGACCAACCTGGTCGACAACGCGGTGGCGGCGATCCTGTCGCCTCCCCGCGGGGCGCGGATCGCGTCGCCGGCCGCGCCCGCGGGCGAACCGCCCGGCGGGGCTTCGGCCGCCGGGGCGCCGGGGGACGGCTCGCAGGGGCCCGCGCCGCGCGGAACGGTCGAGGTGCTCACCCGGCACGCGCCCGACCGCAGGCTCGTCCTGCTCGAGATCGCCGACGACGGGATCGGGATGACGGCCGAGGTGAAGGCGCGGCTCTTCGAGCCCTACTTCTCGACCAAGCCCGACGGCACCGGGCTCGGCCTCGCGATCGTGCAGGCCGTCCTCGCCGACCACCAGGCCTTCGTCCGGGTGCGCGACAACCAGCCCCGGGGGAGCCGCTTCTCGATCGAGCTCCCGGTGCGCGATCGCCAGCCGGCGCTCCCGGCCTCGGTGCCGGCGTGACCGGGGCGCGCGGCGGGCCGCCCCGCGCCGTGCTATCGGACGTCCGATGACTTCCGCGCCCCGCACGATCCTCGTCGTCGACGACGAGGACGAGATCCGCCAGAGCCTGCGCGGCGTGCTCTCCGACGAGGGCTTCGCCGTCGAGGAGGCGGGCGACGGTCGCCGCGCGCTCGAGATGGTCCGGCGGGCGCCTCCCGACCTGGTCGTGCTCGACGTGTGGCTGCCCGAGATCGACGGGATCGCGCTGCTGGAGCAGATCAAGGCGCTCCACCCGGGCCTCCCGGTCGTCATCATCTGCGGTCATGCGAACATCGAGGCCGCGGTCCGCGCGACCCGGCTCGGCGCATCGGACTTCATCGAGAAGCCGTTCTCGATCGAGGCGCTGCTCGGCTCGATCGAGCGCGCCCTCGGCGGCGCGGCACAGGCCGCAGGGCCGGGCTCGTCGCCGGCCCCGGTGCCCGGCCCGCGCGGGACGGGATCTGCTTCGCCCGAGCGGGGTGTCGCGCAGAAGACGATCGGCCGAAGCGTCGTCGCGAGCGGGCACGGGCTCCACTCCGGCGTGAAGACCGGCGTCATCCTCCACCCGATGCCGCCCGGCAGCGGCATCCTCTTCCAGAGCCTCGCGACCGAGAAGAGCGTGCCCGCGCGGGTCGAGTTCGCCGACTCGACCGGCTACGCGACGACGCTCTTCCGCGGCGGGTTCGGCGCGAAGACCGTCGAACACCTGCTCGCGACGCTCACCGGCTACGGCGTGACGAACCTGCTCGTGAAGATGGAGGGCGAGGTGCCGGCGCTCGACGGCTCCGCGCTCGAGTTCTGCCGTCTTCTCGACGAGGCCGGCGTCGTCGAGCAGCCGGGCGACCCGGTCGAGGTCTACGTGGTCGACCGGCCCCAGGAGATCGTGGATCGCGCTTCCCGGATCTCGATCGAGCCCTGCGACGGCTTCGTCGTCGACTACACGCTCGACTACCCGCAGCCGGTCGGCGTGCAGCGCTACGTCTTCCGGCTCGAAGGACCGGCGTCCTTCCGCGACCAGATCGCGCCCGCGCGCACCTTCGGCTTCGTCCACGAGTTCACGCAGCTCGCGGCGGCGGGGCTCGCGGCCGGCGGGCGCCTCGACAACTGCGTGCTGATCGGCGAGGACGGCGTCGTGAACGGCGAGCTCCGCTTCCCCGACGAGTTCGTGCGACACAAGATCCTCGACGTGCTCGGCGACTTCGCGCTGCTCGGCCAGCCGATTCGCGGGCGCATCACGGCGCGCGCGACCGGGCACCGCCACAACGTCGCGATGGTGCGCCGCATGGTCGAGGCGCGCGCCGCGGCCTGACGGCGATCGCCGCTCAGCGCAGGACGGGAGACGCGAGCGTGCCGGTCAGCGTGTAGACCGGCTTCTCTCCCGCGGGGCGCTTGGGCAGCAGCGCCGTCGCGACGCGCAGCGCGGGCGGTGCGTCGGGCGGGACCTGGATCGAGACCTTCAGGTTGAGCGAACTCTGCGCGACCGGCTCGCGGACGACCACGTCGCCGCTGCCCTCGACCGAGAGCTGGTCGCCCTCGGCGCGAAGCTCCTTCACCTGGAGGCGGGATCCGTTCATCTGCGCCGAGATCGCGACGTCGCGGAAGGCGAGGTCGGGGATCGGGAAGCCGCGCACGAGGAGCTCGTGGATCTCGAGCCCGCGGGCGTCGAGGCGCAGCGTGCCCTCGGTGCTCGCGGTCGTGCGGCCGTCGCCCGTGACGTCGAGGGCCAGGTTCGCGCGGCCCGCGAACCGGGCGGGGGGCGGGACCAGCGCGCCCAGCGCGCGCGCGAGGTCCGCGCCGGTGAGCGTCACGTCGACGCGGGCCTTCGCCCCCGCGCGCGCGACGTTCCCCGCGAGCGCGCCTTCCCAGAGGCGGCCGTCGAAGCTCGCACTCTCGGGCCGCCCCAGCAGCAGCCCGGAGAGCGGGGTGCGCAGCGTGGTTTCGCCGAACGCGACGGTCGACCCGGCGGCCCGGGTCGGGGTGACCCGCAGCCCCTTCACGCGCCACCCGGCGGGGAAGGCCCACGACACGTCGTCGAAGTCCACGGCGACGGGCGCCTTCGCGGTCGCGGCGTCGAGCGCGCGGCGCGCGATCAGGTCGTGCGGGAGCGTCCAGGCGAGTGCCGCGAGGAACACGCCGAGCGTGAAGAGCGCGGTCCACGGAAGCGAGCCCAGGCGGCCGCGCATCGACGTCGCACGCGATCCCTCGGCGACTCCCGGAGCGGCCGGGGCGCGAACCCGTCCGGGCAGCGGCAGGGAGAACCTCACGACGAGCGCAGCCTCGAAACGACGAGCGTCGCGTCGACGAGCTCCGGGTTCTTGTACTTGCGCTTGAAGGAGACGCGCGCGAGGTGCATCGGCTTGTCGCGCTGCTCGATCGCGTGCAGGAGGCTCACGAGCTGGCGCATCGGGATGCCCTCGACGCGCATCTCGACCGACTCCTCCGTCAGGTTGTCGGCGACGGTGCGGGTCGAGGGGTTCATGGCGGTGATCTTCTCGCGGCCCACGATCGGCACCGCGATCGACTCCAGGCGGGCGAAGGCGGAATTCGCCTCGCGGTCGCCGGAGAGCGAGTCCTCGAGGCGGCCGACCTCGGCCTCGAGCGAGCGGTAGCTCGCCGCGAGCTCGCCGACCGTCGAGGCGTCGCGGCGCGCGGCGGCGAGTCCGCGGTCGAGCGTCGCGATCGAGTCCTGGATCGGCTCCACGATGCCGAGCCAGGCGACGAGCAGCGCCGAGACCGCGGCCGCCCCGAGGACGAGCCGGCGCTCGCGCGGCTGCAGGCCGTCGAGCCAGGCGGCGACGCGGGCGCGTGGTCCGGCGACGAGGCGGGAGAGGGGGTCGCGGAGGCGGTCGATCACGAGGCCTCCCGCGAGCCGAGGTCGACCGAGGCCCGGAACTCGACCCGGCCGTCGACACCGGTCTTCACGTCCTTCACCTCGGCGTCCCGCGCGCCGGGGACGTCCTTCAGCGCGCGCTTGATCACGTCCACCGACTCGTAGCTGTCGGTGCGCGCGTGCATCCGGAGACCGTCGGGATCGAGCGCGAAGTCGTCGACCTCGAAGGGCACGCGCTCGGGCACGGCGGCGAGGATGGAGCGCATGACCTCGAGCACCGGCGGGCGCTCGCCGCTCGCACCCGTGAGCGTGGAGCGTCGCTTGCGCAACCCGTCGATGGCGGACTCGAGCTGGCCGCGCTCGCCGCCGGGCGCGGCCGTCGGCAGCACGGCGCGCACCTCTCCGGCGATCTGCGACCGAAGGGCGGCCAGCTCCGAGCGTCGCGCCGCGACGGTCGCGCCGAGGCTCGCGAGCGCGAGAACGGCGGCGACGGCCGCGAGCACGCCGGTCGATCGCAACTGGCGGCGCGCTTCCTCGCTCGGAGCATGGTAGGCGAGGTCGCCGCTGCGCAGGTTCGTCCCGGTCTTCGCGAGGCCGGCCGCGCGCGCCGCGAGCGCGATGGCGCGCAGGTGTTCGAGCGGTGCCCCGTCGAGCCAGGCCGGCAGCTGGCGATGCGCGTCCGTCACGGCGAGCCCGGCTTCGGACGCGACCTCGCGGGCGACGTCGGCGCCCGACCCGACGACGGTGACCGGCGGCGCGGGTCCGTCTCCCGCGGTCGCGAGCAGGCTCCAGCGCAGCCGCCGCCGCGTCTCGTCGTCGCCGGACCGCGCGCCGGCGTCCAGCGCATGGAGGGCCGAGAGGCTCCCGTGGCGCAGCAGCGCGATCGCCCCGTCCTCCCGCGCCTCGACCAGCAGGAGGTCGGAGGGCCCCCGTTCGAACACGCCGGCCGTGGCGATCGGGCCCACGTCGACGATCGCGGGGTCGAGCCCGGCCAGGCGCATCTCGTCGAGGTGGCGCCGGACGGCGTCGCGGGGAGCGATCGCGGCGAGCACGGTGGTGCTCCCCTCGCCGCGCTCGACCGGGACGTACGACGTGACCGCGTCGCCCAGGTCGAACGGCACGACGCTCTCGAGCTCGAAGGGCACGGTCGCCGCGAGTCGCGAGGCGTCGGAGAACGGGAGGCGCAGGAGGCGGAACGTGGCCTGGCGGCCGGGAAGCGCCGTCGCGACGGCGTCCGGGGCCGTCGGGCAGTGACGGGCGACCGCCTCGCGCAGGTGATCGGGGAGCGGGGCCGAGCCGCGCGGCTCGCGCCACGAGCCGACCAGGCGCGGAGCGCGGCCGGAGAGCTCCACCAGCGCGAGCGAGAGGGCTTCCTCTCCCGGATCGATCCCGAGCGCGAGCATCGCCTCAGGTTACCCCCGGGGGGGCCAGGTCGGAAACCGGCCGCTCCCGCCAGGACAGTCGCGTCGCCCGCCGGGCGTCCCGGCGCACGATGGCGGTCACGCCCTGCGTCAGGTCGCCCACGGTGCCGCTCGCGGTGATCTTGAAGACGCTGCTCTTGATCCGGATCAGGGCCCGCGCGTCGCCCTCGGGGCAGGCCTCGACGTCGCGGGTCTGTTCGAAGCCCCCGGGGGGGACGCGAAACTCGGCCCCGACCTCGCAGCCGATCGCGCGCAGGACGACCGGGTCCGCCGTGTTCACGTTGACCCCGACGGTCGAGCCCCGTTCCCCCCACGCGGTCACGTAGGGGCGAAGCTTCTGCAGCGCCCGGTCGTCGAAGCCCCGAAGCAGCCGCAGCTCCTCGACGCTCGCGAGCGGGGCGCGGCGCGGCACGCAGGCGGGCAGGGCGCAGAACGACTCCGCCCCCTCGCCGGCCGGGCTGCCGGGAGGCTCGGTCCAGGCGACGATCTCGTCGAGCAGCCCGGGGTCGAGGTCGAGCTCCCGGAAGAGGCGATCGAGCGCCGCCCGCATGCGCTTGTCGCGCACCTGGTTCAGATCGAGCTTGCCGTCCTCGTCGCTGATCTGGAGCCCCACCGTGCCGTCGCCCGCCGGCACCACGATCGGCGTCGCCCACAGTCCGTCGGGCGAGGTCACCGAGGGGTTCTGCTTCGCGTCCTCGATCAGCAGCGCTTCCCCGGCGACCACGGCGGAGCGGGCCAGCAACTGCGCCGCGACCGCGTTGCCCGCGTTGCGGCCGAGGTGGGTGTGCACCATCACCGTGTCGGCGAGCTCGACGACGACGAC
>JAFMJW010000013.1 GCA_017853315.1 Alphaproteobacteria bacterium
CGGTGAAGGCGCTCTCCTTCTCGACGATGTCCTTCAGGTAGCTCTTGGACGTGATCCGGTCGCCGTCGAGGATCGGGCGCTTCCACTCGTAGTGCGAGCCCGACCAGATCGAGTGGACGCCCGGCAGCCCCTCGGGGAGGCCGGCCGATCCCGGCGCGGAGAGGGTGTCGAAGCAGCGCAGCACGACGCCGGGGCACTGGAGCTTGCCCCACTTCGTGTTGGCCTTGCAGTACTCGGCATCGGTGTAGAGCGGGCTCAGGTCGCCGATCGCGTGGGCGAGGTGCCAGCAGGTGTCGCGGTTCACCTCGGTCCGCCACGGCTGGCGCCCCGTGAAGGAATGGCCGATCCGCTCGCGCAGCTTCGCGATGGCCTCGTCGGTGATCTTGCCGTGCTCGTAAGCCATGTCCTCTCCCTCGGCCGGACGCCCCGTTCGGCCCCGACCCCGGAGGACCCGGCGCCGACCGCGGCAACGTGTCCCGTCGTGGTAGCCGGATGCGCCGATGCATGCCAGCAGGAGCGCCCGTCCGGGAGCCGGTCGCCGCTCGCCCCGGCCCCGGCCGCGCCTCGACGCGTGCATCGCGTCACGGTCGCGCTACACTGACGGCAGGCCTCCCATCCGGGCCCCGAGCGGCGAGCCGCGTCGGGTCCCGGGCGCGCCGCGGCGCCGCCGCGATCCCGGGGGGTCCTTCCGTTCGACCAGCGAGGACTCACGCATGAACACCGAGACGGATTGGATCGATCTCTCGAGAGACTGCGAGGCCGTCGTGATCCCGGCCGGGAACGCGATCCTGCTGCCCAAGGGCACCCGGGCGGTGGTCACCCAGTCGCTCGGCGGGTCCTACACCCTGCACGTCCAGGGTTACGGCCTCATGCGGATCTCGAACCGGGACGCGGACGCGATCGGCATGGAGCCCGAGGCCTCGCCGTCCGCCGTCCTCGAGGCCGGCCCGCGCGGGGACGACGAGTTCACCGAGGCCGTCTGGAACCAGCTCCGCACCTGCTACGACCCCGAGATCCCGGTGAACATCGTCGACCTGGGCCTCGTGTACGACCTCCAGGTCTCCCCCATGGACGACGGCAAGCGGCGCGTCGACGTGAAGATGACGCTCACGGCGCAGGGATGCGGGATGGGGCCTTCCATCGCCGCGGACGCGAAGTACAAGATCCTCTCGCTGCCCGACGTCGGGGACGCCGACGTCCAGATCGTGTGGAGCCCGGAGTGGAACGCCAGGATGATCTCGCCCGCCGGACGAGAGAAGCTCGGGATGGAGTGATGGCCATGGGCAAGGACTCGCTGACGATCACCGACAATCGCACGGGCAGGCAGTACGAGGTCGCGATCACCGACGGCGCGATCAAGGCGGTCGACCTGCTGCAGATCCGCTCGGGCGAGGACGACACCGGCCTCGCGAGCTACGACCCGGCGCTCCAGAACACCGCCAGCTGCCGCAGCAAGGTCACCTTCATCGACGGCGACAAGGGCATCCTCGAGTACCGCGGGTATCCGATCGAGGAACTCGCGGAGCGGTCGAGCTACCTCGAGGTCGCCTACCTGATCGTGAAGGGCGAACTCCCGACGACGACCCACTTCTCGATGTGGCAGCACAACATCAAGATGCACACGATGCTGCACGAGAACGTGAAGCGCTTCATCGACGGCTTCCGCTACGACGCGCACCCGATGGGCATCCTGATCGGCACGGTCGGAGCGCTGTCGACCTTCTACCCGGAGGCGAAGCACGTCGAAGACCTCGAGTCGCGCCGCACCCAGACGCGTCGGCTGATCGCCAAGATGCCGACGATCGCCGCGTACGCTTACCGGCACAGCCTCGGTCTCCACTACGTCCGTCCGGACAACGAGCTGTCGTACACCGGCAACTTCCTGTCGATGCTCTTCCGGATGACGGAGGCGAAGTACCGCCCGGACCCGGTCCTCGAGCACGCGCTCGACGTTCTCTTCATCCTCCACGCCGACCACGAGCAGAACTGCTCGTCGACCGCGGCGCGCGTCGTGGGGAGCTCGCAGGCCGACCCGTATTCCGTGGTCGCGGCCGCGGCGGCCGCCCTCGGCGGGCCGCTCCACGGCGGCGCCAACGAGGCGGTGATCCGGATGCTGCGCGAGATCGGCTCGGTGTCGAAGATCCCCGAGCTCATCAAGCAGGTGAAGGCCGGCGAGCGGCGCCTCATGGGCTTCGGGCACCGCGTCTACAAGAACTACGACCCCCGCGCGCGCATCATCAAGCGCATCGCCGAGCAGGTCTTCGAGGTGACGGGTCGCAACCCGCTGATCGACGTGGCCGTCGAACTCGAGCGGATCGCGCTCGAGGACGAGTACTTCATCAAGCGCAAGCTCTACCCGAACGTCGACTTCTACTCGGGCATCATCTACGAGGCGATGGGCTTCCCGGTCGAGATGTTCCCGGTGCTCTTCGCGATCGCGCGCACCTCGGGCTGGATGGCGCAGTGGGCGGAACTCGTCACGGATCCGGAGCAGAAGATCATGCGGCCCAAGCAGATCTACACCGGCCACCCGCGGCGCAACTACATCCCGCTCGACGAGCGCCGCGACGGCGGCGCCCTGGAGACCGAGGTCCGCGGGCCGCTCTGAGGCCCGCGGGACGCGACGTCAGCGAGGTCCGAGGCCCGCGGGACGCGACGTGTCAGCGAGGCCCCGCGGCGAACGACGCCGCGGTGAGTCCGGGGTCGTCCAGGGTCCACGAGAGGATGCGCTCGTCCACGAGCGGTCGGCCCCCGAGCGTGTAGCGACCCGAGCGTGGCAGCAGCCGACCGCCCGCGGCGGCGAAGTCGGAGAAGTCGGCGCGCAGGCGGCCTTCGCCGATCGGCGGCAGGGCCACCTCGCCCTCCGCCGCGACGAGAAGGTCGCGTCCGTCGAACCAGAGCAGGTAGGTCGATCCGTCGTCGAGCCAGCGCGCGCGCAACCCGTGCGCGAAGCCCGGCGGCACCTCGGTGCGGGGCACCTCCTCCCAGGCGACCCGCCCGTCGTCGCGCAGGACGTCGAGGCCGGTCACCGCGAGCCAGCGGACCTGGCTCAGGAAGGCTCGCTCGGCGGTGCCTTCGACCGGCATCGAGGCCGAGCCCAGGTAGAGGAGCACGCGACGGCCGTCGTAGACGTAGCTCTGCTCCTCGCCGAAGGTGTGGATCGTCCAGCGGACGAGGTCCGGCCGGCCAAGCGCGATCTCCCACGTCCAGGTGCCCGGGAAGCCCCGGTGGACGGTGGCCTCGACCTGCCGGAGCGAGCTCTCGATCGGTCCCCCGCGGGCGGCGATCGCCCGGTCGACCGCATTGGCCGAGCACGCGGAGACGGCGGCGGCGAGGATCGCGAGACGCGCCGCCAGCGCGATCCCGCTTCGCCCCGGCGGACGCCCGGCTCTTCTCCTCGACGCCATCGAAGGCTACGCCTTTTCCCGGTGGACGGATCGCCTCGACCGCATCGGCCGATCGCCGCCCTCGGGGCCGCGCTCCTTCTCGCGCTCGTCGCGACCGGCTGCAACCCGAGACCGGCGCGCGTCACCGCCACCGCCGCGCCCGAGGGGGCGAGCGACCCGGGCCCGAGCTCGCCGCCACCGGCCACGTTTCCCGACGCCGACACCGTGGAAGGCGTGATCGACGGCGGCTGGATCACCGTGAGCGTCACGCTCCCGCGGCACCCCGACGGCCCGAAGCCGGTCGTGATCTCGCCGATCGTGCCGGAGCGCGACCTGCTCGAGCGCGGGATCGGCTTCGCGCGCTTCCGCACGCACTGGGAGATCCTGAAACCGCTCGCGGACGCCGCGCGGGCGAAGGCCGCGAGCCCCGCGACCGGCCCGGGCGACGCGGGCCGCGCGCTCGGCACCGGCACCGGAGCGCCGCCCTCGGCGACCGATTCCCCCGCCGGGACCACGAGCCCGCCGGCGGGGGCGGACTCGGTGGGCGCCTGGCTGCTCGCAGCGCCGCGTCCCGGGATCGTCGGGCGAGCCTACTTCCAGCTCATCACCCAGGACGCGCACGCGAGCATCCCGCGCGTGGTCGACTTCCTCGCCGGGATGCCGCAGGTCGACGGCGGCCGGATCGCGATCGGCGGCAGTTCGACGAGCGGCTTCGTCGCCCTCCAGGCGATGGAAGCCGAGCCCCGCATCTCGGCGGGAGTCGTGCGCGTCGCGTGCGGCGACTACCTCGCCTTCCTGCGCAGCTCGAGACTCGCGTTGAACGACGACCCCCGCTGGGTCGGCGACGGGCCGCTTCCGCTCGACGCGGACTACGTCGAAGAGATCCGTCGCATCGAGCCGATCGGCCGGGCCGCCAGGCTGCCGCCGAGGCCGCTCCTCCTCATGGTGGGCGAGACGGACCCGGCGATCCCGATCGCCTGCTCGGAGCGCACCGCCCAGGTCTTCCGGGAGGTGTACCGGAAGGCGGGCGTCCCCGACCGCTTCCGCTTCGACGTCTTCGCCGGCGAGGGTCACAACCTCGGCGACGAGAGCCGCACGAAGGCGGTCGACTGGTGGTCGCGCTGGCTCCAGGCGGGGTCCGCGCGAGGCCGCGCGGCACGACGCGCCTCCCGCGACTGAAGGCGCCGCGTCGTCGAGAGGAACCGTACCGGCCGCGCGATCCCCGAGCGAGGGGCCCACCACCTCGATCCCGCGCGAGGCTGCCTGCGCCGCGCGAGCCTCGCCTCAGGTCGCGGCGCCCGGGCGCATGAGCCGGCGGCTCGCGTCCTTCACGAAGTCGAGGTGGATGCGACGCATCTCCTGCGCCTGCGGATCGACGCCGATCACGCGGCGGAGCAGCGCCGCCGCGGAGAAGAACCCGAACAGCAGGTGGTACATGCCGACGACCACGAGCGGCAGTTCCTCCTCGGTCCAGCCCGAGGGCTCGGAGGTCGCGGCCATCGCGCGACGGCCGACCTCGTAGATCGGCGTCAGCCACTCGCGGGCGAGACTCTCGAACCACGTTCCGTCGTCGAGCATCTCGCGTTCGACGAGCTTCGGGATGTGCGGCGTGCTCCAGAGCTGGTCGACCAGTCGCTCGAGCAGGCGGTCGCCGCCTTCGGGCGTGAGCATCTGCGCGCCACCGTGCGCCAGGATCTCGCGGATCGGCGCCAGCCCGCGCTCCAGCACCGCCTCGTAGAGCGCCTGCTTGCCCGGGAAGTGGTTGTACAGGCTCGCCTGGTTCAGCCCGACGCGCCCCGCGATGTCCCGCACCGACACCGCCGCGTAGCCGCGCTCCGCGAACAGCTGCTCGGCGACGTCGAGGATGCGGGTCGCCGTCGTCGCGGCCTCGGCGGCTCGGGTTCGCGTGGGATCCGTCGGCATCGTTTCGACCCGGGCGCCCCCGCCTATCAGCGGCCCGACCGAGCGGCAAGCCGCGCGGACGCGACCGCCTTCCCGCGAACGCATCCGCATGGTAGCCGTGTGCGAACATGATTCGGTCTCGGAAGCGGTCGGCCGGGAGCACCGCCCCGTGAGTTCGGGCTGGCGTCCCGGAGACGCGGAGCGGATCGCGGCCCACGGGCTCGACCTTGCCGAGGTCGAGCGCCAGCTCGCGCTGCTGCGCGACCCGCCGCCGCCGATCCGGCTCGTTCGCACCGCGTCGCGCGGCGACGGCGTCCGGGTGCTGACCGAGCACGAGCGCCAGGCCTGCCTCGCTGCCTGGCGGATGACCGCGTCGGCCGGCCGCTGGACCTCCTTCGTGCCGGCGTCCGGCGCCGCGACCCGGATGTTCAAGTCCCTGCTCGCGGCACGCGCGCTCGCCCGCCCGGTGACCGCGGACGCACTCGCAGAGCGCGCCGCGGGAGGCGACGCCGACGCGAAGGAGGCCCGCGCCTTCGCCGACGGGCTCGACCGGCTTCCCTTCCGCAGGGAGATCTCGCGGGTTCTCGCCGCCCGGGGCGCGCCCACGGCGACGCCGGCTCCCGGCGAGGACCTGGGCCCCGTCCTCGACGCCCTGCTCGACGACGACGGACTCGGTTACGCGTCGCTGCCCAAGGGGCTGATCCCGTTCCACGCCTATCCCGACCGGCCCCGCACCGCCTTCGAGGAGCACCTCGTCGAGTCGGCCGGGATCGTGCGAGACGCAGGCTCGACGGCGCGCCTGCACTTCACCGTGTCGCCGCAGCACAGGAAGGCTTTCGAGGAGGCACTCGCGCGGGTGCAGCCGGCCCTCGAGCGCGACCTCGGCGTCCGCTTCCAGGTCGGCTTCTCCGAGCAGAGCCCGTCGAGCGACACGGTCGCCGTCGACGCCGACGGCGCCCCGTTCCGCGACGAGCAGGGCCGCCTCCTGTTCCGCCCCGGCGGCCACGGCTCGCTGATCGGCAACGTCGCGGACCTGGGCGCCGACCTGCTCTACGTGAAGAACATCGACAACATCGTGCCGGACCACCGCCGCGCGGTCTGCACCGAGTGGAAGCGGATCACCGGCGGGCTGCTCACGGTGATCGAGAGACGCATCCACTCGGTGCTGGGCGACATCGACCGCGGCGGGCCGGGCGCCGTCCAGCGCGCCTTCCACCTGCTCGTCACCGAGCTCGGCCAGGAGGTCCCGCGGGCGCTCGTCGAGAATCCCGGCGAGGAGGGCGCGCGGTTCGCCCGCTCGAAGCTCGAGCGACCGCTGCGGGTCTGCGGCGTCGTCCGCGCGACCGGCGACCCCGGCGGCGGGCCCTTCTGGTGCGGCGACGAGGAGGTCGCGTCCCTCCAGATCGTCGAGACCGCCCAGATCGACCTCCAGGAGCGGAGCCAGCGGGCGATCTTCTCCGCGTCGACCCACTTCAACCCGGTCGACCTCGCCTGCTCGCTGCACGATCGCAACGGGAAGCCCTTCGACCTGCGGGCGCACGTCGACCCGGCGGCGGCCTTCGTCGCGGAAAAGTCGAGCGGCGGCCGCGCGCTGCGCGCGCTCGAGCACCCGGGGCTCTGGAACGGGGCGATGTCCGACTGGACGACGGTGTTCGTCGAGGTCCCGGTCGAGACGTTCAGTCCCGTCAAGTCGGTCGTCGACCTGCTGCGCCCCGCCCACCAGCCGCCGTCGTCCTGAGAGCGCGCCCCGCGCCGGTTGGCAACGGGCGACGGCCTGCGGTACTTCCGGCCGGGTGAAGTGCTGGCTCGTCACCGGGGGCGCCGGGTTCATCGGCTGCAATTTCGTGCGTCTCGCGCTCGCGCGCTCCGACGCGCGCGTCGTCGTGCTCGACAAGCTCACCTACGCCGGCAGCCTCGCGAACCTGCGCGACGTCGAGCGCGACCCGCGCTTCGCCTTCGTCCGGGGCGACGTCGCCGACGCCGACGCGGTCGAAGCCGTCTTCCGGGAGCATCGCCCCACCGCGGTCGTCAACTTCGCCGCCGAGTCGCACGTCGACCGCTCGATCGACGGCCCCGGCGCGTTCGTGCACACGAACACGGTCGGCACCTTCGAACTCCTCCACCGTGCCCGGGCGCACCTCGCCGGGCTCGACCCGGGGGCGCGGGAAGCGTTCCGCTTCCTGCACGTCTCGACCGACGAGGTCTACGGCAGCCTCGGCAACGAGGGCGCCTTCAGCGAGGAGACGCCCTATGCGCCGAACTCGCCCTACTCCGCCAGCAAGGCCGCAGCCGACCACCTGGTGCGCGCCTGGCACCACACCTACGGGCTGCCGACGCTCGTCACGAACTGCTCGAACAACTACGGGCCGCACCAGTTCCCCGAGAAGCTGATCCCGCTCATGCTGATGAACGGCCTCGAGGCCCGCGACCTGCCGATCTACGGAGACGGCGGCAACGTGCGCGACTGGCTCTACGTCGAGGACCACTGCGCGGGCATCCTCGCGGTGCTGGAGCGCGGGCGGCCCGGCGAGAAGTACAACATCGGCGGGCGCAGCGAGCGCACGAACCTCGAGATCGTGGACACCCTGTGCGCGCTGCTCGAGGAGGCGGCCCCCGCTGCATCGAACGAGGCGATGCGCCGGCGCGGCCTCGATTCCTACCTCGGGCTCAAGACCTTCGTCGCCGATCGACCCGGCCACGATCGCCGCTACGCGATCGACGACACGAAGATCCGCCGGGAGCTCGACTTCCACCCGGCCCACGACTTCACCTCAGGCCTGCGCCGCACCGTGCGCTGGTACCTCGACCACCGCGACTGGTGCCGCGAGGTGCAGGCCGGCGGGGAGTACGGGCGCGAGCGGCTCGGGCTTCGCAGCGGCGGGGGTGCCTCGTGACCAAGGGAATCCTGCTCGCCGGCGGCGCGGGCACGCGCCTGCACCCGGTGACCCGTGCGACGAGCAAGCAGCTCCTGCCGATCCACGACAAGCCGATGATCTACTACCCGCTGTCGACGATCATGCTCGCCGACGTGCGCGACGTGCTGGTCATCACGACCCCGCACGAGCAGGAGGCCTTCCGCCGACTGCTCGGCGACGGCAGCGAAATCGGGATGCGCATCTCGTGGGCGGCCCAGCCGGAGCCCGGCGGGATCGCGCAAGCCTTCCTGATCGGACGGGAGTTCGTCGGCCGCGACCGCGTCGTGCTCGCGCTCGGCGACAACATCTTCTACGGACACGGCTTCGCCGAAGAATTGCGCACCGCCGCCGCCCGCGAGCGCGGCGCGACCGTCTTCGGCTACCGGGTCCGCGATCCCGAGCGGTACGGCGTCGTCGAGTTCGACGCCGAGGGGCGCGCGATCGGCCTCGAGGAGAAGCCTTCGAAGCCCCGCTCGTCGTTCGCGGTGACCGGGCTCTACTTCTACGACAACCGCGTGCTCGACGTCGCGGCGGCGCTCCGGCCCTCGGCCCGTGGCGAGCTCGAGATCACCGACGTGAACCTCGACTACCTGCGCGCCGGCGAGCTCCACGTGCAGCGGCTCGGCCGTGGCACCGCCTGGCTCGACACCGGCACCCACGAGGCCCTGCTCCAGGCGTCGAACTTCATCCAGGCGATCGAGGAGCGCCAGGGGCTCAAGGTCGCGTGCATCGAGGAGATCGCCTTCCACAAGGGCTGGATCGACGCGGCCGCGCTCGAGCGCCTCGGCCGCTCGATGGGCAAGAGCCCCTACGGCGAGTACCTGCGCAGCCTGCTCGACCAGGAGGAGCCGGCGCGATGAAGTTCGTTCCCACCGAGCTCGCCGGCGTGATCGTGGTCGAGCCCGACGTCCACCGCGACCCGCGCGGCTTCTTCGTCGAGACCTACCGCGCCGACCGCTGGGCCGACGGCGGCGTGGACGCGACCTTCGTGCAGGACAACCACTCGCGCTCGGTGCGCGGCACGCTGCGCGGCCTGCACGCCCAGCTCTCCCGTCCGCAGGCGAAGCTCGTCCGCGTGATCCAGGGCGCGATCGTCGACGTCGTCGTCGACGTCCGGCGCGGTTCGCCGACCTTCAAGCGGTGGATCGCGGTCGAGATCTCCTCGGACAACTTCCGCCAGGTCTACGTGCCGGTGGGATTCGCGCACGGCCTCTGCGTCACCAGCGAGACCGCCGAGGTCGAGTACAAGTGCAGCGACCTCTACGACCCGGCCGACGAGCTCCGGCTGCTCTGGAACGACCCGGAGATCGGCATCCGCTGGCCGGTCGAGGACCCGATCCTCTCCGACAAGGACCGCTCGGCGCTGCCGCTCTCGGCCTGGATGGACCGCCTCCCGGCCTGGAGCGCTCCCGACCGATGAAGATCCTCGTCGCGGGGGCGGCCGGGCAGCTCGGGTCGCTCCTGCCGGAAGCGCTCTCGGGCCACCGGGTCGAGGCGATCGGCCGCGACCGGCTCGACGTCGCGGATCTCGCCAGCGTGCGCGGCGCCGTGCGCTCGGCGCGGCCCCAGCTGGTCGTCAACGCGGCCGCCTGGAACCGCGTGGACGACGCCGAGACCGATCGCGAGGGGGCCTTCCGCGGCAACGCGCTCGGCCCGCGCAACCTGGCCATCGCGACCGCCGAGGCGGGCATCCCGCTGCTGCACGTCTCGACCGACTACGTCTTCGACGGACGTGCCGGGCGGCCCTACCACGAGTACGATGCGCCCTGCCCTCTCTCGGTCTACGGGCAGAGCAAGCTCGCCGGCGAGCGCGCGGTGCGCGAACTGAACCCGCGCCACTTCGTCGTGCGCACGGCCTGGCTCTATGCCGCGGGCCGTCCGAACTTCCCCTCGACCATGATCTCGCTGGGCCGGCGCGGGCCGGTCCGGGTGGTGGACGACCAGGTCGGTTCGCCGACCTATGCACCACACCTCGCCGAGGCGATCGCACGCCTCGTCGCGACGGGCGCATTCGGCACCTGGCACATGGCCGGCACCGGGCAGACGAGCTGGTGCGGACTCACCCGAAGGCTGTTCGAGCGCATGGGCCTCGCCTCCGAGGTGACCGCGGTGACGACCGACGAGTTCCCGCGCCCGGCGCCGCGACCGGCCTGCTCGGCCCTGGTCTCGATCCAGGACCCGACGATCACCCTGCCCCCCTGGGAGCAAGGCGTCGACGAGTTCTGCCGCGCCGTCGCCTGATCCCGTTCAGCGGGGTTCGAAGAAGGTCTCGGGCAGGCTCACGTCGGAGTAGAAGACCCAGTCCGAGAGCGCGCAGGTGCCGCGACCGCAACGGTCCGCGACCGAGCACGAGTAGTTCAGCATCGCGGGCACGGAGTCGCTCGAGCCCTGGAAGGTGCAGTGGACGAACTGCGGGTCGCCCCCGCCGGGCGAGTAGACGTTCCCGGTCACCGTCTGGTCGTCCTCGTTGCGGGCGATCGACCAGCGCTGGCCGTTCACCGTCTTGCTGACGAGCGTCGCCGCGAGGTCGGGCGTGAACTGCAGCGCGCTCGGCGGGTCCGCGGCCGGCGACTCGACGGCCGCGGGAGCCGAGGCGGTCGTGGCGGCCGAGGAGGCGGAAGACCGCGGCAGGAAGAAGGAGCCGGGAAGCTCGACCTCGCCGGCCGGGCTCCACTGGCCCGTCGGGCAGTCGGACGACGTGCAGTTCCCGGCGGCCTGGCAGGCGAAGGTGAGGATCTCCGCCTGCGGGTCGGGGTTTCCGTCACGGGCGATCCGATCGCACCAGACGAAGACCGGGGCGCCGCCCGCGGGCTGGAAGACGTTGCCGGTCACCGTCTCGACGTCGCCGGTGGTCGAGAGCGCCCAGCGCTCGCCGCCCACGTCCTTGCTGATGAGCGTGTGCTTTCCGTCGGGCGTGATCTGGAGCCCCGAGCCCGGCTCGGTCGGCCCCCCCAGCGCGTCGGCCGCATCCTTCACGAGGATCCGCGGGAACGTGAACCCGTTGCGGGAATCGAGCAGCGGCAGTCCGGTCGCGCGCAGAGCGTCGAGCGCCCGCCCCACGTCGGCCGCTCCCATGCGTTCGTAGAGCAGCGCGAAGGCCCCGGCCGCGTGCGGCGTCGCCTGCGAGGTTCCGGAGATCAGCGCGAAGCGCGCGGGCGGGATCGAGGACTCGATCTGGTAGCCGGGCGCGAGCAGCGAGAGGAAGGAGGCCGAGTCCGAGAACGACGCGATCGCGTCCTGCTTGGTGACCGCCCCCACGCTGACCACGCCGGAGAGGCATCCCGGCGCCGAGACCTGGTTCGCCTTGCCCTCGTTGCCCGCCGCCGCGACGGTCGCGATGCCGACCGAGAGCAGCTGCTGCACGATCGCCGCGCGCGCGGGGTCGTCCGCGTCGCAGCGCTGCTGGGTCGAATAGAGATCTCCGCCGAGGCTCATGTTCGCCGCCGCGATGCGCAGCTGCCCGCGCTTCGAGTAGACGTAGTCGAGGGCGGCGAGCGTGTCCGAGTTGTAGCTCCGGGCGCAGGGATCCTCGCCGTCGCCGCAGACGGCCTTGCCGGTGAAACGCGAGAACACCTGGATCGCGAGGATCGAGGCCCCCCTCGCGACGCCGGAGAAGTCCGTGCCGCGGCCGGCCGCGATCCCGGCGACGTGCGTGCCGTGGCCGCAGGCGCCCGGCGCCCAGGCGCAGGGTGCCGCGGCTCCGGGCCCGGCCTGTTCGCGCTGCCCGTTGGGGCAGCTGCCGTTGGCCGAGAAGCAGACCTCGTCGACGACCTTGCCGACGAGAAACGGGTGACTCGAGTCCACGCCGGTGTCGAGAACGGCGATCGTCCAGCCCGAGCCCTCCTCGCCCGCGTCCCACATCCGGTCGGCCTGCACCATGGGCGAGCTCTCGGCGAGCATCGGCTTCTCGAGGCGATCCTCGACGACCCGCTCCACCGCACCCGAGGCCGCAAGCGCGTCGAGCGCCTCGGGCGAGGCCTCGAGGGCGACGACCGGCACCGAGCGGTACTCGCGCGCGAGCGTCCACGGGCGGCCCGCGAGATCGCGCCGGACTTCGCCCAGCGCTGCCGTACCCGGCGCGTCGTCGATCGGTCCGCGCGCGGGCGACGCCCCCGGCCTCACCTGCACGAGCACCCGGACGGTGCCCTCCCGCGCCGCCTTCGCCCGCAGGCCGCGACCGACGACCGAGGCGACGTCCGCCGCCGGAGCGGACGACCACGCGGCCAGCAGGAGCGAGACGGCGCACGCGAGCGAGCCGAACCTGCCTGCCCCCGAGGGCTTCGTGGACTCGATCCGGCTCGCCTGTCGCATGACCCCGCCTTCCGCCCGATCCGGTTCCGGCCGACGACCGGAGGGGACACCCCTCCCCCTCTCCGATGGACGCCCCGCCATCATGGAACCTTCACTTCCGCCGGCAAGCCGGTATTTTCCCGATCCGGACCCCGATCCGTCGCGGAGCGGGGCTCGACGTGCTCGAAGATCCCGCCGCCGGTGGACTCGCGGTCGATGCCGCAGGCGAGCACGCCGACCGTGACGAGGGCATGGCGGCCCTCGGACCCGCTGCGGAGCCACGACAGGTGGCAGCGCGGCTCGCAGCGCAGCGAGCCGCCCTCGATCTCGGCGACGAAGGCACCCGGGCGGGGCCCCGGCCAGAGCGCGGTCCCCCGGATCTCCTCCGGAGCCGACCCGGGGGCCCCGTGGCGAAGTCCGGCGAGTTCGCCGCCGCGGACCCGGAACGAGAGTCCGCGGCGCCCGTCGGGGGCGGCGGCGACCCGCGTCTCCACCCGGTGGGCCTCGCCCGACGAGGCGCCCCACGGCACGCCTTCGAAGCCCGCGGCTTCCACCGTGCGCCGATCGCCGTCGATCTCGACCCGACCCGAAACCATTCCGAATCCGCCCTCGTCGGCGTGCAGTCGAACGTCGATGGAAACCGGCACGACGCTCGCCCGGAGCTGCGCCCGCTCGCTCCGGAAGTGCTCGCGGCCGTCGGGTGCAGCGAGCGCGGGGCCCTCGAAGCGGAGCCGAAGCCCGCCTTGCTCTCGCTCGAAGCGGAGCGCGCCCACGCTTCCGGTCGCGCCACCTCGCTGCTCGCCGGTGAACAGCACGAGGCGCTGCGAGCCCGGGAACAGCAGGAGTCGCCCGCCGCGGCGGCCTCCCGGCATCGGCCCGACACCCGCGACGAGCCCGAGCCCCGAGGGCCCGGCCGCCGGGTCGAACAAGCGCAGGCCGAACGGGCGATGTTCGGACGGGGCGTCGGGGAGAACGCGCTCCTCGCCCCCATGCACGGACCGGTCGCCCGGCGCCGCGTCGTGCGACGCGAGGCTCTCGGCGAACGCCTCGACGAAGGCGTCGCGCAGCGGCCCCGGCCAGCGAAGCGCTGCCCCCAACTCGAGTTGCACGGCCTCGACCGCACCGCTCCGCGCGGCGGCGGCGAGCCTCGCCGCCGCGCCGTCGAAGGCCCTCTCGGAGTGGCGGCGGAACACCTGCAGCACGTTGTTCGAGTGCGCGCCGGGCCAACGATCGCCGAACGCCGCGTCGACGCCGATGCGTCGGCACGCGGCGCGCAACGCCTCGATCCGGTGCGCGAGGTAGTCCGGACCGACGGTCAGCCGTTCCAGCGGGGCGTCCGCGGGTCCCTCGAAGCGCGCCCCGACGCCGACGTCGCAGCGCGGCTGCACCACGTGCCAGCCGTGCACGAAGACGACCTCGGCGCGGCCGTGCGCGGCGATCGCGCGGTCGACCATCCCGGCGAGCCGCTCGAAGAGCCACGGCGCGCGGGACGAGACCTCGTCGATGCGGTTCAGGTCGACGTGGTTGCGATCGAGCGCGTCGTTCGCGAGCAGCGATCCGTCGACCCGCTCGGCGAGGTGCCGCGCCAGCTCCGCGGTGCACAGGTCGTTGGATCGCACCGGGCGAGCCGGCGGCTCGAGCAGGTCGCGGTCGCTCGTGCCCCCGTGCGGTGCCACGACCACGAGCGGGCCGCGGCCGAGACGCACGATCGGGTCCACGCCTTCCGCCTATCGCCGCCCCGTCGTACTGTCGAATCCGTCGGCGGAGCGGACCCGCCCCGGCTCGGTCGCGACGGGGGCGCCGGCGGCGCAGGAGCCGGCGCGCGAGCTCAGTTCAGGAAGCCGGGAGGCGGCTCCTCCGGTTCGTCGTCCTCGGGGGCGATCGGTCCCGCGTGGTGGTGCACGAGCCGCCAGGCTCCCTCCTCGCGGGCGAACACGTTGGTCGCCGACATCTCCCCGCCCGGCAGGTCCTCGATGCACAGGACGAACGCGAGGTCGCCGTGGACACGGACTTCCTCGTCCCTGCAGTCGATCCGCGGGGCGTCGGGATTCGCGAGGATCGCGAACCAGCTCGCCAGCACCTCGTCGCGCCCGTAGAGCGCGCGCCAGCCCGGATGGACGCAGAGCACCTCGTCGGTCCTCGACCAGACGCCCTCCATCGCGACCGGGTCGCGGTCGCAGAAGGCCCGGTAGAACGCCGCGTTCGCGGCGAGGACCAGGTCGCGGTCGGACATGACGCCTGTCTCCGCCCGGAGACGAGACGCGCGGCGACCACGGGGGAGACGATCCCCCGCAACCGCCGCGCGTGCCCGTCGGATGCCGGTCCTACTTGGCCGAGCTCAGCTCGTCGTCGATGACCGCCTTGAAGCGATCCGGCGGCTGGGCGCCCTTCAGCTGGCGGCCGTTGATGACGAAGGAGGGCGTGCCGGAGACGCCGAGCGAGGCGGCCTCGGCCTTGTCCTTGTCGATCTTGGCCTTGGTCTTCTTGTTCGTGACGCAGTCGTCGAACTTCGCCTTGTCGACCTTCTTGTCGCCGGCGTACTCGAGCGCCTTCTCCTTGAAGTTCTCGGGCGTCACGTCCTTCTGGTTCTCGAAGTAGCCCTTGTACGCGGCCCAGGCGGCGTCGGGGTTCTGCTCCTTCAGGCACTCGTAGGCGATCGCGGCCGGCTCCGCCCACGGGTGGAACGGCAGCGGGTAGTGCTTGTAGTAGAACTTGACCTTGTCGCCGTAGGTCTTCAGGACTTCGTTCTCGACCGTGTTGTAGCCCTTGGTGCAGAACGGGCACTGGAAGTCCGAGTACTCGACGATCGTCACCTTCGCGTCCTTGCCGCCCTTGAACGGCTCGCCCGCGAGGGAGATCTTGGCCATCACGGCCTTCGAGGGATCGACGGTGACGTCGTCGAGCTCGCCGAAGACGACGTAGCGAAGGTCGGGCGAGGCCACGAAGCCGACCTTCTGGCCGCCCACGTTGAGCGTGCCCTGCTTCACGCCCTTGATCGGCGAGTCCTTCACGTCGGACACGGTGATGGTCGCCGCCGGCGGAAGATTGTTCTTCTTGCGGTAGTACTTGATGAGGGTCTCGTTGTCGTCGGCATGGGCCGTCCCGGCAAGGGCGAGCAGACCAGCGACGGCGGCGATTCGCAGAAACATCCAATCCTCCTTGGTTGGCACGACGCCTCGCGGCCCCGGGATTCGGGGGGAGGCTTGGCGGAGGTTGCCCCTCGGACACGACGCGGTCAAGCCGACGCCCCGCTGGCGGACCCGGCGGGCGGCCCCCGGGCCCGCGCTCGCGGTTCTCGGCCCCACGCTGCTATAGGCCGTGCGCGGCGGACGAGCCGCGGCCCGGGCGTCGCGCCCGGAGCCGCCGGTGCGGTGGACCCGACGATGCTTCCTGGCCGATCGAGCGGCATCCTGCTGCACCCCACCTCGCTCCCGGGTCCGTTCGGGATCGGCGGCCTCGGCCGCGAGGCGCGCGACTTCGTCGGCTTCCTCGCGCGGGCTCGGCAGTCGCTCTGGCAGTTCCTGCCGCTCGGGCCGACGGGCTTCGGCGACTCGCCCTACCAGGGGCTGTCCGCCTTCGCCGGCAACCCGCTGCTGGTCGACCCGGCCGACCTCGCCGACGACGGGCTGCTCGACCGCGGAGACCTCGTCCCGGGTCCCGGGCTCCGGGACGACCGGGTGGACTTCGAGTCGGTCGCCCGCTGGAAGGTCCCTCTGCTCGATCGGGCCGCGTCCCGCTTCTTCGAACGCCGCCCGGCTCCGCTCGTCGCGGAATACGAGGGGTTCGTCGCGCGCCACGCGGACTGGCTCGAGGACTGGGCCTCGTTCGCCGCGCTCCGCGAGGCCCACGGGTCCCGTTCGTGGCGGGAGTGGCCGGACCCGCTGCGCACGCGGGAGAGGTCCGCGATCGCCGAGGCGCGCACCCGCCTCGCTCCCGCGCTCGACCGGGCGCGCTTCCTCCAGTTCCTCTTCTTTCGCCAGTGGGGACGGCTGCGTCGACACGCCGCCGATGCCGGCGTCCGCTTGTTCGGGGACGTCCCGATCTTCGTCGCCGACGACAGCTGCGACGCCTGGAGCCGGCCCGGGCAGTTCCTGTTCGACGGAAGCGGTCGGCCGACCTTCGTCGCGGGCGTGCCGCCCGACTACTTCAGCCCGACCGGCCAGCTCTGGGGCAACCCGCTCTACGACTGGGACGTGATGGCGCGCGACGGCTACGCCTGGTGGATCGCACGCCTGCGCGCGATGCTCGAACTCGTCGACGTGGTCCGCATCGATCACTTCATCGGCTTCTCGCGGGCATGGCACGTGCCCGCCGGCGACCGCGACGCGCTGCGCGGCGAATGGCGGGCCGGGCCCGGCGACGCGCTCTTCGAGGCGCTCGGCCGCGCGATCGGCCGTCCGCTCCCGATCGTCGCCGAGGACCTGGGCGCGATCACGCCGGAGGTCGAGGCGCTGCGCGACCTCCACGCGCAGGCCGGCATGAAGGTCCTGCAGTTCGCGTTCTCGGGCGACCCGGCGAACCCGTTCCTGCCGCATGCCCACGAGCGCCGCTTCGTCGTCTACACCGGCACCCACGACAACGACACGACCCGCGGCTGGTTCGCCTCGCTCGCGCCCGCGGAACGCTCGTTCGCGCAGCGCTACCTCGCGCGCAGCGGGGAGGACATCGCCTGGGACCTCGTGCGCGCCGCGATGGGCTCGGTCGCCGACGTCGCGATCGTGCCGATGCAGGACGTTCTGGGGCTCGGCAGCGAGGCCCGCATGAACGTCCCCGCGCGGCCGGCGGGCAACTGGACCTGGCGCATGGCACCGGGCGCCGCGGACGACGCCCACGCCGCCCGGCTGGCCGAGGCGGCGACGATGTACGACCGTTGGCCGGCGGCGCGCGAAGCGCGCGCCGCCGCCGCGGCCGGGGACTAGGCGTCCCGCTTCGCCATCATCTCGATCATGTCGACGCAGCGGTTCGCGTAGCCGCACTCGTTGTCGTACCAGCTCACGACCTTGAAGAAGCGGTCGTTCAGCTCGATGCCCGCCGCCGCGTCGAAGATGCTGCTGTGGCGGTCGCCGAGGAAGTCGCTCGAGACGACCTCCTCGTCGGTGTAGGCGAGCACGCCCTTCAGCGGCCCGGCCGCTGCCGCCTTCATCGCCTCGTTGATCCTGGCGAGGCTCGTCGGCTTGGAGGTGCGGAAGGTCAGGTCGACGACCGAGACGTCGGCGGTCGGCACGCGAAACGCCATGCCGGTCAACTTGCCCTTCAGCGCGGGGATGCAGAGCGTGACCGCCTTCGCCGCGCCCGTCGCCGCCGGGATGATGTTCTGGTAGGCGTTGCGGCCGCCGCGCCAGTCCTTGCGGCTCGGCCCGTCCTGCGTCGGCTGGGTCGCGGTCGCCGCGTGGACGGTGGTCATGAGCCCCTCGTCGATGCCGAAGGAGTCGTTCAGGACCTTCGCGACGGGAGCGAGGCAGTTCGTCGTGCAACTCGCGTTCGAGATGACGACGTCCTTCGCCGGGTCGTACTTGTCGCTGTTCACGCCGAGGCAGAAGGTGCGGACCTGGTCCTCGCCGCTCTTGGTCGGGGCCGAGATCACGACGCGGCGCGCGCCGGCGTCGAGGTGGAGCTTCGCCTTCTCGAACTCGGTGAAGAGCCCGGTCGACTCGAGCACGTACTGCACGCCGAGCTTCTTCCATGGCAGCGCCGCCGGGTCGCGCTCCGAGAGCGTGAGCGTCTTCTTCCCGTTCACCGAGAAGCCGTCGTCGGAGTGGGCGACCTCCGCCGGTTTCCCGCCGAGGGTGAAGCGGCGGTGCATCGTGTCGTACTTCAGGAGATAGGCCAGGTTGTCCGACGGCACGAGGTCGTTCACCGCGACGATCTCGAAGCCCCGCTCGGAGGCGGCGCGGTAGAAGAGGCGGCCGATGCGGCCGAAACCGTTGATGCCGATGCGGATCGCCATGCTCTGTCTCCGTCGTGGCCGCCTGCCGGGCCGGTCGGGGCGGGCGAGAGCCGCCCGCCGCGTCGTGAATCGAACGGCGACGATAGAGGCCGGTCGCTGGCAGTTCAACACGGGCCGCCCCGGGCGCCCCGGTCGCTGGTCTCGGCCCGCGCGATCGAGTACCTTCGGCGGCCGCGGCCGGCGCACTCCCATGACCTCGGTCCAGACGCACGACGACTCCTCGCGACCGGCCGCGAAGGACCTCGAGATCCCCCGCCTCGGCGAGGCGACCCACCCCTGCCCGGTGCCGGCCCGCGTCGAGCGGCGGGTCGACGCGGGGGACCGCGTCCTGCTCGACACGACCGTCGGAGGCATCCGGCGGTACGTGGAAGCCGGCGAGATGCCACCGTCGTTCGAGGCCGCAGGCCCGCGCGACCGGGTCTTCTTCGATCCCGTGGACCTCTCCTGCGGGATTCTCACCTGCGGGGGCCTCTGTCCCGGCCTGAACAACGTCGTCCGGGCGATCGTTCTCGAGCTCCACTACGCCTACGGCGTCCGTCGGATCCTCGGCTTCCGCTACGGCTACGCCGGGCTCGCACGCGGCTCGATCCACCAGCCGATCGCTCTGACCCCGTCGCTGGTCGAGAACCTCCACGAGCAGGGCGGCACGATGCTCGGCTCGTCGCGCGGCCCGCAGGACGTCGGCGGGATGGTGGACACGCTCGTCGAGCGCGGCCTCGGCGCGCTCTTCGTGCTCGGCGGCGACGGCGGGCTGCACGGCGCGGACGAGATCGCGGCGGAGGTCGAGCGCCGGAGACTGCCCATCTCCGTGATCGGGATCCCCAAGACCATCGACAACGACCTGCAGTGGACGACGCGGAGCTTCGGCTTCGCGACCGCCGTCGAGGCGGCGCGCGACGTGATCTCGACGGCGCACGTCGAGGCCCGGGCCGCGTGGAACGGCATCGGGCTCGTGAAGCTCATGGGGCGCCACTCGGGATTCATCGCCGCGCACGCGGCGCTCGCGAGCAGCGACGTCAACTTCTGCCTCGTCCCCGAGGTCCCCTTCTCGCTCGGCGGCCGCAAGGGTTTCCTCGCCGAGCTCGAGCGACGCCTCGCGGAGAAGCGCCACGCGGTGGTGGTGGTGGCCGAGGGCGCGGGCCAGGACCTCGTCGCCGGATCGGGCCCCGAGCAGCGCGACGCCTCGGGCAACCTGAAGCTGAAGGACGTCGGGCTCTTCCTGCGCGAGAAGATCGCGGCCCACTTCGCCGGCCGCGGCCTCGAGGCGACGATCCGCTACTTCGACCCGAGCTACACGATCCGCAGCCAACCCGCCGGCGCGATCGACGCCGAGTACTGCCTGGCACTCGGCCACCACGCGGTCCACGCTGCGCTCTCCGGTCGCACGAGGATGATCGTCGGGTCGTGGAACACCCGCTTCGTCCACGTCCCGATCGGGCTCGCGATCGGAAAGCGCCGCCAGGTCGACCCGCTGGGCGAGGACTGGCAGCGGGTGCTGGAATCGACCGGCCAGCCCGCCTCGATGGTCGGCTGAACCCGGCGCCTCAGGCGTCGAGCAGCGCGATCGGCAGGTCGACCAGGCGCGAACGCAGGTACTCGCCGAGCCCCTTCGCCTGCGGGTCGAACCGGGTCGAGCCCGCGACGCCCTCGCCGAGCAGGCCGACCAGGACGAAGTTCACCGCGAGCAGGTTCGGCAGTTCGCAGCGCCGGACCGTGAGGCTCGCGGCCTCCGGGACGAGCTCGCGCAGGCGCTCGACCGTCAGGTTCGCGCGCAGCCATGCCCAGTCGGACTCCCGGCGCGCCCACACCCCGACGTTGGCGTTGCCGCCCTTGTCCCCCGATCGGGCGCCGAAGAGCGTGCCGAGCGGCACGCGCCGGGTCGGCCCGGACGCCGCGGCGCCGGCGGGCGCGTCCGCCGGCGCGGGAATCGGCCCGGCGGCGCGCAGGCCGCGCGCGAGGGCGGTCGGCTGGACCTGCAGGTGCCTGCCGTCGTCGAGCACGACCTCCTCCCGGATCGCGTCGACCGGGACGAGCGTCGGCCAGTAGACGCCGAACGGCGTCTCCGGCGTCGGCGGCGAGGTACAGAAGAAGCCCGGGTAGTTCGCGACCGCCATCTCGATCGCGGCGTTCGTGAACGCACGTCCGACCTTGTGCGCCTCGCGGTCCTTCACCGTCACGCGCAGCAGGGCCGTCGCCTCCTCGTTGGTCGGCGCGTCGGGCTTGTCGAGTCGCACGAGGCGCACGTCGGCCGAGTCGAACGCACTCTCCCCTCCGGTCGCCCCGAACAGCGTCCGCCGCACGAGAGCCGCCTTCTCCTCGACGTCGAGCCCGGTCAGCACGAAGGTCGCCCCGTTGCGGTAACCGCCGACGTAGTTGATGCAGACCTTCGTGCGGGCGGGCGCCGGCTCGCCGCGCACGCCCGAGACGAGCACGCGGTCGGGCGCCTCCTGCGACAGCCGGATCGTGTCGAAGCGCGCGACCACGTCGGGATTCGGGTAGTCGGCCCCGTCGATCTCGTAGAGGAGCTGCGCGGTCACGGTGCCCACGGAGACGAGTCCGCCGGTGCCCGGGTGCTTCGTGATCACGCTCGACCCGTCCTCGTGGACCTCGGCGATCGGGAAGCCCGGGTGCTCGAGGCCCGGGACCTCCCGGAAGAACGAGTAGTTGCCGCCGGTCGCCTGCGGCCCGCACTCGATCACGTGCCCCGCGACCACCGCCCCGGCGAGCCGGTCCCAGTCGTCTCGCTTCCAGCCGAAGTGCCACGCGGCCGGCCCGACGACGAGCGAGGCGTCGGTCACGCGCGGGCAGACGACGACGTCGGCGCCGTCGTCCAGCGCGGCGACGATTCCCCACGCCCCGAGGTAGGCGTTCGCGGACACCGGGGCGACGCCCGATCCGGCGAGCGGGCGCCCGGTGTCCAGGTGGGCGAGCGCTTCTCCCTGCTCCTGCAGGGCGCGCAGCCGCGGCATCAGGTCGTCGCCCTCGACGTGCGCCACCCGGACCTTGATCCCGAGCCGCTCCGCGATCTCCCGCAGCCGCTCGGCGAGCCCCGCCGGGTTCAGTCCGCCGGCGTTCGCGACGATCCGGACGCCGCGCTCCCGGGCGAGCCCGAGGCAGTCCTCCATCTGGCGCAGGAAGGTCGTCGCGTAGCCCAGGGAGGCGTCCTTCGCGCGCGCCTTCCAGAGAATCAGCATCGTGAGCTCGGCCAGGTAGTCGCCGGTCAGGAAGTCGATCGGTCCGCCTTCGAGCATCTCGCGCGCGGCCTGCAGGCGGTCGCCGAGGAACGCCGAGCAGTTCGCGATGCGAAGCGGCCTGCGGCTCACTTGCCCCTCCACGCGGGCTTGCGCTTCTCTCGGAACGCCCGCGGGCCCTCCTGCGCGTCCTGGCTCCGGTAGACCGGCTCGAACAGGCGATCCCCCTCGTCGAGCGCCTCGTGCCACCCGAGCTCGGCCGCGGCGTAGACGAGCGCCTTGCCCGCGCGCACCGAGAGCGGCGCGTTCTCGGCGATGCGGAGCGCCGTCGCCTGCGCCGCCGCTCGGAGATCCGCCTTCGGCACGACCCGGTTCACCAGCCCGACCTCGTAGGCGCGGCGCGCGTCGATCGGGTCGGCGGTCATGAGCAGCTCGAGCGCCACGCGCGGCGGGACGAGCCAGGGAAGCGGCGCGGCCCAGGGCGCGCCGCGCCCCCAGCGGGCCTCGGTGATGCCGAAGCTCGCGTGGTCGGCCGCGATGCACAGGTCGCACATCTGCGCGAGCAGGAAGCCCCCCGCCCACGCGAGCCCGTTCACCGCCGCGATGACCGGCTTCGGCATCTCGATGTTGCGCCCGAGGTAGGGCGCGTAGTCCGGCGGCGGAATCTCGAGCTTGAGCTCGGCCATCTCCTTCAGGTCGCCGCCGGCGCTGAACACCTCGTCACCCGCCCCGGTCAGGACCAGCACCGCGGCTCCTTCGTCGGCCGCGAAACGCCGGAAGCCCTCCCACAGGCCCTCGCGCACCGCCTTGTTCATCGCGTTGCGCGCCTCGGGCCGGTTGATCGTCATCCAGGCGACCGGCCCGTCCTTCTCCCACAGCACCTCGTTCCCGCTCATGCTCTCCCCGTCCCCGGTCGATCGGGCGCCCCTCAGGCGCCCTTGCCGGCTTCCGTCGAGTCCTGTTCGCCGGCGATCACGACCAGCACCGCCCCCGCGTCCACCGTCTCGCCCGGCGCGACCCGGACCTCGGCCACGCGCCCCGCCTGCGGGGCGAGCACGCGGTGCTCCATCTTCATCGCCTCGAGCACGACGAGCTCGTCCCCGTCGGCGACGACGTCCCCCTCGCGGACGTTCACCCGCACGATCTTGCCCGGCATCGGGGCGAGCAGCGATCCCGCGGCGACCGCCTGTGCATGACTCGGGAAGCGGTCGATCTCCACCAGCTCGCTCGCCCCCGCCGGTCCGTCGACCCAGGCGTGCGGGCCGTGGAGATGCACCGAGTGGCGCCGCACGACCCCGTCGATCTCGAGTTCCACTTCCCGCGCCGTGCAGGCACCGAGCCGCACTCCCGACACCGTCTCCCCGTCCACGCGCACGTCGAGGCGGTCGCGGCCGAAGCGATAGCCGACGTCGATCCGCCGCGAGGCTCCGCCGCCGAGCCGCGCCTCCCAGGAGGCCTCCTGGAGGGCCGACGGTACGTTGCGCCAGCCCGAGGGAAGCGACCGCAGCGTCGGTGCCTCCTCGCGGCGCGCCGCCTGCGCGGCGAGCGTCGCCGCGAGCGCGTTGGCCGCGTCGGCGTCGAGCGGACCCGTCGCGCGCGACGCGCGCAGCGCCGCGACGATCGCCGCCGGCTCGTTGCGCAGGAGGAAATGGGTGTCGGTCCGCCCGGCGAGGAACTCCGGGTGGCGCAGGATGCCCGAGAGCAGCTCGCGGTTCGTACGCAACCCGTGGATCTCCATCGCGTCGACCGCGACGGCGAGCCGTCGGACCGCGGTCGCGCGGTCGGGCGCGTGGACGATCAGCTTCGCCACCATCGGGTCGTAGTCGACGCCGATCACGCTCCCGTCCTCGACGCCGCCGTCGATCCGCAGCCCGGGACCGGCCGGGAAGCGGAAGCGACGCAGCGTCCCGGTCGTCGGCAGGAAACCCTGCTCGGGGTCCTCGGCGCACAGGCGCACCTCGATCGCGTGGCCGTCCCGGCGCGGACGCCTCGCGGCATCGGGCAGCGGGCGCCCCTCGGCGACCTCGATCTGCAGGCGCACGAGGTCGAGCCCGGTCACGCACTCGGTCACCGGGTGCTCGACCTGCAGCCTCGTGTTCACCTCGAGGAAGGCGAAGCGCCCGTCGGCGCCGAGCAGGAACTCGACGGTTCCGGCGCCGACGTAGCCGATCGCGCGGGCGAGCGAGACGGCCGCGGCCCCCATGCGCTCGCGGAGCGCGTCGTCGACCGCGACCGAGGGCGTCTCCTCGACGACCTTCTGGTGGCGGCGCTGGATCGAGCACTCGCGTTCGAAGAGCGAGACGACGTCCCCGTGGCGGTCGCCGAAGACCTGGATCTCGACGTGTCGCGCGTCGTCCAGGTAGGGCTCGAGGAAGAGCGTCCCGTCGCCGAAGGCGCCCTTCGCCTCGCGCGCGGCCGCCTCGATCTCGCGCTCGAGATCGGAGGCGTCGCGCACGATCCTCATGCCGCGGCCGCCGCCGCCCGCGGAGGCCTTCACGAGCAGCGGGAAGCCTGCCTCCCGTGCCGCCTCCGCGCGCTGCGCGGGCGTCGTCCCCTCGACCGCGATCGTCTCGAGCAGCGGGACGCCGGCTTCCTTCGCCCGCCGCTTCGCCTCGAGTTTCGACCCCATCGCGGCGATCGCGTCCGCGGGGGGCCCGACGAAGACGAGCCCGGCGTCCTCGCACTTGCGCGCGAAGCCGGCGTCCTCGGAGAGGAAGCCGTAGCCCGGGTGGATCGCGTCGGCCCCGGTGCGGCGCGCCGCCTCGACGATCGCGTCGCCGCGCAGGTAGGACTCGGCGGGCGAGGCGCCCCCGAGCCGCACTGCGACGTCGGCCTCGCGCACGAACGGCGCGTCGCGGTCGGGGTCCGAGAAGACCGCGACCGTCTCGATCCCCATCTCGCGGCAGGTGCGGAAGACCCGGCGGGCGATCTCGCCGCGATTCGCGACCAGCAGCCGGCGGATGGGCCGGGGCGCGGGCGCACTCGGCGGGGTCCTGGACGACTTGGGCACTCGGTCTCTCCTCGCGGCGCGCGCGCCGCCCCTCACATCCGGAAGACGCCGAAGGCGTCGGTGCCGCGCACGGGCGCGGAATGGCAGGCCGAGAGCGCGAGCCCGAGCACCGTGCGGCTGTCGCGCGGGTCGATGATCCCGTCGTCGTAGAGGAGGCCCGAGTTGATGGCGGCGAGCGACTCGCGCTCGATCTGCTCCTCGACCACGGCGCGCAGCGCCGCGTCCTGCGCCTCGTCGAAGGACTTGCCGGCCGCCTCGGCGGACTGCCGCGCGACGATCGAGAGGACGCCGGCCAGTTGCTGCGGCCCCATGACGGCGGTCTTCCCGTTCGGCCAGACGAACAGGAACCGCGGCCCGTAGGCGCGGCCGCACATGCCGTAGTTGCCGGCGCCGTAGCTCGCGCCGATCTGCAGCGTGAGATGCGGCACGGTGCTGTTCGAGACGGCGTTGATCATCTTCGAGCCGTCCTTGATCATTCCGCGCTGCTCGTAGGCGCGCCCGACCATGTAGCCGGTCGTGTTCTGGACGAACACGAGAGGGGTGTCCGAGCGGTTCGCGAGCTGGATGAACTGCGCCGCCTTCTCGGCCTCCTCCGAGAAGAGCACGCCCAGGTCGTTCGCGAGGATGCCGACCGGGTAGCCGTGGATCGAAGCCCACCCGGTCAGCAGGTTCGCACCGTAGAGCGGCTTGAACTCGTCGAGGCACGAGCCGTCGACGATGCGGGCGAGGACCTCGCGCACGTCGATCGGCCGGCGCAGGTCGGACGAGGCGAGGCCGAGCAGGTCCTCGGCGTCGTGGAGCGGCTCCTCGAAGCCGCCGGCGGGTCCGGGCCCGGACTTGCGCCACTCGAGCCGGCGCACGATCGCGCGCCCGAGACGGATCGCGTCGCGCTCGTCCTCGGCGAGGAAGTCGGACACGCCCGAGACGCGCGAGTGCATCTCGGCGCCGCCGAGTTCCTCCTCCTCCGCGATCTCCCCGGTCGCCATGCGGACCAGCGGCGGCCCGCCGAGGAACACCTTCGCCTGCCCACGGACCATCACGACGTGGTCGCAGAGGCCGGGCAGGTAGGCGCCGCCCGCGGTCGCGTTGCCGAACACGAGCGCGATCGTCGGCACGCCCGCGGCCGAGAGCCGCGTGAGATCCCGGAAGATCGCGCCGCCCGGCACGAAGACCTCGGCCTGCCGCGGCAGGTCCGCCCCGCCCGACTCGACCAGCTGGATGCACGGCAGGCGATTCTCCGCCGCGATCTGCATCGCGCGGAGCGCCTTCTTCATCGTGAAGGGATTGGTCGCGCCGCCGCGCACCGTCGGGTCGTGCGCGACCACGACGCACTCGACGCCCGAGACGACGCCGACGCCGGTCACGACGCTCGCGCCGACGACGTACTCGCTGCCGAGCGCCGCGAGCGGCGAGAGTTCGAGGAACGGCGCGTCGCGGTCGAGCAGGAGCTCGACGCGCTCGCGCGGCAGCAGCTTGCCCCGCGCGCGGTGCCGGGCCACGTAGCGCTCGCCGCCCCCGGCGCGCGCGACGTCGAGGTGGCGCTCGAGTTCGGCGAGCTTCGCGAGCATCTCCTCCCGGTTGCGGCGGAAGTCCCCGGAGGCGCGGTCGAGCCGCGACGCGATCACCGGCACGCGCGCCCCTCCGGGATCGGGGCGCCCGGCGCGGACAGGGCTCCCGCCGACGTCATCGCCCTCTCGATAGCCTCCGGGGCGGGGTCGGATCCAGAGCCGGCCCGGAGGCGCAGCGCGTCAGTCCCGGAGCCAGCGAAGACAGTCGGTGTCGGCCAGGACCCGGTCGAGCGCCGTGCGCTCGGGCACCGCCGCGAGGCGCTTGCGCAGCACGTCGAGGGAACGCGCATGGTATTTCTGCGCCTCCTGCCGGAACGGGCGGCCGCCGATCTCGAGCGAGAACTCCTTCTCGCCCGCGAGCAGTGCCTTCGCGTTGGCGGTCGACCAGGGCAGGAACACCCCCGCGACCTCCTCGCGCACGAGCGGGAGGAGGGTCGGCGCGACCGACTCCCAGGACTCGAACTCGCCCTCGGCACGCGGCGACAGCATGCGCTCGGTCCAGGCGAGGACGCGCGGCGCTCGCTCGCGCAGCAGCGCGCCCGGGGTCGGGTCGGTCGCGGCCTGCCGGATCTGCGCGTAGACGCCGAAATCCGCGAACGCCGGGCGACCGCCGAAGAGGTAGGGGCGCGACTCGAGGTGCTTCTCGAGGATGTCGACCTGGCGCAGGAACGATCCCTCGATCGAGTCGCGGGTCGCCGCCGAGGAGCCGACGAAGGAGAGCCGCGGCACCATCCGGCCGCGCACCATCTCGACCGCCTGCGCGAGCGTCGCCTCGTCGATCCCGGGCATCATCTCGCCCGCGATGCGGCGCGCCGCGCTCGCCTGGTCCGGCTCGTAGGTCCAGCGGTAGTGGAACATTCCCTTGTTGCCCCACTCGTCGCCGTACTCCTCGAGGAGCGCGGAGACGAAACCGGCGACCTCGCCCGGCGGGTGGATCGAGGGCTCGGGGTGAAGCTGTTCGAGGCGCTCGAGGATCGGGGTCGAGTCCTGCAGCACCGTGCCGTCGGGCGTGACGAGCAGCGGCACGAGCGGCAGCTTCGCGAGCGCGCGGAACTCGGTCTCGTTCGACTGGTCGCGAAGGATCCAGTCGTGCGGAAGCCCCTTGTAGCGCAGGTACGAGCGGACCTTGATCGAGTAGGGCGAGAGCTCGGCGCCGAACAGGCGGTAGCGTCCGGGGGATTGCGTCATGGGTCGTCTCCTCGGGCTTGGATCGCGGGGCTGGCGCGGCGGCGCGCTCAGGGGCGATCCGGAAAGAGCATGGCGTCGGTGCCGCCGTCGGCGAAGAGCACCGAGCCGCAGACGAAGCGCGCCCCCTCGCCGAGCAGGAACGAGACGACCGGCGCCACGTGCTCGGGCGCGGCCATGCCGCCGAGCGGCACCGGGAAGGCGCGGATCGCGGGGCCGAACGTCGGGTCGTCGAGTCCGGCCTGGAGAAGCGGGGTCAGGACCGGGCCGGGCGCGACCGCGTTCAGGCGGATCCCCTGCCCCGCCCACTCGGCCGAGGGCGCCTTGCGTCTCGTCCAGCGCGCGAGCGCGAGCTTCGAGCCGGCGTAGGCGATCGAGCCGTGCAGCGTCGCGGCCTCGGCCGAAGCCCGCTCCTCGTCGCCGTCGAGACAGGCCCGGCAGAGATCGCCGTCCGCCCCGGGTGCCGCGGTGATCGAATTCGAGGTGATCGCGACCGCGGCCGGGGAGACGCCGGCGGCGAGCAGCGGCCGCAGCCCGTCGAGGAAGGCCACGGCGCCGAAGTAGTTCACCCGCGGGATCGTCGTGCGCGGCTCGAACTGCGGGCCGACTCCCGCGCAGGCGACGAGTCCGTCGAGTCGCCCGCCGGCGAGCCCACGGACGCCGTCCACCGCGGCGGTCCGCCCCCGCTCGGTCGAGAGATCGCAGCCGACCTCGACGTCGCGCAGGTCGACGCCGATCACGCGCCACCCCTCGGACTCGAGCCTCGCGCGGATCGCCCTGCCGATCCCCGACGCCGCACCGGTCACCGCCGCCGTTCGCATCGCTCGCACCTCACCGGCGCCTCGGACGGCACGCGTCGCGCGGGCCGGATCGGGAGTGCCGATGCCGCACCGCTACACGGGCGGGTGCGCCCGCACAAGGAACCGGGGCGGAAACCCGGGTTTGACAACCTCGGAGAGCGTCGGCATCGCTCGAAGTCGCCATGGAACGAACGATCGAGCAGATCAACGACGAGGTTCGCGCGGCCTCGGCCTGGGTGGAGCCGCTGCAGCGGGAGATCGGTCGCGTCATCGTGGGCCAGAAGGGCCTCGTCGACCGGCTGCTCGTGGCGCTGATCGGCAATGGCCACGTGCTGCTGGAAGGCGTCCCGGGCCTCGCGAAGACGCTCACGCTGAAGACGCTCGCGCAGGCGGCGAAGGCGCAGTTCCGCCGCCTCCAGTTCACGCCCGACATGCTGCCGGCCGACATCGTCGGCACGCTCGTCTACAACCCGCGCGACGGCTCGTTCGTCACCAAGCAGGGCCCGATCTTCGCGAACCTCGTGCTCGCCGACGAGATCAACCGCGCGCCGGCGAAGGTCCAGTCGGCGCTGCTCGAAGGCATGCAGGAGCGCCAGGTCACGATCGGCGACCAGACCTTCCCGCTCCCCGACCCGTTCCTCGTCCTGGCGACGCAGAACCCGATCGAGCAGGAGGGCACCTATCCCCTGCCCGAGGCGCAGGTCGACCGCTTCATGCTGAAGGTCGTCGTCGACTACCCGTCGAAGGCCGAGGAGCGGCAGGTGCTCGACCGCATGGCGACCTCCGCGCCGCCGCCGCAGGTGCAGCCGGTGCTCGACCCGGCCGACGTGCTCCGCGCGCGCCGCGTCGCCGACTCGATCTACGTGGACGAGAAGGTCCGCGACTACGTGGTCGACGTCGTCCTCGCGACGCGCGATCCGGCGGCCTACCGCCTCGACCTCGGTCCGTTCATCCGCTACGGCGCCTCTCCGCGCGCGACGATCTCGCTCGCGGTCGCGGCGAAGGCCTGGGCGTTCCTGCAGGGGCGCGGCTACGTCACCCCGCAGGACGTGAAGTCGATCGGCATGGACGTGCTTCGCCACCGCGTCGTCGTCACCTACGAGGCCGAGGCCGAGAACATGCGCAGCGAGGACGTCGTCGCGCGCATCTTCGACGCCGTCCCGGTCCCCTGATGCCCCCCGCCGCTCGCCCCGACGCCGGAGCCGGCCCGGGAGGCCCGGCCGATCCGCGCGAGATCCTCGAGAAGGTCCGGCACATCGAGATCCGCACGCAGCGGCTCGCGCGGGAGACGCTCGCCGGCCAATACCACTCGGTCTTCAAGGGGCGCGGCATGGACTTCGAGGAGGTGCGCGAGTACGTGCCCGGCGACGAGATCCGCTCGATCGACTGGAACGTGACCGCGCGGACCGGGCGCCCCTTCGTCAAGAAGTTCCGCGAGGAGCGCGAGCTCACGATCGCACTCCTGGTCGACCTGAGCGCCTCGGGCGGCTTCGGCTCGACCGAGCAGAGCAAGCGCGAGCTCGCGGCCGAGGTCGCGGCGGTGCTCGCGTTCTCGGCGATCCGGAACAACGACAAGGTGGCGCTCGTCGTCTTCACCGACGAGGTCGAGCACTACGTCCCTCCCGGCAAGGGGCGCGCGCACGTGCTCCGGGTGGTGCGCGACATCCTCTACTTCCGGCCGCGACGCCGCGGCACCGACGTCGCACGCGCGCTCGAGTTCGCGGCCCGCGTGCTGCATCGACGCGCCGTCGCGTTCCTCGTCTCGGACTTCCTGGTCCCGCTCGACGATCCCGACCTGCGCCGTGCGCTCGAGATCGGGTCCCGACGCCACGACCTGGTCGGGGTCCACGTGACCGACCCGCGGGAGCGCGAGCTGCCGGACGTGGGCCGCGTCGCGCTCGAGGACGCCGAGACGGGCGACCTCCTCGAGGTCGACACCTCGGATCCCGCGGCGAGAGAGGCCTGGGCGCGCGCTGCGGCCGATCGGCGGTCCGCCCTCCTCCACCGCCTGCGCGGCGCGGGGCTCGACACGCTCGAGCTCGACACCGCCGTCTCCTACATGCCCGCGCTGCTGCGGTTCTTCCGACAGCGGGCCGCGCGCCAGCGCTGATGAACCCGGACGACATCCGCGACATCCGGGGCCCGATCGACATCGTCCCCGCCTGGCTCTGGCCCGCCGCGATCGCGGCGGGGCTCCTCCTGCTCGCGGCGGCAGCCTGGGCCTTCGTGCGCTGGCGACGGCGCCCGGCGGCGTCCGTCGCGACGCCGAGCGCCGAGGACGTGGCGCTCGCTCGCCTCGAGCGAGCGCGTTCGCTCATGGAGCCGGGACGGGCGCGCGAGTTCGGCGGCGCCGTGTCCGACGCGGTCCGGCAATACGTGGAAGCGCGCTTCGGGCTCCGCGCCGCGCGCCGGACCACCGAGGAGTTCATCGGCGACCTCCTGCGGGAGCGCGCTCCCGCACTCGCCGAGCACCGGGACCTCCTCTCGGACTTCCTGTCGCACTGCGACCTCGCGAAGTTCGCCCGCCTGCCGCTCGGGCCCGACGAGATGGAGGCGATGCTCGGGAGCGCGCGACGCTTCGTCGAGAGCGGGAGGCCCGTGGCGGTCGCGGAAGAGGAAGCGCCCTGATGCGCTTCGGCGATCCCCAGGCGCTCTGGCTGCTCGCGCTCCTGCCGCTGCTCGCATGGCTGCGCGGCCGGAGCGGCCCCGCCCCGGCCGTCACCTTCCCGTCGGTCGAGATCGCGCGCCGGGTCGCTCGCGAGATCGCCCCTTCGCACCGCGGGAGCCTCGCGACCGCGCTCCGGCTCGGCGCGCTCGGGCTCCTCGTCGTGGCGCTCGCCCGCCCCCAGCAGGGGCTCGGGACTGCCGACGTCGAGGCGAGCGGCATCGACATCGTGCTCGCGATCGACGTCTCCGGCTCGATGGCGGCGCTCGACTTCCAGGCCGACGGCAAGTCGACGAGCCGGCTCGACGCGGTGAAGAAGGTGGTCGAGGAGTTCGTCGCCGACCGCCCGAACGACCGTCTCGGCCTGGTCGCCTTCGCCGGCCGCCCCTACCTCGTGTCGCCGCTCACCCTCGACCACGACTGGCTCACGAGCGGGCTCGAGCGACTCCGGATCGGGCTCGTCGAGGACGGAACCGCGATCGGCTCGGGCATCGCGTCCAGCGTGAACCGCTTGCGCGACCGCAACGCCCGGTCGCGCGTCGTCATCCTGCTGACCGACGGCGTGAACAACGCCGGCAAGGTCTCGCCGCTCACGGCGGCCGACGCGGCGCGCGCCCTCGGCGTCCGGGTCTACACGATCGCGGCCGGCACCCGCGGCGAGGCGCCGATGCCCGTCACCGACCGCTTCGGCCGCCAGCGCGTCGTCATGACGACGGTGGACGTCGACGAGGAGACCCTGCGCAAGGTCGCGGAGACGACCGGCGCCCAGTTCTTCCGGGCGACCGACACCGACTCGCTGCGGCGGATCTACGAGGAGATCGACCGTCTCGAGAAGACGGAAGAGACGATGAAGCACTTCGAGGAGTACCGCGACCTGTTCCCCTGGGCGATCCTGGGGGCTCTGGCGCTGCTCGGCCTCGAGACGTGGCGAACCGGCGGGGCGAGGAGAAGTCTCCCGTGAGCTTCGCCCAGCCTCTCTGGCTCGCGCTCGGCGCCGCCGTCGTGGCCCTCGCCTGGGCGTGGCTCCGGCGCTGGGACGCGCGCCGCGAGGACGCCCTCGCACGTTTCGTCTCGGCGCGACTCGCGCCCGCGCTCACCGCGAGCCTCTCGCCCGGGCGGCGGCTCGCGAAACGCGCCCTCCTCCTCGGTTCGATCGGTCTCCTGTTCGCGGCCCTCGCCCGCCCGCTGGTCGGCGTCGAGTGGGAGGAGTCTCGGCGGCGCGGGATCGACGTCCTGATCGCGGTCGACGTGTCGAAGAGCATGCTCGCCCGCGACGTCGTGCCCGACCGCCTGACGCGGGCGAAGCTCGCGATCACCGACCTCGCCGACGGACTCGAAGGCGACCGGCTCGGGCTGATCGCGTTCGCCGGCAGTGCCTTCCTGCAGTGCCCGCTCACGCTCGACCGCACGGCGTTCCTCGAATCGCTGGCCGCGCTCACGCCCGGCATCGTCGAGACGCCCGGCAGCGACCTCGCGAGTGCGCTGACGGTCGCGGAGGAGGCGCTCCGCACCGAGGGGCGCAACGTGAAGCTGCTGGTCGTCTTCAGCGACGGCGAGGACCTGGGCGGCGGGGCCGTCGCCGCGGCCGAGCGGATCGGCAAGGCCGGCGTCAAGGTCTACACGGTCGGCGTCGGCAGCCCGGCCGGCGAACTCGTGCCGATGCCCCAGGCCGACGGCGGCACGGGCTTCGTGCGCGACGAGCACGGCGACTTCGTGAAGTCGAAGCTCGACGAGGCGACGCTGCGAGCGATCGCGGAGAAGACCGGCGGCTTCTACGTCCCGCTCGGCCAGCACGCCGAGGGCGTGAAGACGCTCATCGGCGGCGCGCTGCAGCCGATCCCGAAGGAGGAACTCGCGGCTCGCATGCGTCGCGTGCCGGTCGACCGCTACCGCTGGCCGCTCGCCGCGGCCACCGCGCTGCTGGCGGCGGAGTGGCTGCTGCGCGAACGCAGGCGGGCTTCCGGGTCGCCCAGACCCGCGACGGACTCCCGCGGTGCCGGGACCGACGCCTCGGCGAGCGCGGCCCCGACGTCCGCGAGTCGCGGCCTCGGCCGTGGCGCCGACCGTGCCGCGACTCGCCCCGCGGACGCCGCACGACGCGCGGCTCGGTCGGCGGCGCTGCTCATGGCGCTGCTGCCCGCTCTCGCGGCCGAGGCACGCGCGTCGGCCCGGTCCGCGCTCTCGCGCTTCGAGGCCGGAGACTACGCGGGCGCGCTCGCGGAGTACCAGGCGCTCGCCGGTCGCGACGCGAGCGACCCGCGGCTCGACTTCAACGTCGGCGCGTCGGCCTACAAGGCCGGGAAGTTCGAGGCCGCGGCGACCGCCTTCTCCCGCGCGCTACGCAACGAGGACCCGCAGCAGCAGTCGATGGCGTTCTACAACCTCGGCAACGCCGACTTCCGGCTCGGACAGGAGACGCTCGAGCGCGATCGCGAGGCGACGCGCAAGTCCTGGCAGCAGGCGCTCGACGCCTACGACGGAGCACTCAAGCTGCGCCCCGACGACCAGGACGCGCGACACAACCGGGACGTCGTCGCCGCAGCTCTCGAGAAGATGCGGCAGGAAGACGAGCAGAGACAACAGGAAGAAGAGGAAAAAAAGGACCAGCAACAGAAGCAGAGCGACCAGGAGAATCAGCAGCAGGACCAGCAGCAGAAGCAGGATCCCGGCGACCAGCAGAACGAGAAGCAGGACCAGCAGCCCGAGGACGGGCAGCAGGGCGATTCCGGACAGCCGAACGACGGCGAGCCGCAGCCGACCTCGGGCGAGGAGCCGCGGCCGTCGCCATCCCCGGCCGACGGCTCGGCGCCGGGCGCGACGCCGGACGGCACCGAGGAGGCGGGCCAACCGACACCGGGGCCCGGGGATTCACCGGGAGCGCCCGCGACGCCGAGTCCCGGCCCGGGCGAGCCCGGGGGTCAGCCGACGCCGACCGCGAACGGGGCGGGCGGCGCCCCGGGCGCGCAGGCTTCGCCCGACGCCCAGGCGAGCCCGGGAGGCCCCGGGGGCGGGGACGCCGGGGATGCGGGGGACGGGCAGGAGGGCGAGGAGGAGTCGGCGCCGGGCCAGCTCGGGCCGCGCGACGCCGGCACGCTCCTCGACTCGCTGCGCGGCGAGGAGCGACGCGTGCCGATCTTCGGCGGATCGAATGGCAGGCGCCCGCCGGGCTCCGATACGGTGCGGGACTGGTGAAGGCGCACGCATTCCGCCGCGGGGCTGCGCGCCTTGCTCCCGCGATGCTCGCGATCGCCTCCACGCTCGCGGTGGTCGCGACGTACCCGGCGCCCGCGCGCGCCGCCGAGGCCTCGGTCCGCGCCGAGATCTCGCCGCGCGAGATCCGCGCCGGCGAGACGGCCCGCCTCGTCGTTCGCATCACGGGCACGCGGTCCGCGTCGCCCCCGTCGCTGCCTCCGATCGACGGCCTCGAGCCCGGAGCCCGGAGCCAGCAGACCAGCTTCAACATCGTGAACGGCTCGATGAGTTCCGAGATCGCCTGGTCCTGGTCGCTGCTCGCGATGCGCCCGGGCGACTTCGTGATCCCGCCGATGCAGGTGGACGCCGGCGGCACGACGCTCACGACCGAGCCGCTCTCGCTGCGAGTCGTCGCGGCCGGCCAGCCGCCGTCGTCGGGTGCCGCAGGCGGCGCGGGCGGTGCCGCATCCGCGGGAAGCCGAGGTGGCCCGGGCCCCGGCTCCGCCACGGTTCCCGCCGGCGAGGAGCCCCCCGCGGTCGCCTCGCTCGAGATCCGGATCCCCGACCGCGAGCTCTTCGTCGGCGAGTCGGTCCCGGGCTCGCTCGTGCTCGCGATCCGCGAAGGCGTGCGGGTCTCGGACGTCGAGCAGCCCCAGCTCGTGGGCGACGCCTTCACGGTGACGCGACCGAACGACCGGCAGCCGGACCAGACCACGGCGACGATCGGCGGACGGAACTACCACCTCGTGATCTTCCCGATCGCGATCAGCCCGATCCGCCCCGGCGTGCACGACCTCGCCGCGAGCGAAGTGATCCACGCGGTCCTTCCGCGCGAGCGCGACCGCCGTCGCGGCCCCGACGACGCCCCGTTCTCCGACTCCTTCTTCTCCGGCTTCTTCGGCGAGCCGCGCAAGCTCGACGTGAAGGCGCGACCACTCGTGCTGCGCGTGCTCCCGTTGCCGGCCGAGGGCCGACCCGCGAACTTCTCGGGTGCGATCGGGCGCTTCACGATCGAGGCGACGGCGACGCCTGCGTCCGTGGCGCTGGGCGATCCGCTCACCCAGCGCGTCACCGTGCGCGGCGAGGGCAACCTCGACCGGGTCGAGCCGGTCCCGCTCGCGAGCGACGCCGACTGGAAGGTCTATCCCGGCACGTCCCGCGTCGAGACCACCGACCCGCTCGGGGTGCGCGGCGCCAAGGTGTTCGAGCAGGCGATCGTGCCGCAGCGAGCCGACCTCGCGAC
>JAFMJW010000118.1 GCA_017853315.1 Alphaproteobacteria bacterium
TCCTGCGTCGCCTCGGTGTAGAAGCGCTCGGTGTCCAGCAGGACGCCGTCCATGTCGAAGATCGCCGCGCGCGCCGGGCGGGAGAGCGCCATGGCCCATCGTTGGCAGAACGACGGGTCGGGCGACAGCGGGCGACCCCCGGCCCGCCTTGGCGCGCGGGGGCGTCGAGCGGTAGGGTGTGGCCCCATGATGGCGGACGGCGTCTCGACGGGCAGGTCGACCGCGAGGTCGACGGAGCGGGCGCTCGTGGCACCTGCGGGCCGGCGCGGCCGCCGTCTCGCGGTCGCGCTCGCGGCGGTCGCGCTCGGTGCGCCCGCGGCCGTCCGGCCGGCGCAGGCGGTCACGGTCAACCGCGTCGTTGCCACCGTCGACGGGCAGCCGATCACCGCGCACCAGCTCGACTCGTTCGTCCGGGCCTCGGGCCAGGCCGACCCGTCGCAGCTCGGGGAGGTCGATCGGCGCCGCGCACTCGACTCTCTGATCAACGACATGATCGTGCAGTCGGAGACCGAGAACCTCGGCATGGCGCCCTCGGCCGACGAGATCGACCAGTACATCGACCAGATCAAGAAGCGGAACAACCTCGACGACGAGCAGCTCGACAAGGCGCTCGAGCAGCAGGGCCTGACCCGCGAGCGCTACCGCCAGCAGGTCGGGCGCGAGATCCAGCGCTCGGCGCTGCTCGCGCGCAAGGTGAAGGCGACGGTCACGGTCACGCCCGAGGACGTGCAGAAGTACTTCGACGAGCATCCCGACGAGTTCGCGACCGCCGAGTCGGTTCGCGTCCAGCACCTGCTGTTCCCGTTCCGGGAGGGCATGAGCGTCGGCGAGGCGGAGTCGCTGCTCGCCGAGGCCCGCCGCTCCCAGGAGCGGCTCGCCGCGGGCGAGAAATTCGACGCCGTCTCCCGGGACGCCGCCGCCGGCCCCGGCCACGCGATCGGTGGCGACCTCGGCGTGATGAAGCGCGGACAGATGGTGCAGGTGCTCGACGACGCGGCCTTCGGGCTGAAGCCCGGCGAGGTCAGCCCGCCGGTCCGGGGCGAGGGCGGGATCCACGTCATCCGGGTGACCGAGCGCATCTCGGCGAAGCCGGCCGACATCGAGCAGGTGCGGGAGCAGATCCGCGAGAAGCTCTACTCGAAGGCGCTCGAGGATCGCTACAACCGATGGGTCGAGTCCGATCTCCGCAAGTCCCACGAGATCGTGGTCAAGTAGGCGCCGCGGGCTCGATGGCGGTCCGTCCCCTCCGGGTGGCGATCACGCTCGGCGACCCGTGCGGCGTCGGGCCGGAAGTCGCGCTCGCCGCGGCCCGGGCCGACGCGTCGGGACGCCCGGCCCGCCGCCTGGTGCTCGTGGGCGACCCGGGTGCGGCACGCGACGCCGCGTGGCGCGCCGGTTCGCCCGTCCGGCTGGCCGACGTCGCCGCCGGGGACGCCGCGCGCGCGCTCGACGCCCGGGGCGAGCGCGATTCCCTCCTCGTGGTGACGCCCGCGCGCGTCGCCGCCCTCGCCGCCGGCGACCGTCACCCCGGGCGTCCGAACCTCGCCGCCGCCCGGTCGGCGCACGACGCGATCCGGACCGCGGTGGACCTCGCGCGGTCGGGCGTCGTCGACGCGATCTGCACGGCGCCGGTCAGCAAGGAGTGGTTCTCCCGCGCGGGCGTCGCCGACACCGGCCACACCGAGATCCTCGCGGCGCTCACTCGCTCGCGCGGCGTCCGCCTCATGATGGCGCTCGACGGCCTCCGCGTCGTGCTCGCGACCACCCATCTCGCACTCCGGGACGTGCCGGGCGCGTTGCGGACGGCCGGGATCCTCGACACGATCCGGGCGACGGCCGAGCACCTCTCGCGCTGGTGGGCGATCGCGCGGCCGCGGGTCGCGGTCGCGGCGCTGAACCCGCACGCGGGCGACGGCGGGGTGTACGGCGACGAGGAGGCGCGCGTGATCGCCCCGGCGATCGCGCGCGCGCGCCGTCTCGGCATCGACGCCGTCGGCCCGTTTCCCGCGGACGCGCTGTTCTCGGCGATGGGCCCGTCCTGCGACGCGGTCGTCGCGATGTACCACGACCAGGGGCTGATCCCGGTCAAGCAGGCCGACGTCCACCGCGCGGTGAACGTGACGCTCGGCCTCCCGTTCGTGCGGACCTCGCCCGACCACGGCACGGCGTTCGACATCGCCGGCCGGAAGCCGGCCGACCCCCGCAGCATGAGATCCGCGCTCGCGCTCGCGATCGAGCTCGCCGGCCGGCAGCGCCGCGCGCCCCGGCCCGCCCGGGCCCGCCGCGGCGGAGGAGGGCTTCGACGATGAGGATGGACCCGACGATCTTCCGCGAGTACGACCTGCGCGGCATCGCCGAGCGGGACATGGACGCGGACTTCGCGCGGGCGCTCGGCCGCGCGGTCGCGACCCGCGTGCGCGCGGCGAATCCCGGCGTCGAGCGTCCCGCGATCGCGGTGGGCCGCGACTGCCGGGCCACCTCGGACCCCTACGCGGCGGCGGTCGCGGCGGGCGCGAACGAGAGCGGCGTCGACGTCCTCGACATCGGCATGGTGCCCACCCCGATCCTCTACTTCTCGCTGTTCCGGCTTCCGGTCCACGGCGGGATCCAGGTCACCGCGAGCCACAACGCGTCCGAGTACAACGGCTTCAAGGTCTGCATCGGCCGCGAGGCGATCCACGGCGAGTCGATCGCGCGGCTGCGCGAGGAGGTCCGGCGCAGCGCCTTCGCCGAAGGGCGGGGCACGACCCGCGTCCACGACGTCGTGCCCGAGTACCGTGAGTACGTGACCGGGCAGTTCGGGCGCCTGCCGCGGCGGCTCAAGGTGGTGGTCGACGGAGGCAACGGCGCGAGCGGGCCGTTCGCGCCGGGCATCCTGCGGGCGCTCGGCTGCGAGGTCGTGGAGCTCTTCTGCGACGCCGACGGCCGCTTCCCGAACCACCACCCCGACCCGACCGTGCCGGAGAACCTGGAAGACCTGGCGCGCGCGATCGAGACCGAGCACGCGGACGTCGGCATCGCCTACGACGGCGACGGGGACCGGATCGGAGTCGTCGCGCCCGGCGGGCGGATCCTCTGGGGCGACGAGCTGCTGGTCGTGTTCGCGCGGGAGATCCTCTCGCGCAAGCCGGGCGCGGTCGTCATCAGCGAGGTGAAGTGCTCGCAACGCCTGTTCGACGACGTCGCCCGCCACGGTGGCAAGCCGATCATGTGGAAGGCCGGTCACTCGCTCATCAAGGCGAAGATGAAGGAGACCGGCGCCGAGGTCGGTGGCGAGATGAGCGGTCACATGTTCTTCGCCGATCGCTTCCTCGGCTACGACGACGCGATCTACGCGACCTGCCGCCTGCTCGAGATCCTCGCCCGCACCGACGGCCGCCTGCTCGACCTGCTCGACGGCCTGCCGCCCGCCTTCAACACCCCCGAACTCCGGGTCGACTGCCCCGACGAGGCGAAGTTCGAGGTCGTGCGCCGCGTGCGCGACCGGCTCGCCCGGGATCACGAGGTCGACGACGTCGACGGGGTGCGGGTGAAGTTCGCCGACGGATGGGGTCTCGTGCGCGCCTCGAACACCCAGCCGGCGCTGGTGCTGCGCTTCGAAGCCTCGAGCGAGGCCGTTCGCGACGCGCACCGCGCGGCGGTCGAGCGCGTGGTGGACGAGGTGCGCGCCGAGGTCGAGCGCCGCTCCTGACGCGCCGCCGGCCGGCCACCGCGGCCCCCGGGCCGCGGGACGACCGGGCGAAGGGCCGAGGCGGGCGCGCCCGGTGGCGCGCCCGCGTGCGACGGCTTCAGTCGCGGATCTGCTGCGCCAGGTAGTTCTGCTCGCCGATCCGGCGGATCAGGTCGATCTGCGACTCGAGCCAGTCGAGGTGCTCCTCCTCGGAGCGCAGGATCTTCTCGAACAGGTCGCGGGTGCCGTTGTCGTGCGCGGCGACGGCCGTCTCGACCGCCTCGTTCAGCAGCGCGACCGCCTCGACCTCGAGGTCGCGGTCGAGAGAGAGCTGCTCGGGGACCGTCTCGCCGACCCGGACCTTGTTGTAGCGCTGCATGTTCGGCACCCCCTCGAGGTAGAGGATGCGCTCGATGATCTCGTCGGCGTGCTTCATCTCGCCGATCGACTCCTCGTAGTCGTGCTTCGCGAGGCGCTCGAGGCCCCAGTTCCGGCACATCCGCGAGTGGATGAAGTACTGGTTGATTCCCGTGAGCTCCGCGGTGAGCACGCGGTTCAGCATCTCGACGACCTTGGCATCGCCCCTCATGGCGTGAAACTCCTTCTCCGTCAGTCCCTCGGAAGACCGAGGACGCGTTGCGCGATGATGTTGCGTTGGACCTCGCTCGTCCCGGCGTAGATCGTCCCCGCCCTCGACCAGAGCATGCGCCAGTGCCAGTGCCCGTCGTCGACGGCGTGCTCCCCGCCCCAGACCGCACCCCGCGGCCCCTGCTGGTCGACCGCGAAGCCGTAGAGGCGCTGCTCGAGCTCCGACTTGAAGAGCTTGATCATGCTCGCCTCGGATCCCGGCGCCCGGCCTTCCCGGAGTCCTGCGAGCACGCGCAGGCCGAGCAGGCGGAGGATCGAGAGGTCGATGCGCAGCTGCGCGAGCTGCTGGCGCACCCGCGGGTCGGCGCCGCGGTCGCTCCCGCGCAGCTCGTCGGCGAGGCGGCCGAGGTCGCCGTCGAAGGTCGAGGCCGCCGAGAGCGCCTGGGTGCCGCGCTCGTAGCCGAGGACCGTGTTCGCGATCAGCCAGCCCTGGGTCGGGTGGCCCACCAGGTTCGCCCGGGGCACGACGACGTCGGTGAAGAACACCTCGCAGAATTCCGTGCCGCCGGTGATCTGGCGCAGGGGCCGGACCTCGACCCCGGGCGACTTCATGTCGATGAGCAGGAAGCCGATGCCCTTGTGCTTGGGCGCCTGCTGGTCGGTGCGGACGAGGCAGAACATCCAGTCCGCGACCTTGCCGTCGGTCGTCCAGACCTTCTGTCCGTTGACCACGTAGTCGTCGCCGCGCAGCACGGCGGTCGTGCGCAGGCTCGCGAGGTCGGATCCGGAGCCCGGCTCCGAGTAGCCCTGGCACCAGACCTCCTCGCCCGACAGCATCTTCGCGAGCCAGCGCGACTTCTGCTCGGGGCTGCCGTAGTGGAGCAGCGCCGGTCCGCACAGGCTGATCCCGAGCAGGTTGATCGTCGGCGGCGCGCCGGCGCGGACCATCTCGTCCTGCAGGATCGCGTCGTGGTGGGGAGGGGCGTCCCGGCCGCCGTACTCGGCGGGCCAGGTGATCCCGATCAGCCGGGCGTCGAACAGCTTGCGCTGCCACGTCCGGAGGCGGGGGAACTCCTCCTCGCCGATCTCGAAGGAGCCGGTGCCCGGCGGGTGCGGCCAGTCGCGCGGGATCTCGCGCGACAGGAACTCGCGAACCTCGTCGCGGAACCCGCGGTCTTCCTCGGTGAGCACGATCTCCATGGCCGACTCCTACCTGAGGCTCCCGGCGCAGGCGAGGGGCGGGGCACCGGTCGGCGGCTCCGCGGCGTCGCCCCTCGCGTGCGACGCCGCGGTCCGCTAGCGACAGCGCATTCCCGGGCCGCCGTCCGGCCGGCCCGCGAGCGAGGGAGGCGATCATGCGCGAGGTGTACGTCGTCGAGGCCGTCCGCAGTCCCATCGGCCGCCGCAAGGGCGGGCTCGCCGGGGTCCACCCGGCGGATCTCCTCGGAGCGGTCCAGCGCGCCGCGGTCGAGCGCGCCAGGATCGATCCCGCCGCGGTCGGGCAGGTGATCGGCGGCTGCGTCTCGCAGGTCGGCGAGCAGTCCTTCAACCTCGCGCGCGTCGCCTGGCTCGGACAGGGATTCCCGATGGAGGTCGCGGCGACCACCGTGGACGCCCAGTGCGGCTCCTCGCAGCAGGCGACCTCGCTCGCGGCCGGTCTCGTCGGCGCCGGGATCGAGGATCTCGTGCTGGCCTGCGGCATCGAGATGATGACGCGCGTGCCGCTCGGCACCAACATGAAGGGCGGCTCGCCGCTCTCGCCGGGCTACGTCTCGCATTACGAGCCGACCTCGCAGTTCCAGGGCGCGGAGATGATCGCCAAGGAGTACGGCATCGGCCGCGAGGACACCGACCGGTTCGGGCTGCGTAGCCAGCAGTGCGCGAAGCGCGCGTGGGACGAGAGCCGCTTCGTCCGGGAGATCGTCGCGGTCGAGGCCCCGGTGCTCGACGCCGAGGGCAAGCCCACCGGCGAGACGCGCCGGGTCGAGCGCGACGAGGGGCTGCGCGACACCTCGCTCGAGAAGCTCGCGACGCTCGCTCCGGTCATGCCCGAGGGCATCCACACCGCGGGTACCTCGTCGCAGGTCTCCGACGGGGCGTCGGCGGTCCTGCTGGCGTCGCCCGAGCGGGCGAAGGCCCTCGGACTGCGGCCGCGCGCGCGCATCGTCGCGACCACGCTGGTCGGCGTCGACCCCGTGACGATGCTGAAGGGGCCGATCCCGGCGAGCCGCAAGGTGCTCGCCGAGGCCGGACTCGGCGTGGACCAGATCGACGTGTTCGAGGTGAACGAGGCCTTCGCGTCGGTCGTGCTCGCCTGGGAGAAGGAGCTTCGCCCGAACCCGGAGCGGGTGAACCCCAACGGCGGGGCGATCGCGATCGGGCATCCGACAGGGAGCACCGGCGCCCGGCTGCTGACGACCGCGCTCCACGAGCTCGAGCGCACCGGCGGACGCTACGGGCTGGTCGCGATGTGCTGCGGCGGCGGGCTCGGGACCGGGACGATCATCGAGCGGCTCTGACCGCGGCGGCCGCGAATTCGGGCGACGCGCCCCGCCGGCCTCGCCGACGGGGCACGTCGCGGAGAGACTCAGATCCCGCCGAGGCCCAGGCCGAGCCCGAGGTTCGGCAGGATGGCCTTGCGGCGGGTGCCACGACGGACGGCGCGCTTCACGGCGGCCCCGGCCACCGCGCGCTTCACCGCACGGCGGACGACCGCGCGACGGACGACGCGGCGGACGACGGCGCGCTTCACCGCGCGACGGACGACGGCGCGCTTCACCGCGCGGCGGACGACCGCGCGCTTCACCGCGCGGCGGACGACGGCGCGGCGGACGGCCTTGCGCACGACGGCGCGGCGGACCGCCTTGCGGACCACGCGCCGCGCGACCGCGCGCTTCACGACCTTGCGGGCGACGGCGCGCTTCACCGCGCGGCGGACGACCGCGCGGCGGACGACGCGACGACGGACCGCCTTGCGCACGACGCGCTTGGCCGCCGCCTTGCGGACGACGCGACGGACCGCGGCCTTGCGGACCGCTGTCTTCGCGACCTTGCGGGCGACCGCGCGGCGGGTCGCCGTGCGACGCACGGCGCGCTTCGCGACCACCTTGCCGACCGCCGCCACGCGACGGCGGCGCGCCTTGCGACGCGGCTTCGCCGCCACCACCGCCACCACTGCCTTCTTGGCCACCCGCCTGCGGGCGGCCGTCTTCCTCACAGCCATCAAACCCCTCCTCCTTGCCGCCGGGAGCACGTGCGTCCCTATGCACGCGTCGAAGGCCCGGCTTCTTCAAAATGGGGTTATATCACGGTCCCCACGTATTGGAAGCAAAATCGTCGCGGTCCACTCGAAATTCGGGACCCCTCGCCCGACCGCCGCCGGGTCGGACGAGAGGGAGGCGAGCGGGGCGACGGCGTCGCGGCACGCGATCGCGGCTCGCGCGCCGTGCAAGGCGCCCCGCGTGCGCGGCGTGCATCTGCGGACCGTTGTGTTTCCGTGCCGCATTCGATGGCGGCGGGCGCGGACAAGTCCGACATCCTGCGTTCCGCCCGGGATGCCGTGGCGCCGCTCGCCGAACGGCTGCCGGCCGCGGCGGCGGCGCTCGACGTGCTCCAGCGCGACCTGCTGCCCCGCTCGGCGGGTGCGGACGCCTACCTGGTCGCGGGCATCGTCGGACCCAACAACGCCGGCAAGTCCGCGCTCTTCAACGCTCTCGCCGGGCGGGTGCTGAGCCCCTCGCTGCCGACCGGGGGGGCCACCCGCAGGCTGGTCGGCGTGCTGCACCCGGGCCTGCTCGGCGAACTCCGCTCCGAGCCGACCCTCGCACGCTTCCGGCTCGAGCCGCTCGCCGCGGCGGGCGGCGACGCCCCTCTCGGCGCGACCGTCGATCCCGCGGTGCTGCTCTACGCCGAGGAGCCGGCGCTGCCGCGCGGCCTCATGCTCATCGACACGCCGGACTTCGACAGCATCCTCGAGGACAACCGGCTCGCGAGCGAGTCGCTGCTCACGGTCGCCGACCTCGTCGTCGCGGTCGTGACCCGCCACTCGTACCAGAACAAGGCGGTCGTGACGTTCCTCGAGCGCTGGCTGCAGCACGGCCGGCCCTGGATGCTCGTCTACAACGAGGCGAGCGACGCCGACGTCGCCCGGGCCCACGCCGACAAGCTCGCCTCCGACGTCGGCACGAGCCCGATCGCCACGTTCTGGGCGCCCCACAGCCTCGAGGTCCAGCGGGGGACCGCGCCGCTCGAACCGGTCGCGATCGACGGCGGGCGCAGGCTGCGGGACGTCCTGTTCGACGTGGACGAGATCGCGTGGGTGAAGAGGCAGGCGGTCGACGCGGCGATGGCGCGCCTCGACGACGCACTCCGCGAGGCCGGGACCTCGCTCGCGAACGACGGCCTGCGCGCGACCGCGGTCCTCGCGGCCGCCGAGACCCGGGGCTTCGACGCCGGGATGCGCATCGCCTCGGCCGCGATGCCGGCGCGCCCGTTCGTCGACGCCTTCCGCGCGGTGCTCGACCGCCGGAGCAACCCGCTGTCGCGCAGCTGGCGGACCACGCTGCGGAGGATCCGGGTCGGCATCGAGAGCGTCCCGGCGCTGCTGCGCGGGGGGACCCAGTCGCGCAAGGAGGCGCCCGAGGCGACGCTCGGCACCATCGAGCGGGACGAGCTGCGACGGGCCTGGCCGTCGTTCTGGGAGGAGGTCGTGCGCGACCTCGGCCGCGAGGCGCGTCACCCGGCGCGCCAGGCGGCCTCGCCCGAGGTGGTCGCTTCGCTCGACCGGGACCTCGCGGACTCGCGGCGCACGGCCGCGGAGGCCGTCGCGGTCGACGGGCTCGCGATGCAGGAGTCGGAGGTCGCCGAGTTCCGGCAGGCCTGCGAGCAGCTGGTCGAGAAGGCGATCGAGGCGCGCGGCTTCGACATCGACATCCAGGCCGCGGCGGACCTGGCGACGCTCGTGCCGATCGCGCTCGCCGCGGCGGTCATCGTGACCACCGGCGGCTTCGGCTCGGATCTCGCGGCGGTCGGCGGCGGGGTGGTCGGCACGGTGATGTTCGAGAAGTACGCCCACGTGCTCGGCACCGGCATCATGGCGGAGGCGCGGCGGCGCTGGACCGAGGTGCGCGGCCACCAACTCGCCCGCCACCTGGTCGACGCCGCCCTGCCGGAGACGGCCTCGCGGATCCGGGCCGGGGTCGAGCAGGACGGGCGGGTCGTCGAGGAGCTCGGTCGGCTGCGGCGCGAGCTGCGGGCCTGAGGTCCGATGGACGCTTTCCCCGACGAGGCGACCGGCGGGCTGCGTGCCCTCCTCGAGCGGCTGCGGGCCGGGCTGCGCGAGCAGGTCGACCAGGTCTCGGTGCTGCGCGCGGTCGAGCGCCGACGGCCCGTGATCGACGCGCTGCTCGGCGACCTCGACCGGCAGCTCGACCGCGTCCGGCACGCGGCCGTCGTCACGCTGGTCGGCGCGACCGGCGCCGGGAAGTCGACGCTTCTGAACGCGCTCGCCGGCCGCCGCGTCGCGAAGGAGGGCGTGAACCGGCCGACGACGCGCGAGCCGGTCGTCTACGCGCCCGAGGACGCGGATCTCTCCGAGCTCGTCGACGGGGTCGGCGGCAGCGGCCCCGACGCACCCGGCGTGGCGGTCGTCCGCTACGACGCTTCGAGCGGCCCGTGGACCGCGCAGGTGCTGGTCGACGCGCCCGACATGAACAGCGTCGACGAGCGCAACCGCGACACCGTCACCGCGCTCGCCGAGCGCAGCGACGTGCTGGTCGTCGTGCTCCACCACCAGTCGGTGCTGGAGGAGGCCTCGGTGTCCTTCCTCGACGCCTTCGCCGGCCGGCGCCACCTGCTGTTCGTCCTGAATCGCGCCGACGAGCTCACGCCCGAGTCGCGCGACGCGATCCTCG
>JAFMJW010000119.1 GCA_017853315.1 Alphaproteobacteria bacterium
CGCCGCGCCCGGACCCGGCGCGCCGCGGGCCTCGTCGCGCTCGCGCTCGCGATCGCGCTCGCGGTGGTCGTCGTCTTGCCCGGCGCCGCGCACGCCCTCGACTTCTGGGTCGACGGCGTGAACGGCAGCGACGCCCGCCCGCCGATCCAGGCCCAGTCGAAGGCGACCCCGTGGAAGACGATCGTCCACGCGCTCGAAACCGTGACGGCCGGCCACGTGATCCACGTGCGCCCCGGCACCTACGCCGAGAAGCTCGAGTCGAAGGCGCCAGGGGTCTCGCTCGTCGCCGACGGACCTCCCGACTCGGTGGTCGTCCAGAGCGCGTCGGGCGTGACCGGGCTGCTCGTGAACCACGCTGACCTGGCGGTCACCGGCTTCGCGTTCCGGGGCGGACTCCGCGGCGTGCGCTCGATCGGTGCGGCGCGGCTCGTGCTCCGGGACGTGAGCGTCGCGGGACACTCCGGCGACGGGGTGGTCCTCGAGACGAGCCCCGACGCGACGGTCGAGCGGGTCTCGGTCACGGGCGGCGGCGAGGGCCTCGTCGTCATCGCGTCCCCGCGAGTCTCGTTTCGCGACGCGAGCGTCGCGGGACACTCCGGCGACGGCGTCGTGTTCGACACGAGCGCGGCGGCGACCGCGGAGCGCGTCTCGGTCGCGGGCGGCGGCGGGGGCCTCGTCGTGACCGCGTCCCCGGGAATCGCCCTCGTCGACGTCGCCGTCTCCGCAGCCTCGCGGGAGGCCGTGTCGATCGCGGACAGCGGGGGCGCGACTCTCGATCGGCTCGACGTCGACGGCGGAACCCACGGGATCCGGTTCCTGCGCTGCCCCGACTCGTCGGCGTCGGACGCGGCACTCTCCGGGCAGTCGCAGGCCGGGCTCTCGCTCGAGCAGAGCCCGCGCACGCGCGTGGCGCGGACGGCGGTGGACGGGGGCGTGGACGGGTTTCTCGCCGCGGCGAGCGACGGCGCCTCCTTCGAGGACGTCTCGGCGACCGGTCTCTCCGGGGTCGGGATCTCGGTCACGACCTGCGCCGGGGCCGTCGTCGAACGCGCGTCGATCGAGGGCGGCACCGGCGGGCTCGCCGCCGACGGGTGTGCGAACCTGCAGGTCGCGGACTTCGTCGCGACCGGTGTGTCGGGCGCGGGTGCCGTCGTCGTGAATTCTCCCGGTGCGAGCCTCGACGGCATCGCCCTCGACGGCGCCGCCAACGGGTTGCGAATCTCCGGGTCCGACCGGGTCGGCCTGCGCGGTGCCACCGTCGAGCGCGTCCCGGGCGTCGCCGTCTCGATCTCGGGCTCGACGTCGGCCGTGATCGACGGTGCGGTTCTCCGCTCGGTCGGGGCCGGGGTCGACGTCGTCGCGAGCCCGGAGGCGATCCTGCGCGCGGTCGAGGTCTCCGGCGTCGTCGGCGTCGGCGCGTCCCTCGACTCCTCGGCGTCCGCCCGCGTCGAGGACTGCTCGTTCGACGAGGGAAGCTACGGGCTCCGCGTCCGCGAGTCCGCCGCCATCCTCGTGCTCGGTGTGCGGGCGACGGGACAGCGCGTCGCGGGCATCGCCGTCGCGGACTCCGCGGACACGGTGGTGGCGAACTCGATCGTCCGCGACTGCGGCGACGGCGGAATCCTCGTCGAGCGCGGCGTCCCGGCCTACGTGCGCAACAACCTGGTCGCCGACTGCTCCGGCTGGGGCATCTCGGTCGACGACAGTGCGCTCCCGGCGCCAGGGGCCGGGCACGTCCTCTCGTTCAACACGGTGGTGCGCAGCGGGGCGACGCTCGGTGCGGGCGGGCTGCGGCTCGCGAACGCGGTCGGGGAAGTGCGAGACAACCTGCTCGCCGACAACTCCCCGGTCGGACTCCGGATCGACACCCCCGGGGCACTCGTCCACCACGACCTCGTCTGGGGCAGCCCCGAGCCGATCTCTCCCGAGGCCTACGGGATCGGCGGCGGAATGGTCTTCGCCGACCCCGGCTTCGCCTCCTCCGATCCGGATCGGCCCTTCGCGCTCTCGCAGGTGGCGGCGGGGCAGGCGTTCGACAGCCCCGCGGTCGATGCCGGCTCGGCGGGCGTCGTGTCTCGCGACATCGGCGGTTCCACCCGGACCGACCTCGCCGCCGACGAGGACTTCGCGGACCTGGGATTCCACGCGGGCGCGCCGGCTCCCGAGGGCGCGCCCCTGCCGTTCAAGCCGACGACCCTGTGGGTGAACTGCGCGACCGGCGACGACCTCCGCGGGCGCGGCCAGGCCGACTCGTCGCTGTTTCCGCTCCGCACGATCTCGCGCGCGCTGTCGATCGCGGTCGACGGCGACCGGATCGTCGTGCAGGACGGGACCTGCAACGAGCGGGCGACGATCGACGTGCCCGGCATCGGCCTCGAGGCGGAGAACGTCGGCGGTGTCGTGATCGAGGCCCCGGCCGACCAGGCGGCGATCCGGGTCCGCGCGAGCCGCGTGAACGTCTCCGGCTTCGTCGTCCGCTCCGACAAGGAGGGGGTGGTCGTCGCCGCGAAGAACTCGGCAACCCGGCTCATGCTCGTGCGGGTGCGCAACCTGCGGGTGGAGGGCGCGGGAGGCGGCCCCGAGGCCTTCGTCGCGACCAACGGCATCCGTCTCACGGGGATCGACCGCAGCCGCGTCGAGAGCTGCGAGGTCCGCGGTGCCCTCCAGCAGGGGATCGTCGCGCGCGACGCAGGCCGGATGTGGATCCGCAACAACCTGGTCGTCGGCAGCGGCGAGTGGGGCATCCACGTCGACAACGGCGATGCCCGGCCGGCGATCCCGAGCGGCAACGTGGTGCTCTTCAATACCGTGGTCGGAAGCGCCGCGGGAGGCATCCGCTTCCAGCGTGCGACCGGCGAGATCGGCTGGAACATCTCGGCCTTCAACGTCGGGCCCGGCATCAAGGTCGACGACGCGCCGGTCTGGATCCACCACGCGAACCTCTTCGAGAACGCGTTGCCGATCTTCTCCGAGCCGGCGAGTCCTCCCGCGATCTGGTCGCTCGTCCCGGGCGACCCGGCCTTCGTCGACCGCGCCGGCGGCAACTTCGCGCTGGGGCAGGTCGCGGCGGGCCAGGCGTCCGACAGCCCGGCGGTCGACGCGGCGGGAGTGAAGCCCGGCAAGGCGCGCATCAAGGGATCGACCCGCAGCGACGGGGTCGCGGACTCGGGCGACGCCGACCTGGGCTGGCACGCGACGCGCAAGAAGCTCGGCAGTCGCCCGGTGCTTGTCGTTCCGCCCGACGACGGGCCGCGTACCGTCCACGTCGACGGCGCGACGGGCGACGATGCCCGCGCGGCGCTCGACGCGGTCGACCCGGCGACGCCGTGGCGGACGATCGCGCGCGCGCTTCGGGCCGACGGGGCGCGCACGGGGGACACGGTCCGGATCGCGGCGGGCACCTACGACGGCGGACTCGCGACGGTCGTGCCGGGGGTGACGCTGCGCGCGACCGGCGCCGTGGTCGTGGTCGCCCCGGCCGACGGCGCGGGGCTCTCCGTGGGGCATGCCGACACGGTGGTCGAGGGAATCCGCTTCGAGAGCGGCCGCCGCGGGGTGGTCGCGGGCGGTGCGCTCCGACTCGTCCTGCGCGACGTCGCCGTGGCCGGCACGAAGAAGGACGCGATCGTGCTCGACGCGAGCGAGGCCGCGCTGCTCGAGCGCGTGCACGTCGAGGGCGGCAACGCGCTGGTCCGCGTGTCCGCCTCCGCGGACGTCGTCGTGCGCGACCTCGACGCGGGGGACCACGAGGACGAAGGCGTCGTCCTCGCGAATGCCGCGCGTGCGCTGGTCGAGCGTGTGACGGTCGCCGGCGGGCGGACCGTGGTCGACGCGACGAACTCCCCGGGACTCGTCGTGCGCGACCTGTCGGCGAGCGCCATTCGCGGCGACGGGATCTCGCTCTCGGGCTGTTCCGGGGCGCACCTCGAGCGGGTGACGCTCGGCGCGCGCGACGCAGGCCTGCGCGTCGCCTCGTCCGCCGACCTCGTCGTCTCGCACCTTTCCGCGTCCGGACATGCCGACGAGGGCGTGATCGTGTCGGGCTCCGACCGGGCCTCGCTCTCCGACCTGCAACTCTCGGGCGGGCTCCGTGGTATGGTGCTGTCGTCGGGTGCGGGCATGGTCGTCGAGCGCGCGGACGTGGACGGTGCGCGCGGCGCGCTCGTGGCCGACGCCGCGAGCGGCCTCGTCGTGCGCGACCTGACGGCGACCGGCCTCGTCGCGACCGGCGTCTCGCTCGCGAACAGCCCCGACGCCGCTCTCGAGCGCGTGTCGACGGCCGGCGGCGAGGACGGACTCGCCGTCGGCGCTTCGCCGCGGCTGTCGGTCTCGTCCTTCGACGCGTCGGGTCACTCCGGCGCCGGCGTGCGTCTCGACGGCAGCGCGGACGGCCACGTGGAGGATGTGACGATCGAAGGCGGCGCGACCGGGCTCGAGGTCTCCGCGTCGCCGGGACTCGCCGTCGCCCGCCTGCAGGTGAGCGGCGCGGGCGTCGCCGGCGTCCAGGTCGCGGGGAGCGCGTCGAGCATTCTGGAGGACGTTGCCGCGAACGAACTCGGCGGAGACGGGGTCTCGCTCGGAACGAGCCCGGGCAGCCGGATCGAGCGCGTCCGGGTGACCGACGTCGCGGGCGACGCGGTCGCGGCGGAAGCGAGTGCCGAAGTCACGGTGCGCGACCTCGAGGCCGCGGGGCACGCGGGCAGCGCGGTGCGACTCTCGGCGAGCCCGGACGCGCGGGTCGAGGACGTGACCTCGAGCGGCGGCACGCACGGCGTGCGTGGCGACGCGGTGGATCGCGTCGTCGTCCGCAACTCGTCCTTCACCGATCCCTCGACCGACGGGATCCTGCTCTCCGGGTCGATCGCCCCGGTCGTCGACGACGTGGTCGTCGAGGGCGCGGGCGGAAGCGGGATCTCGATCGTGCGCGCGCAGTCGGCCTACGTCCGCAACAACCGCGTCGCGCGGGTGGGCGAGTGGGGCATCTCCATCGACGACTCGGTGCCGCCGGCGCCTCCGGCGAGCGACGGCCAGGTGGTCGCCTTCAACACGGTCTGGCAGTCGGCGCGTCTCTCGGCGACGTCGGGCGGCATCCGCTTCGCGTCCGCCTCGGGCGAGATCCGCGACAACGTGGTCGTGGCCGTCGGCGGCAGCGTCGTGAAGACCGACCTCGCCCCGACCGTGGTCCACCACAACGTGCTGTTCGGCGGCGCTCGTATCTTCGACTCGAAGTCCGGACAGGAACCGGTGCGACGCGCGAACAGGGTCGCGGACCCGCTGCTCGTCGACCCGGCCGCGTCGAACTTCGCCCTGCGACAGGTCGCGGCCGGGCAGGGCGAGGACAGCCCGGCGCGCGACGCCGGTTCGGGAACCGTCGCGACGCTGGACATCGGCGGCTCGACCCGGACGGACGCGGTGGCCGACGCGGGCCTCGCCGACGCCGGCTGGCACGCGGCCGCCGCCGCGGCGGGCACGCCTCCGGCGATCGCTTTCGTGTCGCCGCCGGGGCTCGGCAACACCCTGCACGTCGACCCGGCTGCCGGCGACGACGATCGCGGGTACGACGTGGCGCAGGACGGGACGACCCCGGTGCGGAGCGTCCGTCGCGCGATGGCGCTCGCGGTGCCCGGCGACGTCGTCCTGCTCGGCGCGGGTACCTACCCGGAGTCGATCGAGGTCCTCGCCGACGGCGTCGTGCTGCGCGGCACGGACGTCCGAGGCGCGGTGGTCGTCCAGCCGCCCGACGGGGAGACGGGCATCCAGGTCGCGGGCCACGACGACGTGACGGTCGAGAACCTGGTCGTCGAGGGCGGATCGCGCGGCGTGCTGGCGACCGATTCCGACCGGCTGCGGCTCTTCCGCGTCGGCTCGGTGGTGCCGGAATTCGTCGGCCTCGAGGTACGCGACGGCGCGGACGCGGTCGTCGACTCCTGCTTCGCGACGAGCGCGGGCTCGCACGGCATCCAGCTGCGACGGGCCTCCGGCTACCTGCGCAACAATCTCTCCTACGCGAACGGCGAGTGGGGCATCTCGGTCGATGCCTCGGGGCTTTCGACGCCGCTCTCGGGCCTCGTGGTCGCGTTCAACACCGTGCACGCGAACCAGGACGGCATCCGGATGGTGAACGCCGGCGGCGAGGTGCGCGACAACCTGCTCACCGAGCAGGTCGACCTCGGCCTCTACCTCGCCGGCCCGAACCTGCTCGCGCACCACAACGACTTCTCCGCCAACGGCCGCGACCGCGACCAGGAGAGTGCGTTCGCCGACACGATCCGGGTCTGGGCCTCGATCGACGGCAACCCGCGCTACCGCGATCCCTCGGGGCCCGACGACGTGCTCGGGCTCGAGGGCTGGCAGGACGACGACTTCCGGCTCCGACAGCTCCCGGGCGAGACCCCGGCGAGCCCGATGGTCGATGCCGGCTCCGGGCCGGTCTCGGCCCTGGACGTCGGCGGCACGACGCGGAGCGACGGGGTGCCGGACTCGGGCACGGCCGACCTGGGCTTCCATGTCGACGCTCCGCCCGCGACGGTGCCTCCGCCCTTCGCGACGCCGCCGACCGACGTCTCCTCCACCTATTACGTGAGCTCGGCGACCGGGTTCGACGGGAGGTCGTCCGCGTCGGCGAAGCGGCGCGAAACCCCCTGGGCCACGATCGGTCGCGCGCTGCAGGCCGTCTTGCCGGGCGACTCGATCGTCGTCCTGCCGGGCCGCTACGCGGAGACGGTCCAGGTCTCGGTGGCCGACGTGTCGGTCGTGTCCGAGACCCCGCGCGCGGCGGTCGTCGCCCCGGCCTCCGGCAACGGTGTGAGCGTCGAGGCGGACGACGTGAAGGTCTCGGGCTTCGTCGTCGAGGCCGCGCCGAACAACGGCGTGTCGGTGCTCGACGGAGCCGACCGGGTCGAGATCCGCGGCTGCGCTCTCGTGCGCTCCCGCGCGAACGGGCTGCTTGCCAAGGGCGTCTCCGGGCTCGTCGTCCAGGACGTGGTCGCGGTGAGCTCGGGCCAGTCCGGGATCGTCCTGCGCAACACCACCGGGTCGACGCTTCGCGACGTGCTCTCCTACGAGAACGCGGAGTGGGGAGCGAACGTGAACTCCGTCGTGGCGGGCGTCGTCTCGGGCGGGCACCTCGTCGAGCGCAGCACGTTCGCGTTCAACGCGCTCGGCGACCTCCGCTTCGCGAAGGCGTCCGGGACGATCCGGGACAACCTGCTGACGAACACCCCTGGCGTCGGACTGCGCATCGACACGGCGGGATCGACGCTCCTCCACAACGGCTTCTTCGCCGCCGCGCAGGAGATGGACCCGGCGACCTACATCCTCGCGCAATGCGCGGCCTGCTCCTCGAACCGGGTCCTCGACCCGGCCTACGTCGACCCCGACGGGGCCGACGGCGTCCGGGGTGGGACCGGCTGGGCCGACGACGACTTCCGCCTCTCGCAGACGGCGGCCGGCCAGGCGACCCAGAGCGAGGCGGTCGACGCGGGCTCGGTCGAGGTCGACTCGCTCGGCCCGGTCGGGAGCACCCGGACCGACGGCGAGCCCGACGCGGGTACCCTCGACCTGGGCGTGCACCGCTGAGCGATCCTTCCTGTGCTCCGCGGACGGGCAGCCGGCTCCCGCCCCGAGCACGGTCCGGGCGCCCAGGGGGGCTCCGGCCCGTCGGGGGGCTGCCCTCCGGTCCGCCCGGCACATGGGGCCTTCGGCCAGGGGCATCGGGGGATTTTCGTCTCGGGAGCAATCGGTGCTTGCTCCTCGTCCCCGCTTGTGGCGGTCTCTCGTGGCGGCGACTCGATCCCGGGGAGCGGCAACCGTCAGAACCCAGTAAGAAACTCGGACGAGTGAAGGAGAGATGATGACCCATCGCATCGGAAAGGTGTTCGCCGCCCTCGCGGTGCTCGCCCTGTGGACGTCCCTCGAGCCGCGCACGGCCTCGGCCCAGATCTGCTCGGCCGCGATCGACGCGAAGCCGATCTTCTGCGCCGTTCCGGCGGACTGCACCGGAACCGACCTCTCGGCGATCGAGCCGGGCGACCCGGTGACGATCACGGCGCGCGTGACCAACACGAGCAGCTACGCGAGCAATCCTCCGCCGAACCCGCCCGCCGGCGAACTCCAGCCTGGGGCGCAGATGAAGATCTACTACGCCTGCACGAACAGCAGCTGCACGGCGGGTTCGGAGCAGGCCAACTGGTTGTCCTACGGATCGGCGACGCTGCTCGGCCCGGCGGTCGGCAACGCGAGCTTCGTCGACGACGGCAACGGGTTTTCGGGGACTCTCACGATCACGAACCCGATCCTCTTCCCCGAGGGCGACACCACCTTCACCGATCTCGTCCAGATCGACCTGACGGCCGGCACCCGTCCGCCCGTTCCGGACGCGGCGACCATCTTCTATTCGCGGGTCGAGACCGGCACGAGCGACTTCCTGATCACCTCGGGCGGCTGCCTCGCGGGCATCACCGGCGGCGGCCAGGGCAGCACGGCGGCGGCCTTCGCGGCGACGCCGACACCGACGCCGACGCCGACACCCACGCCGACGCCCACCCCGAGCGACAGCATCTGTCGGCCATGCAAGCACCCGTGCGCGTCGCGCATCATCTTCGCGAGGGGCCCGGGTCTCGACCGCACCGACCTCCACCTGCTGATGAACCCGCCCCCGGGCTGCGACCCGTCGACCGCTCCCTTCAGCGTGTCGATCACGAACGCGGGCGGCACGGTGTTCACCAACTCGGTTGCGGCCGGCGCCCTGGTCGAGCGCGGAGCCTCGTGGTTCTACCGCGATCCGAACGCTCGCCAGACCGGCGGGTTCCTCAAGGTGAAGATCACCCCGCGCACCGACCCGACGGGGTACCGCATCGACGTGCAGGGCTTCGGCGACATGAGCTCGGCGACCGACCCGGTGATGACGGTCACGACGACCATGTGCGGCATCACGGCCGCGACGACCGACACCTGGGCACAGCAGCCGTCGGGCTGGCTGGTGAACCTGAACACCTGCCCTTGATGCCGGGGTGACGCCGCACCGGGCGGCGTGACGGTGGTTCCGAAAGGGCCCCGGGGAGAAATCCCCGGGGCCCTTTTTGCATCTGGCCTGACGCGATCCTGACATCGCGTCGCGGGGCGGATGCGACCGCGATCAACCGGCCAAACCCGCGCCGGACAAGGCTCTGCGGCAGTCTCGCTCGACAGGGTTGATCTCCATCCGGCTTTCGGGGCACCGACGCGCCGGCCCGGTCCGCCCTCGGGCGCCCTGGAACGTTGCTCGGATCGTCCGATCCCGGCTCGACCCCCAACGGAGTTCTTCGAAGCCTGCAGAAGGAGAATGCAGATGACCCGTCCCAGCTCGAAAACCATGCTGCCTCTCGCAGCCATCGTCGCGGTGGCCGCAGGGCTGCTCGCGGGCCCGCGCGAGGCCGCGGCCCAGATCTGCTCCGCCGCGATCGACGCGAAGCCCGTCTTCTGCAAGGTGCCGGCGGACTGTCCCGGGACCAACGTCGCGGCGCTCCAGACCGGCGACCCGGTGACCATCACCGCGCAGTTCCAGAACACCAGCACCTACTTCAGCAACCCGCCGCCGAACCCGCCCGCGGGCAAACTCCAGGCCGGCTCTCTCATCAAGATCTGGTACGCCTGCTCGAGCAGCGGCTGCGGCGCCGGGACCGAGAAGGCGAACTGGCTCGAGTTCGACTCGTCGACCCTCCTGGGGGCCGCGGTCGGGAACGCGTCGTTCTCCGACGACGGCAATGGCTACTCCGGCACGCTCACGATCGTGAACGACATCGCGCTGCCGGAGGGTGACGCCTCGCTCGTCGACCTGGTGAAGATCAACCTCACGGCCGGGGCTCGTCCGCCGGTCCCGGCGAGCGCCACGATTTTCTACTCTCGAGTGGAGACGGGCGTCACCGACTTCGAGATCACGTCGGCGGGCTGCCTGCCCGGGATCACCGGCGGCGGACAGGGGAGCACGGTGGCGGCCTTCGGAGCGGAGCCGACGCCCACGCCGACGCCGACACCCACGCCGACACCCACGCCGACACCCACCCCGACGCCGACACCCACGCCGACGCCGACACCCGAGCCGACACCGACACCCGCTCCGACACCGACACCCGCTCCGACACCGGCTCCGGGCG
>JAFMJW010000120.1 GCA_017853315.1 Alphaproteobacteria bacterium
GGCGGCAACCAGCCGTACACGAACATGAACACCTACCAGGCCGGCGCGATGGCGAGCGCGAAGGCCAACGTGAAGCTGCTCGGCGGCCTGCTGCCCAGCCTCGTCTCGGGCGCGCCGTGGAACTGCAGCGACCAGAAGTGCGTCGCCGGCGTCGCCTCGTCGCTCGGCAAGTGGACCGGCGCGGTGCAGAAGTGCTTCGCGGCCTGCGAGAACGACTACGCCGGCAAGGCGGGCAACGGCGGCGGCGTCGACCTGCCGACCCCCTGCAGCATCAGCGCCGACGGCCAGACGGGCGGTGCGGGCGCCGACCCGGCGTTCACGGCCTGCGTCGAGAAGGCCTACGCGTCCGCGACCAAGAAGATCGCGCTTCCCGCGGCGATCGGCGTGATCGCCGGCATCCTCCAGGGCGCGAACGACGGCTTCTACAACCAGACCGTGAGCGACTGCCCGTGATCCCGCGCTGACGTCGTCCCGCCGGCTGCGGCCGCGGGAACGAGCGGGGCGGTCTCCGGACGGAGGCCGCCCCGTCGTCGTCTCGGGGTGCGACGTGATGCTCGTGCCCCTGGCCGGGCCTCGTGCATGGAGTCGCGCGGGACGCGCGTTGCCTTCCCGCGCGCGCCCGTGGTAGCGCCGCGCACGCGACGCCCGCGGACCTCCGGCGCGCGGGGAGGCGACGATGATCGGCAACCAGCGCCCGCTCGGCATGAGCTACTGGCCTCTCGCCGAGGACGATCCCGGCGTCGAGCCGGGCCGCGAGGGGATCCGGCTCGTCACGAAGGACGGCGCACTCGTGCGCGGCGTGCTCTGGACGCCGCCCGGCGGCGCGAAGTGGCGCACCGCGATCGTGCTCGCGCACCCGCGCGGCGACTTCACCGTCCACTACGCCTGCCCGCTGCTCGCGGCGGCGGGCTTCGCGGTACTCGGCTTCACGACCCGCTACCTGAACAACGACGCCGACTGCCTGCACGAGGCCTGCGTGGTCGACGTCGCGGCGGCCGTCGAGGAGATGCGGCGGCGCGGCGCGGAGACGGTCGTGCTGTTCGGCAACAGCGGCGGCGGCTCGCTCATGGCGCTCGCGCAGGCCGAGACCGGCTGCGGCGACGCCTGGGTCGGGGTCGCCGCGCACCCGGGCGAGGGCGTCTTCATGGAGGCGGTGATCGACCCGTCGGTCGCCGACGAGTCCGAGCCGCTCTCGGTCGTGCCCGAGCTCGACATGTACGACCCGCGCAACGGCTGGCGCCCCTGGCCCGAACCCTGCCGCTACGACCCGGACTGGCTCGCTGTCTACCGCGCGGCGCAGCGCGCCCGCATCGCGCGCATCGACGCGATCGCGCGCGAGTCGCTCGCCGACAACGAGCGCAACCGCCTGCTCGCGCGCAAGGCCGAGCGGGGCGGCGAGGACTGGCGCGCGGCCCGCCGGCGGGCCGTGCACACGCCCTACCTGGTGATCTACCGAACGCTCGCGAACCCGGCCTACCTCGACCTCTCGATCGAGCCCGACGACCGCCCGATGGGCTCGCTGTTCGCGTTTCCCGACCCCTTCGACGGCAACTGGGGCCGCTTCGGGCTCGGCCGCGTGATGACCGCGCGCGGCTGGCTCTCGACCTGGTCGAGCCTGTCCTCGCGCGCACGACTCTCCGAGACGATGCCGAAGGTGACGGTGCCGACGATGATCCTCCACCCGACCGCCGACACCGAGATCCGGCTGCGCGAGGCGCGCGAGATCCGCGACCGCGCGGGTGCGAGCGACGTCGTCTACCGCGAGATGAAGGGCGCTCCGCACTACCTCGAGGGACACCGGCCCGAGGCGATGCGGCTCGTCACGGAGTGGATCCGGGAGCGGTTCGGGTGAGGGGCGCTCAGCCGGCCAGGGGATCGACGACCTCGACGAACGGGAATCGATGAAAGTCGGCGTCCAGGGTGCAGATCCGCCGCACCCCGTGCTCCCGCATGAGGACGACGGTGTGGGCGTCGTGGAGGATGTTGCCGGCGAGGAAAGGTGATCGGGGCAGCAGGTCGGCCGCGATCTCGGCGTGTCGACGTGTCGGCCCCAGCATCTCGAACCCGGGTGAGCGCAGCAGGGCCTCGATGAACGCCCAGGCCTTCTTCACCGTCCAGGGGGTTCGCAAGACGCGCGGGTGCGTGGTGACGCGCATGAACTCGTAGGCGATGGGCCAGGTGCTGAACCAGGCGTCGGGCTGACGACGCCTGGACTCGACCCAGTCGAGGCAGGCCTCGTGGTGAAGGGATCCGCGGTCGGCCGCATGGACGAGAACGTTCGTGTCGACGAGTGCCAAGCCGTCACCGTCCTTCCATCGCCCGGTACAGCGCCTCCCGGTCGTCGATGTCGACGAGTGCGCCCCCGCCGTCGAAAGTGGGCAGGGGGGGAAGATCTGTCCCCTGCTCCTTCCGCGCCTGGAAGTGGTTCCGAAGAGCCGTATCCACGACCTCGGACATCGTGGTCCCGCGCCGCGCGGCCTCGGCCTTGAGCTTTGCCATGAGACCATCTTCGATGATCAGCGTGGTTTTCATATGGCTCATCATACATGAAGTACGGCTAGCCGTACATGGCGGGTGGGGCCCCTGGCCGGTGTCGCGCCGGGTGATTCCATCGGCAGGGCGCCCGCCGGCATCGCCGCGAACGCCTGGGGGGGCTAGACTCCGGCGCGTGTCGAGCCCGCAGGACATCGTTCGGCGAGCACGAGGTCTCTTCGGCAACCGCCTCCGAGGGCTCTTCGCGTTCGGTTCCCGCGTCGCCGGACGCCAGGGCCGGCATCCGACCTCGATCTCGGCGTCTGGATCGAGGGGCCGATGAGACGCGCGGACACCTGGTTGCCCTGGATCCGGGAGTTCGAGACCGAGGACCCCGTGCTCGACCCGACTTTCCTCGGCTCGCACACGCTGGACGACCCGCCGTCATGGCTGCTCGAGGCCGTGGCCGGAGGCGTCGAGGTGTGGCTCGACGATGACGGGCGGCTCGCCGCCCGCCTCGCGACGATCGGCGACTCGGTCCGATCGGGGACATGGCAGCGCAGGACTTTCATGGGGCTGCCGTACTACAGGCGGGCCGCTTCGTGACCAACGCTCTCGCGCTGGCGGTGGACTACCTGCGGAGATCCCGCATGCGCGTGCGCGCCATCGAGGCGCTCATCGAGGCGGGCGATCACCCGGATGCCGTTCGAGAGTCCCAGGAGACGGTCGGGCTCGCGATCAAGTCGCTCCTGAAGCTGGTCGACTACGAGGTCGGGGATGCCGAGAAGGCCCTCGAAGGGTTCCTCGAGGTCATCGACCTCGTCGGCCGTGCCTTCGAGCGGAACGGAACCTCGGCCTGAGCGATCCAGAGGCGATGCGCCCCCTTCGTGCCGCATCGCCGATGCGATAGCCGTCCAGCCCATGCCCCTCCCCATCGAGCGACGCTGGCGCGACGCCCTGCTCGACGCGCTGCTGCCCGCGCCCGGCAGCGGCTTGCCCGCGATGGCCGAGGTCGACCGGCGTGCGTTCTGGCCCCGCTTCGACCGCACCGCGCCGCTCCACCTGCGCGCGGGCTTCCGGCTCGCGACCGCGGTGCTCGCGGGGCTCGCGCCGCGCCTGCTCGGCCATCGCGGCACGCTCGCGGGACTCGACGCGGCCGCGCGCGACGACGTCGTGCGCCGCGCCGCGCACGCGCCGGTCCTCTCCGAGCTCGTGCTGGTCGCGAAGCTCGTCGCCTGCTTCGCCTACTTCGACGACCCGGCGGTGCAGGCGGCGGCGCGCGGCCCGCAGGCGCCCGGGCCGGAGTCGCCTCGCGACTCGCAGCACGGCGCGCCCGGGTCGGCGGTGAGTGCGGCGTCGTCCGCGAACGGCGACGCCCGGCGGGAGCCGTCGTCGTGACCGACCCCGTCGCCTCGCCGAACCACGTCGACGGCGGCTCGCTGCGCGCCGACCACGAGCGCAGGGCCGACGTCGTGGTCGTCGGCAGCGGCCCCGCCGGCTCGGCCGTCGCGCGGGAACTCGCCCGGGCGGGCGCCAGCGTCGTGGTCGTCGAGGAAGGCCCGTGGGTGCGCCCCGCCGAGTTCCCGCTCTCGGGCTTCGAGGCGTTCGTCTCGCTCTACCGCGACATGGGCACCTCGGTCGCCTGGGGCAAGGGGCCGCTCCCGTTCCTGCAAGGCCGCATGGTCGGCGGCAGCTCGCCGGTGAACGGCGCGATCTGCTGGCGCATGCCGCGCGACCGCTGGGAGGACTGGTGCGCGTCCGACCCGGCGCTCCGCGACGCGCTGCCGTGGGACGAGCTCGAGACCGCGACCGATCTCGTCGAGCATCGCATCGGCGTGCGCCCGACCTCGCCCGAGGTCGCGGGTCGCAAGAACCTGCTCATGGCCAAAGGCGCCGATGCGCTCGGCCTCGAGCACCGCCCGATCCGGCGCAACGAGATCGGCTGCCGGGGCAGCGGCCGCTGCCTGCAGGGCTGCCCGGTCGGCGCGAAGCAGTCGGTCGACGCGACGCTGCTCGCCGACGCGATGGAGGCGGGAGCGATCGTCCTGAGCCGCACGGAGGTGCTGCGCGTGCTGCGCCGCGGACGACGCGCGAACGAGGTCGTCGCACGTGCGGAGGGCGGTGCGATCGTGCGGCTTCGTGCGCGGCTCGGCGTCGTGCTCGCGGCGAGCGCGATCCAGACCCCGCTCCTGCTGCAGAAGAGCGGGATCGGGCACGGGCCCGTCGGCCGCCACCTGCAGTGCCACCCGGGCGTCTCGCTGCTCGGCCGCTTCCGCGAGCCGGTGCGGATGTGGGAGGGCGCGACGCAGGGGCACGAGGTGACCGGTCTCCGGCACGAGCGGCTCAAGTTCGAGGTGCTGGGCTTCGACCTCTCCGTGCTCGCAGCCAGGCTCGACGGCGCGGGCAGCGAACTCGCGCGCGGCGTCGCCGACATGGCGCACTGGCTCGACTGGGGCGTGGCCGTGCGGGCGGAGGGAGAGGGCCGCGTGCGGTCGGTGCTCGGCCGCACCGTCGTCACCTGGTCGCCGACGCCCGCCGACGTCCGCCGCTTCCGCCGCGGGCTTCGCGTGATGGGCGACATGATGCTCGCGGCCGGAGCCGAGGAGCTGATCCCCGGCGTGCGCGGGTTCGACGCGCGGGTCTCGTCGCCGGCGCGCCTGCGCGAACTCGAGGAGAGCGGCCCCGACGCGCCGTCTGCCTTCACCGGTGCCGCGACCCACTTGTTCGGCACCTGCCGCATGGGCGGCGACGCCGCGACGAGCGTCGTGCGGCCGGACTTCCGCCACCACGCGGTCGACGGACTCTGGGTCGCGGACTCGAGCGTGTTCCCGACCAACCTGGGCGTGAACCCGCAGGTGCCGATCATGGCGATGGCGACCTTGTGCGCGCGGCGCGTGCTCGCGGCCGACGCGCCGTCGGCGGGGCCGCGCGCGATCGCTCCGAGGAGGGACGACATGAGTGAAGCTTCGAACCGGTCGGACGCGGGAGCGTCCGCGGTCGCGACCTCGACGACGTCGACGACCTCGGCGACGTCGCCGGGGGCGTCGTCGAGCGTCTCGCGGACGGCAGCCGCGTCGGCCGACCGGCGCATCGGTCTCGACGACCTCCTCCGCATGGACCGCCACGAGCTCCACGAGATCATCGACCGCGCGCACCCGCTCGACCCCGACGCGCTCGCCGGCCACCAGTACCAGGGCATCGATCTCAGCCTGCCGCCGTGGGTGAACCGGATCCTGTGGAAGACCTTCCGCAAGACCTTCCACCGCGATCCCGCGACCGGCGCGGTCCGCGGCTGGAACGTCCGCATGGAGCAGCAGGGCATCGACGGCCCGCGGGTGCCGAAGAAGCGCGGCGGCGCCACCTGGCACTTCGCCCACTACGAGCTCAGGAGCGCCGTCGGCGAGCGCTTCCCGCGCGGCTGGCAGGGCCCGCACTTCCTCGACTACGGGCGCGTCGGCAACCCCTTCGGCGAGAACCTCGGCTGGACCCCGCTCGTCGCGGTGAACGAGGGCGACATGAGCCTGCTGCTGGGGTGGGAGGTGTTCCGGCTCGGGCCGCTGTTCGTGCCGCTGCGCGACTACTGGGCGCTGCGCCTCGAGGGCCCGCTCGAGGAGGTCTTCCCGACGCCGAAGGACGCGCGCGCGGCGCGCGCCCGTTGACGCCGCGCGACCCCTTCGCGATCCTCGACCGCATGCGTCTCCGGGTCCCTCCCGTTCGGCCCTGGGCGAGCGTCGTCGCGGCGGCGGCGCTCGTCGGCTGCACGACCACGCCCTACACGAACCGCAGCCAGATCATGCTGATCTCCCCCGAGCAGGAGATGAAGCTCGGCGCGACGGCCTTCCAGCAGGTGAAGAAGGAGAGCTCGATCGTCGCGAAGCCGGCGGTCTCCGGCCCGGTCGCCGACGTCGGCAAGCGGATCGCCGCGGTGGCGGACCGGCCGGACTACCGCTGGGAGTTCGTCGTCATCGACGACCCGAAGACGCCCAACGCGTTCGCGCTCCCCGGCGGCAAGGTCGCCGTCTACACCGGGCTCTTCCCGATCGCGAAGACCACGTCGGGGCTCGCCGTCGTGATGGGGCACGAGGTCGCGCATGCGCTCGCCCGCCACGGCGCGGAGCGCGCGAGCCAGAGCATGCTCGCGAAGACCGGCGGCGCGATCCTCGGTGCGGCCGTCGCGACGCAGAGCCCGGGCAGCGCGCAGGCGGCGATGGCCGTCTACGGGCTCGGCACCCAGGTCGGCGTGCTGCTGCCCTGGAGCCGCACGCAGGAGTCCGAGGCCGACCACATCGGCCTCCTCCTGATGGCGAAGGCCGGCTACGACCCGCGCGAGGCGCTCGACTTCTGGCAGCGCATGTCGCAGGCGGGCGGCAAGAAGACCTCCGAGTTCCTCTCGACCCACCCGGGCCACGAGACGCGCCAGTCCGACATCCAGCGCTGGCTGCCCGAGGCGATCGAGATCTACGAGCGCTCGGCGAAGTCGCCGGTCGAGCCGCTGCCGGGGGTTCCCGTCGCCGCGAAGGGGCGCTGAGCGACGCGACCCCGCCCGGGGACGACCGCCGACCACGCGTCGATCCCAACGACGGAGACCGCCTGCCCATGAACGAGCACGAGCCAACGCTTCCGTATCGCGCCCCCGGCCACGCTCCGATCGCCTTCGGGCCGACGCCGCTCCACGAAGCCGAGCGGCTGTCCGAGGCCGTCGGCGTGCGCGTGCTCGTGAAGCGCGACGACCAGACCGGGCTCGCGCTCGGCGGCAACAAGGCGCGCAAGCTCGCCTGGCTGGTCGAGGACGCGATCCGCCGGGGCTGCGACACGCTCGTCACCGCGGGCGGCGCGCAGTCGAACTTCGCGCGCATGACCGCCGCGGCGGCCGCGGTCGCGGGACTCCACTGCGAGCTCGTGCTCGGCGGCCGCGAGCCCGCGCGCTGGTCGGGCAACCTCGTGCTCGACCGCCTGCTCGGCGCGCGCGTCCACTTCGTCGGCAGCGAGAACTGGCTCGACCTCCTCCAGCGCATGAACGACGTCGCGGAGGGACTCGGGTCGCGCGCCTACGCCATGCCGATCGGCGGCGCGACCCCGGTCGGTGCGCTCGCCTACCTGCACGCGGCCGACGAGTTGCTTGCCCAGATGTCCGGCCCGCCCGACTGGATCGTACTGGCCGACGGCACGGGCGGCACCCATGCCGGGCTGCTCGCGGGGCTGCCGGCGAGCGTGCGCGTGCTCGGCGTCGACGTGTCGCGCCCGCCGCTCCCGCTCGCGCAGACGATTCCCGCGCTCGCCGCGGAGACCGCGACGCTCGCCGGGCGCCCGGCCCCCGCGGGCGAGGTGCTGGTCGTCGACCACTGCGGGCCGCGCTACGCCTGCGTCACCGAGGAGGCCCGCGAGGCGGTGCGACTCGCGGCGCGCACCGAGGGCCTGCTGCTGGACCCGGTCTACACCGGCAAGGCGATGGCGGGTCTCGTCGCGGCCGCGCGCGAGGGCCGCATCCGCGGCACCGTCGTCTTCTGGCACACCGGGGGCGCGCCGGCGCTGTTCGCCGACGAGTACGCGGACTTCTGAGCCGCGACGCCGCGCACGCGCAGGGGCGCGGCGGCGCATGTCGCGGGCGAGGATCGCTGCGGCACCGCGATCGCCGCGCTCCGCGGCACCCGGCTCAGGCCGGGACGAACACGTTCGGCGAGCCCGGCGACACCCGGCCGCGCAGGCCGACGGTCTCGCGCGCGCACATCGACTCGAGCACGTCGCGGTCGGCCGGGGTGTTCGCGAGGAAGCGACGCCCGTCGGCGAGCCGACCGATCACGATGCCGCGCATCGGCGTGCCGTCGCGGTCGAAGGCGACGGTCGAGGTCTCGACGGTCGCCTCGCCCTCGGGCTCGGCCGCGAGCGCCGGGTGGGGCTCGGCGTCGAGTGCGCGCTGCAGCGCGTCGTCGGCCGCGGGGTCCGTCCCCTGCGCGTGGGCGTCGGGCGCCGCGGGCCGGTCGGTGCCGTAGACGCCCACCGAGTGCTTGGTGACGTACCAGCCGAGCGCGGTCACGAGTCCCCGCTTGCCGGGGGCGGCGCGCAGGCGGTCGGTCATCTCGGCGATCGCGTTCAGCGAGTAGGCGTTGCCGGGGCCGCCGAAGCAGGCGAGCCCTCCGGTCACGGTGAGCGGCCGCGGGTCGTCGTCGGGAATCCCGAGCGCCTCGCACGCGAGCTCGACCGCGCACGGGAAGCAGCTGTAGAGGTCGAGCAGGTCGACGTCCTCGATGCCGCAGCCCGCGCGCTCGAGCGCGCGCCGGCCGGCCGCGCGGATCGCGGGCGAGTGCGCGTAGCCCGCGCGCTCGGAGACGAACCAGAGGTCGTGCGCGTCGGCCGACCCGTGCAGGTGCACGAAGCGGTCCTCGGGCACGCCGAGCGCGCGCGCGCGCCGCGTCGACGCGACCAGCACCGCCGAGCCCTGGTCGACCTCGAGGATCGAATTCATGCGCTTCGTGTACGGAAACGCGATCATCCGGTTGTCGGGCCCCGGCGTCGCGATCTCCCCGGGCGAGCGGCGCTCGCGGAACCAGGCGTGCTCGTTTCCGGCCGCGACCTCGGAGAGCCGGCTGCACAGTCGCGCGACGTGGGCCTGGTGGTCGGCGATCGAGCGGCCGCGGCTCGCGCGGATCGCGTTCTCGAACAGCGGGTAGACGAACACCGGCATGAGGAGCCCGTGGTCGTTCTCGACCGCGCAGGTGCCGTCGCGCGGGTCGCCGAAGCTCTCGGGCCGCCCCTGCGTCTCGGCCCCCCACGCGAGGCGGACCTTCGCCTTCTGCGCGCGGCGCAGCGTCGCCATCGCCTCGGCCCCGGCGACCAGCGCCAGGTCGACGCGCCCGGCCGCGACGTCGGCGGCCGTGCGGTTCACGAGCGCCTGCGGCGTGTTGCCGCCGATCGTCGTGTAGATCTCGTCGCGTGGCGTCGCGCCGAGCCGCGCGGCGAGGGCGCGGGGCGGATTGCCGTAACGCCAGCTGAGCAGGTTCACGACCGCGACGCGGTCGAGTCCCGCGAGCGCGTCCGCGCCGAGTCCCGCGCCGGCCGCGGCTCGTCGCGCCGCCTCGGCCATGAGCTCCATCGGCTCGGGGGCCGCGGCGGGGTCGGTGTCCCTCCACGTGATCTGCCCCGAGCCGATCAGGACGGGGACGTCGTCGTCTCGCATCGGGGCTCCTTGCCATCGGGGCCGCGGCGCGTCGAGGCGGACGCTCCGGGGAGGTCCGGCCCCATGCGGCGGACCGGCCGGCCCTCGTCGCAGCCCCGGGGGGCCGCGTCCCGAGGCGCCGGCCCGACCCGCGGGGGAGCCGGCCCGGCCTCGGCCGCGGGATTGAACGGCGGTCGACCCGGGGCGGCCCGGCGGGACACGGGGGCCGGTCAGCCCGGGCGCGAGAACCAACGGCCCGAACCGGCGGATTCGTGCTTGCCGACCGGCGGCGGTCCCGGCATCTTCGGACTCCTGCGGGCGCTCACGGCGGGACCCGTCCGGCCGAGCGCGCGTCTACCCGAGGCCGCTCGCGGCCGGGAGCGCCGAGCCCCGAGA
>JAFMJW010000121.1 GCA_017853315.1 Alphaproteobacteria bacterium
TCGCGCACCTTCTACGCCCGCGGCCAGACCGGCCAGCAGCTGCTGCTCGGCGCCTACGGCTCCCTCATGCGCCAGGTGAACGCCGGGCGCGTGAAGATGTTCCCGCGCCGCGAGATGCTCGACCTGGTCGTCGTCGACGGGCATGCGCGCGGCATCGTGTGCCGCAACCTCGTCGACGGCCGGATCGAGAGCTACGCGGCCGACGCCGTGGTCGTCGCGACCGGCGGCTACTCGACCGCCTACTTCCTGTCGACCAACGCGGTGAACTCGAACGCGACCGCGATCTGGCGATGCCACAAGCGCGGCGCCTACTTCGCGAATCCCTGCTTCATGCAGATCCACCCGACCTGCATTCCCCAGCAGGGCGAGGGGCAGTCGAAGCTCACGCTCATGAGCGAGAGCCTGCGCAACGACGGCCGGATCTGGGTGCCGAAGAAGGCCGGCGACGCCCGCGCCCCGCACGAGATCCCGGAGGAGGAGCGCGACTACTTCCTCGAGCGGATCTACCCGGCCTTCGGCAACCTCGTCCCGCGCGACATCGCCTCCCGCGCCGCCAAGCGCATGTGCGACGACGGACTCGGCGTCGGGTCGACGAAGCGGGCGGTCTACCTCGACTTCGCGGACGCGATCGGGCGGCTCGGCGAGAACACCGTGCGCGAGCGCTACGGCAATCTCTTCGACATGTACCACGAGATCACGGCCGAGAACCCGTACCGGACGCCGATGCAGATCTACCCGGCGCCGCACTACACGATGGGTGGGCTCTGGGTCGACTACAACCTCATGAGCACGATCCCCGGGCTGCACGTGATCGGCGAGGCGAACTTCTCCGACCACGGCGCGAACCGGCTCGGCGCCTCCGCCCTCATGCAGGGGCTCGCCGACGGGTACTTCATCCTGCCCTACACGATCGGCAACTACCTCGCGGGCGTCGCCCCCGGGAAGGTCTCGACCGACCACCCGGCGTTCGGCGAGGCCGAGGGAGCGACGCGGGGTCGCGTCGCGAAGCTGCTCTCGATGAAGGGCAAGCGCACCGCGCGCGAGCTCCACTGGCAGCTCGGCCGCGTCCTCTGGGACCACTGCGGCATGGAGCGCAGCGGCCCGGGCCTCCTCTCCACGATCGAGAAGATCCGCGAGCTGCGGGCCGAGTTCTGGTCGAACGTCCGCGTCGAGGGTAGCGGCGAGGACCTGAACCAGGCGCTCGAGTACGCGGGACGCGTCGCCGACTACTTCGAGCTCGGCGAGTTGATCGCGCTCGACGCGCTCGCGCGCGACGAGAGCTGCGGCTGCCACCTGCGGGTCGAGCACCAGAGCCCCGAGGGCGAGCCGATCCGCGACGACGAGGACTTCGCCTACGTCGCCGCCTGGGAGTGGAAGGGCGAGGGCTCCCGCCACGCCCTCCACCGCGAGAAGCTCGCCTTCGACAACGTCCACCTGGCCGTACGGAACTACAAATGAGCGCTGAGAACGGAACCCGATCCTACAAGCTCGAGGTCTGGCGACAGGCCCGCGGAGCCTCGTCCGGCCGCATGGTCGTCTACCAGGTGAACGGCATCGACCAGAACATGTCGTTCCTCGAGATGTTCGACCAGCTGAACGAGGACCTGCTGCGCCGCGGCGAGGACCCCGTCGCCATCGACAGCGACTGCCGCGAGGGCATCTGCGGCACCTGCGGGGTCTGCATCGACGGCCGCCCGCACGGGCCGCTGCCGAACGTGACGACCTGCAGCCTGCGCATGCGCGAGTTCCCCGACGGCTCGACGATCGTGGTCGAGCCCTTCCGCGCCGACGCCTTCCCGGTCGTGAAGGACCTCGTGATCGACCGCTCCGCCTTCGACCGCGTGGTCACCAAGGGCGGGTTCATCTCGGTGAACGCGGGGCAGGCCCCCGAGGCGAACGGCCTGCCGGTGCCGAAGGACGCGGCCGAGGCCGCGATGGACTCGGCCGCGTGCATCGGCTGCGGCGCCTGCGTCGCCGCCTGCCCGAACGCGTCGGCCGCGCTCTTCACCAGCGCACGCATCCGCTACCTCTCGCTCCTCCCGCAGGGCCAGCCCGAGCGCACCTCGCGCGTGCTCGGCATGGTCGACCAGATGGACGCGGAAGGCTTCGGCGACTGCTCGAACCACGGCGAGTGCGAGGCGGCGTGCCCCAAGGGCATCTCGATCGAGAACATCGCCAAGATGCGCCGCGAGTACCTGCGGGCGTCGCTCCGGGCGGGCTGACGGCCGGGACGCGGAAAGACTCCGCCCCGGCGATCGAGCGCCGGGACACGAGGGCCGACTGCGGCGAATTCAGGCGCGCGTGGTGGCTTCCCGGGCCGCACCTCCAGACGGTCTGGGGGAACTTCTCCCGCCCGCGCCACCTGGTCGAGTTCCGCCGGGAGTGGCTCGCCACTCCCGACGGCGACGAGATCGCTCTCGACCATCTCGACGCCGCTCCCGGCGCCCCCCGCCTGCTCGTCCTCCACGGGCTCGAGGGCAGCTCCTTCTCGGTCTACGTCCAGGGGCTGATGGAGCTCGCACGCCGCGAGGGCTTCGCCGGCACCGCGATGAACTTCCGCAGCTGTGCGCGCGTCCCCGGCCGGCTCGACCAGTGGATCCCGAACCGCACCCCCCGCCTGTACCACTCGGGCGAGACGAGCGATCTCGATTTCGTGGCCACCGAGCTCACGCGGCGAGAGCCCACGGCTCCGCTCTTCGCGATCGGAGTGTCGCTCGGCGGCAACGTGCTCCTGAAGTGGCTCGGCGAGCATCCCGACCAGCGGACGGTCGACGCGGCCGTGACGATCTCGGTGCCCTACGACCTCGCCCGCGGGGCGCGCCACCTCGAGCACCCGGTCTCCCGGCTCTACCTGCGGAACTTCCTCCCGACGCTGGTCGCCAAGACCGAGGCCATGATGGCCCGTCACCCGGAGCTCGCCGGGCGGGTCGACCTCGACCGCGTGCGACGCTCGCGGACGTTCCACGAGTTCGACGGGGCCGCGACGGCGCCCGTCCACGGGTTCGACGGCGCGGAGGACTACTACGCGCGCTCGAGCTCGATCGGCTTCGTCGCGCGCATCACGACCCCGACCCTCTGCCTCTCGGCGATCGACGACCCCTTCCTGCCGCCGCAGGTCGCCCTCGCCTTTCGCGAGGCAGCGCCGCCCGCGGTCGAGGTCCTCCTCACCGAGCACGGAGGCCACGTCGGGTTCGTCGCGGGGACTCGACCGTGGCGGACCGAGGCATGGGCGGAGCGGCGGGCGATCGACTGGATCTCGGCCCGGGCCCCGCGGCAGCGGGACGACGGCGGAGGCGACGCACCCCGGCCGACCGCGGCCGCGGTCCCCGCGGAGACGAGGAGACGAGCGTGAAGAAGGGACTCCGACGACTGCTCGTGGCGACCGCGATCCTGCTCGGCATCGGGACGCTGCTCTTCCGCCGCTACTGGTACTACCTGCCCGGCCTGGTCGCCTCGATCACCGACCCCGTGCTGCCGAACCAGCCGGTCGCCTGGGCCCCCGGGCCCGAGACCGCGGCCGCGCCGCCCGGGCGCCGTCCGCCCAACGTCGTGCTCATCCTCGCCGACGACCTCGGCTGGAACGACCTCACCTTCGGCGGCGGGGGCGTCGCGGGCGGGCAGGTCCCGACGCCGAACATCGACTCGATCGGACGCGACGGCGTCGTCTTCACCAACGGTTACGCCGGCAACGCGACCTGCGCCCCGTCGCGCGCGGCGATCCTCACGGGGCGCTACGCGACGCGCTTCGGCTTCGAGTTCACGCCCGTGAACCGGGAGTTCGCGCGCCTGCTCGGCCACTTCGAGGCCGACGGCCCGCCGCCGATCTACCACGCGGACCGCGAGAAGGACGTGCCGAAGATGGCCGACATGGTCGTCCCGTCCTCGGAAATCACGATCGCCGACCTGCTGCGCGCGCAGGGCTACCGCACGATCATGCTCGGCAAGTGGCACCTCGGCGAGACGCCGACCGCGGTGCCGCAGGCGCGCGGCTTCGACGAGACGCTGGTCTTCCTGCCCGGCGCGTCGCTCTTCCTGCCGACGGGGGATCCGCGCGGCGTCGAGTCGCGGCAGGACTTCGACCCGATCGACCGCTTCCTCTGGGCGAACCTTCCGTTCGCCGTGAGCCACGACGGAGGTCGGCGCTTCGAGCCGTCGACCTACATGACCGACTACCTGGGCGACGAGGCGGCGCGCGCGATCGCGGCGAACCGCAACCGGCCGTTCTTCCTCTACCTCGCCTTCAACGCGCCCCACACGCCGCTGCAGGCGCTCCGGTCCGACTACGACGCCCTCTCCGGGATCGCCGACCACCGGCTTCGGGTCTACGGCGCCATGATCCGCTCCCTCGATCGCGCGGTCGGAACCGTGCTGGCCGCGCTGCGCGAGAACGGGCTCGAGGACGACACGCTGGTCTTCTTCACGAGCGACAACGGCGGTGCCCACTACGTCGGGCTGCCCGACCTGAACGAGCCCTTCCGCGGCTGGAAGGCGACCTTCTTCGAGGGCGGGATCCACGTCCCGTTCTTCGCCCGCTGGCCGGCCGCGATCCCGCGCGGGACGACCTACGCCCCGGCGGTCGGGCACGTCGACATCTTCTCGACCGCGGCCGCGGCCGCCGGCGTCAAGACCGAGACCGAGCGGGCCCTCGACGGCATCGACCTGGTGCCGTTCGTCACCGGACGCGCGACGGGCGTGCCGCACGAGTCGCTCTACTGGCGCTCCGGCCCCTACGAGACGCTGCTCGCGGGCGACTGGAAGCTCCAGGTCGCCGAGACCCCGAAGAAGACCTGGCTGTTCCGGCTCTCGGACGACCCGACGGAGAAGCACGACCTGTCGGCGGCCGAGCCCGCGAAGCTCCGCGAGATGGAGGCGCGGCTCGCCAAGATCGACGCCGAGCAGGCGAAGTCGCTCTGGCCGTCGCTGCTGGAGGCGCCGGTGCCGATCGACCATCCCCTCGACCAGCCGTGGCAGCCGGGGGACGAATACGTCTACTGGTCCAACTGAGGCCGGGCCGAGGGCGCGGGCCGGCTGGCCCGACGCGGCGGTCGCGGCCGTCCTCGTCGGGCTCGTCTTCGCCGTCTTCGGCGGCTGCCTGGCCCACGGCTTCGTCGACACCTGGGACGACGCCCTCTACGTCACCGCGAACCCGGCCGTCCGCGGATTCGGCCGAGAGAACCTGCGGGCGGCGCTGCTCGGGTTCCACGCCGGCAACTGGGCACCGGTCCAGATGCTCTCGTACATGGCCGACCACGCGGCCTTCGGCCTGTCCGCGCGCGCGTTCCTGCGGACGAACCTGCTGCTCCACGCGGCGAACGGCGTGCTCCTCTACGCGCTCGCGAGACGCCTCTCGGGACGGCGCACCTGGCCCGCGATCGCGGCCGTGCTCTTCCTCGTCCACCCGGTCCAGGTGGAGTCGGTCGCGTGGGTGTCCCAGCGCAAGACGCTGCTCGCGGCGACGTTCACGCTCGCGGCTCTCCACGCGTGGGTGTCGCGCGCGCGCGACGTCGACGGGGGGCGTCGCCATGCGCTCGCGGCCCTCCTCGCCTTCGTTCTCGCGCTCGCCTCGAAGTCGGTCGCGGTCGTCGTGCCGTTCCTCCTCCTGCTGCTCGACCTCTGCTTCGGGCACGGGGAGCCCCGGCGGCTGCGGCTGCGCCGCATGGTTCCGTTCGCGGTCGCGGCGGCCGCCTGTGCGGCGCTCGCGCTCGCGAGCCAGGGGCCCGGGCACGCGGGAGGACGCGTCGCCGCGTTCCACGGCGGCGGGCCGGGCGCGACCGCCGCGACCATGCTGCCGGTGCTGGCGCGCTACCTCGGACTCCTCGCCTGGCCGGCGGGGCTCTCGGCCTGGTACTCGCCGGCCGTGCGCACCGGGCCCGACGCGGCCGTTCTCGCCTCGGCGGCGCTCGCGGCCGCGCTCGCGGCGTTCGGCTTCGCGCTGCTGCGTCGACGCCGCGACCTCTTCTTCTGGTACGCGACGTTCTTCGTCGGGCTCCTCCCGGTGTCGCAGGTCGTCCCGATCGTGACGCTCATGAACGATCGCTACCTCTACTTCCCGATGCTCGGGGCGGCCCCCTTCGTGGCTGCCGCGGCGTTCGGAGGGGCTTCCGACGCGGTCCTGTTGCGGTCGGCGAGGGGGCGCGGGGCGCTCGCGGCCGCAGCCGTCGGCGTCCTCGCCCTCGGCCTCGCCGCGCACGCGCGCACCGGGGCCTGGCGCGACGGGCTGACCCTGTGGACCGACGCCGTCGCGAAGGAACCCTGCGGCTACGCCTTCGACAAGCTCGGTGCCACCTACCTCTCGCTCGGACGGGCCGCGGAGGCGGAGGCAGCCTGCCTCCGGGCCCGCGAGGTCGAACCCGCCTACGTCGATGCGCTCAACTGCGTCGGCATCGCCCGCGCCCAGCGCGGCGATCTCGACGGCGCGGGCCGCGCCTTCGACGAGTTGCTCGCGGCCCGACCGGACGACGAAGCGGCCCGCCGCAACCGGGAGAAGCTCGACGGGATCCGGCGCGGCGGCGGCGCGAACTGAGTCGCACGGGGCTCGCGACCCGGCGGGTCCGCGCGCGCGGCAGACCGCGGGCCAAGCGGGGCGAGGCGCCGATCGCGGAGAGCCCCTCCGGCTCAGCCGCGCACGTGCCGCACCCGCCGGCTCGACATCGTGAACGCGAACGCCGCCGCCATGAACGTCGCATTGAGCAGGAACGGCGCGCGGTGCGACCACGGGTAGAGCGAGGTCCCGATCATCGGGCCGACGATGTTGCCGAAGACCGACACCCCGCCGACGATTCCCGCGGCGGCCCCCTGCTCGCTCGACTCGACCGAGAGCGAGGCTGCGGCCGAGGTGCCGGGGCGCACGAGGCCGAGACCGAGCCCGAGACCGGCCAGCGCGACCAGGTAGACGGGGAGCCCGCCGCCCCAGGCGAGCAGCAGGAAGGACGCCGCGGTGAGCGCCGTGCCGACGCGCAGCAGGGTGCGCGACCTGGGCCGCATTCGCTGCACGATCCCGAGCTGGGCGACCAGGCCGGCCGCCGCGAGCACGACGAGACCCAGTCCCGCGATCCGGACGGTCTGGTCGGAGTCGAGGCCGAGCGCGTCCTGCAGGTAGAACGCGAGGGTCACCACGGTCGTCCCGCGCGCCGCCTGGAGTGCGGTGCCGACCAGCAGGAACGGGAGCACGCGCCGGTCGAAGACCCGCATGCGCCGCGCCGGTGCGCGGCGCGACTCGTGGTGCGTCCCCTCGGGCAGCCAGCGCCAGATGGTCGCGGCGCTCGCCACCGCGAGCGCCGCCGAGAGGTAGATCGGCGCCACGATCGCGAGTGCCGCGAGCACCGCGCCGACGGCCGGCCCGATGGTCTCGCCGAGACCCATCGCCGCGCTCACGAGCGCCACGCCGGCCGTGCGGTCGTGGTGGCTCGTGCGGTCCGCGACGTAGGCCTGCGCCGCGGGCCCCGTGCCCGAGCCGAGCAGCGCGAAGACGCAGCGCGAGGCGACGAGCATCGGGTAGACCGCGACCGCCGGGAGCAGGCCGTGCGTCCCGATCTCGATCACCGTCGCGATCAGGACCATCGAGAGCGCGTAGCCGAGCAGCCCGATCATCATGACCCGTCGGCGGCCGGCGACGTCGCTGCGCCGGCCCCAGGCCGGGCTCACGAACACCCAGAGCGAGGCCGAGGTCGCGAAGATCGTCGAGACCTGGAACGGCGTGAGGCCGATCGTGCGGGCCGCCGGCGGCAGGACCGAGAAGAGCATCGACTGCCCCATCCCGACGCTCACGAGGCAGGCGAACAGCAGCGCGAACTCGCGCGGGAAGCCGCCGGGGCCCGGCTTCTCGCCGGCCCAGTCGTCGACGGCGGACCTCGCGGGATCGGCCGGGTCGGGGATCGCCATGCTCGGCTCAGCCGATCTTCGACACGCGCGGCGGGCGTGGTCCCGCGGGCGGTGCTGCGAAGTCGCGCGCGATCGCGTCGACGGCCTCGGTCACGCCGTCGACGACCAGCGGAAGCGAGCGGTTGTTCGGGGACAGGAGCCCCTCTTCCACCTGTCGATCGAGCAGCCGCAGCAGCGGGTCCCAGAAGCCGCGGTGATTGACCAGCACGAGCGGCTTCGCGTGCAGGTCGAGCTGGCGCTCGACGAGGATCTCCGAGAGCTCCTCGAGCGTGCCGTAGCCGCCGGGCAGCACGACGAACGCGTCGCCCCGGTGGGCGAGGCCGGCCTTGCGGGAGCGCATGTCGCCGACCGTCTCGAGCTCGTGGAGGCGCGCGTGCGCGACCTGCGCGAAGGTGTCGAGGATCACCCCCTCGACGCGGCCCCCGGCCTCGAGGGCCGCGTCGGCGAGCGCCCCCATGAGACCGATGCGGGCGCCGCCGTAGACGAGCGTCCAGCCGTTCGCGGCGATCGCGCCTCCGAGCTCGTGCGCGAGCTCGAGCAGGTCCGCGGGCGAGCGCGTCGACGAGCCGGCATACACGGTGACGCGCCGGGTCCGGTCGTTCCCCGTCGCCGCCGCCCGCTCGCCGCCTCGTTCCCCGGATCGCACCCGTCGGTCCCTGCTCCCGTCGGTCTTACCGGGCGCGGACCGGCGCGGCCACGCCGCCGCCGGCGCCGCCCACGCCGCACGACCGAGTCGGCGGCCTCGCGGACGTCCCGCCCGGCGGTCGCCCGCCGCCGGTCCGCGTTGTGCCGCGGCCCGATCCGGGCGATGATTTCCGAAGATGGATCGCGCCTACGTCTTCCTCGATCGGGACGGAACGCTCATCGAGGACGTCCACCACGGGCATCGCCTCGAGGACTACCTGTTGTTCCCGTCCACGATCGACTCGCTGGGACGCCTCCGGCAGGCGGGCTTTCGACTCGCGATCGTGACCAACCAGAGCGGGATCGGCCGCGGCCTCTTCGGCCTCGACGACTACGCCCGCTACCACGGTCGCCTGCTCGACGACCTCTCTGCGGCCGGCCTGGAGATCGACGCGACCTACATGTGCCCGCACGCCCCGGACACGGGCTGCGAGTGCCGCAAGCCGAACCCCTCGTCGCTGTTGCGCGCCCGGGCCGAGCTGGGCGCGGATCTCGGCGCCTCCTGGGTCGTGGGCGACCACGTGAGCGACGTGCAGCTCGCGGCGAACGCGGGCTCCCGCGGCATCCTCGTCCTGACCGGCCACGGCGAGGTCGAACGGCCGAAACTCGGAAGCACGCCCGGGACCGTCGTCGCGGACCTCGCCGCTGCCGTCCGCCACATCCTCGCGGTCCCTCGACGGGGCTGACACGGGGCGAAAGGACCGGACCCACCCGGCCCGGCGAGCCCGTCGCGCTGCCGGACCGGACGCGAGCGAGCCCTCGCGACGGCGCGGTGAAAGGGGCGACTGCCGCCTCCCGGTCGCTCTCGACCGGGAACGACGCCTGCCCTGCGTGCCGAGGCCGGGTCGGATCGAGACCCCCCGCCCGCTCAGACGATTCGCCCCGCCCTCGCGTCGGTGTAGGCACCGTCCTGCCAGACGACCTGCCCGTTCACCGCCACGCGATCGATGCCCCGGGCATGGCGCACGTAGCGATTCGCGTTTCCGGGGATGTCGCGGACGAAGTCCTCGCCGCCGCGGTCGATCGTGGCGGGGTCGAAGATCACGAGGTCGCCGGCCTGCCCCGGCACGAGCCGGCCGCGGCCACGGATGCCGAAGGCGTCGGCGAGCTCTCCGGTGAGCCGGTGAATCGCGCGCTCCAGCGTGAAGGCACCCGTCTCGCGCACCCAGCGCGCGAGCAGCCAGCTCGTGTCGCCGGTGCCGCAGAACTGGGAGATGTGCGCACCGGCGTCGCTCGCGCCGACGTGGATCATCGGGTGCGAGAGCAGCGCGGTCACGCCCGCCGGGTCGACGTGGAGGAAGTTGCGGAACGAGAACTCGGTCTCGAGGTCCTCGGAGAGCGCCAGGTCGAGCATCGCGTCGGCGACGTCGACGCCGCGCTCGGCGGCGACCTCGACCATGCGCCG
>JAFMJW010000122.1 GCA_017853315.1 Alphaproteobacteria bacterium
GCGCGACCCGAGCGCCGTCTCGAAGCTGCGCGACCGCTTCACGAAGAGGTGCGCGTCGCACTCCCAGGTGAAGCCCATGCCGCCGTGGTTCTGCACGTTGTCGGCCGAGTTCGCGACGTAGGCCTGCGCGCAGAGCACCTTCGCGACCGAGGCCTGGAAGGCCGCGTCGGGCGCGCCGTCGCGCAGCGCGATCGTCGCGTAGGCGGTCGCCGAGCGTGCGGCCTCGGCCCGCGCCGCCATGTCCGCGCAACGGTGCTTCACCGCCTGGAAGGATCCGATCGGCTTGTCGAACTGCGTGCGGACCTTGGCGTACTCGACCGAGGCCTCGACCGTGCGCTGGATGCCGCCCACCGCCTCCGCGCACGACAGCACCGTCGCCTCGAGCAGCAGTCGGCGCGGATCGGCCGCGAGCCGGACGGCCGGCGTGCCGGCGAAGGCGAGGCGCGCGACCGGGCGGGTCGGATCCATGCTCGCGCGGGGATCGATCGCGACGCCGGGCGCGCCGGCGGCGACGAACGCGGCGCCTGCCTCGTCCACGACGAGGAACGCCTGCGCGGCGGAGGCGTCGGCGACCGGCGCGCGGCGACCGTCGAGCCTGCCTTCGCGCAGCGCCTGCGCGAGCGGACGATCGAGCCCCTCCACGAGCGCGACCCGCAGGCGGCCGCCGACGATCTCCCCGAGCGCGGCGCGCAGCCGGGCGTCGTCCTCGCCGACCAGCGCGTGCCCCGCGATCACGGTGCCGAGCCACGGCCCCGGCGCGAGCGCGCGCCCGAGTTCCTCGAAGAGCACCATCTCCTCGGCGAGCCCGTAGCCCGCGCCGTCGCGCTCGACGGGCAGGCCGAGCCCGAAGAAGCCGAGTTCGCCGGCGGCCGCCCACGTCGGCGCGATCCCCGCGGGGTCGTCGGCGAGCGCCCGCACCTTCTCCATGGGCAGCTCCGCGCCGAGGAAGGCGCGCACGGAGGCGCCGATCTGCTCCTGGTCGGACGAGGGCATCAGGTCCATCGCTCGCTCTCCTTCGCGTCGGCGGCCGCGCTCAGCGCGGCAGGCCCAGCACGCGGTCGCCGATGATGTTGCGCTGGATGTCCTTCGAGCCCGCCGCGATCGTCGAGGCGAACGAGAGGAGCCAGCGGAACACCCAGGTCTCGCGGATGCGCGCGCGGCCCGCGCCCGTTCCGGCCGGCTGCTCGCTCGCGTCCCACTCGAGGATGGAGGGCCCGAGGATCTCCATCGCGAGCGCGTGGACGCGCTGCTGGAGCTCGGAGAAGAACAGGCGGATGAGCGAGGCCTCGGCGCTCGGCATGCCGGTGCGCGCGACGCGGCTCACGCTGCGGTAGGTCATCGAACGAAGCGCCTCGACCTCGGCGCGCGCGACCGCGAGGCGGCGCGCGATCTCGTCGTCGTCGATCGCCCGGGCGCCGACGGCCGGGGCCGGCCGTTCGTCGCCGGGGAGCGAGCCGCCGACGGGCGTGCGACGGGCGAGCTCGACCAGTTCGTCGACCATGCGGGCGAGCCGCACCTGCTCCGAGAGGAAGGCCGTGCCGCGCTCGAAGGAGAGCGTCGACATCGCGACCCGCCAGCCGTCGTCGATCGCGCCGACCACGTTCGCGCGCGGGATGCGGACGTCGTCGTAGAAGACCTCGCAGAAGTCCTGGTGGCCGGCCATCGTCCGGATCGGCCGGATCGTGATCCCCTTCGCGTCCATCGGGCAGATCACCCAGCTGATGCCCTTGTGCTTGGGCGCGTCGGGATTCGTGCGGACGAGCAGTTCCTGGAACTCGGCGATCTGCGCGAAGCTCGTCCAGATCTTCTGTCCGCTCACGACGAGGTCGTCCCCGTCGATCACCGCGCGGGTCGACAGGCTGCCCAGGTCCGAGCCCGCGCCCGGCTCCGAGAAGCCCTGGCACCACACCACGTCGCCGCGCAGGATGCGCGGGAGGTGGAAGGACTTCTGCTCGGGGCTGCCGCAGGCGATGAGCGTCGGGCCGCCGTGGTTGAGACCGACGAACAGGGTCGAGGGCTCGTGGGCGCGCGCGCGCGCGAACTCCTCGTACCAGATGAGCTGCTCCATGAGCGCCGCGCCGCGGCCGCCGTACTCCTTCGGCCACGAGATGCCGGCCCAGCCCGCGTCGAACATGCGGCGCTGCCAGGCGAGGTCGAAGGCCCGCCGCCCCTGGATGTCGTTCTCGGCCGGCGGGTCGCTCGGCTTGTTGGCCTCGATCCAGGCGCGCGCGGCCTCGCGGAAGCGCTCTTCCTCGGCGCTGAAGTGGATGTCCATCGGCCGGTCCTATGGCCGGAGGGGACCGACGGCGCAAGTCGCCCGCGCGGCGGAGGGCGGCGGGCAGCGGCGGCGCGTCGCGCGGGCGGATCCGCGCCGGCCTTGACCCCACGGGCGACGTGGACGACGTTCCCGCCCGTGGAGACCGGGCCGGCGATGCGCCCCTCGCGGGCGGAGGGCGGGCGCGCGTGGTCGATCGCCACGGCCCTCGTGCTCGGGGGAAGCGCGCTCGGCCTCCTCGCGGCGGTCGCGCGGACGTTCGCCGACGGCGCGCCGCGCCCGGTCCCGCTGCGCGTCTCGGGCGCGCTCGCCGCGCAGGCCGTGACCCTCGTTCTCGCGGCGGCCGTCCTGAGCCGCGAGGCGCGGCGATCGGGGCGGCCCCGGGGCGAGGGCGCGTGGCCCGCGGCGTTCGCCGCGCTCGCCGCGGCCCTCGCCGCGGCCACCCTGACGGACACGCTCGCGGCCGGTCCTCTCCTCGGCGGGCTCCTCGGCGTGCATCGACGCGAGGTGATCGACTCGGTCTTTCGTGCCGTGCTCGTGATCGCGTTCGCGGTGCTCGCGGGCCGCGAGGCGCGGCAGCGACCCGCGAACGCGGGTGCCTCGGACCCGCGGGCGCTCACGCGCGCGGCGAAGCGAAGGGCTGCCTCGCGGCCCCGCTCCCTCGCGTCGATCGGGTTGCGGGCCGCGGCACTCGCGACGCTCGCGGCGGCCTGCTGCGAAGCCGCCGTCTCCGCCGTCGCCGTACTGCGGCCGAGCCCGCTGCTCGCAGCCGGCGCGGAAGCGAGCGACAAGATCCGCGCGCATCTCCTGCCCCCCGGCTCGTCCCGCTTCGGCTTCCCGGTGAACCGGGAGGGCTTCTACGACGACGAGCCCTCGGTGGCCGGCGGCGACGACCTGCTGGTCGCGGTGCTCGGCGACTCCTTCGTCGTCGGCGTCGTGCCGCGCGACCGCAACTTCGTCGACGTCGCGGAGCGCGCGCTGGCCCGCGGGCTCGGCGGCCGCCCCGGGCGCGTCGCCCTGCAGAACTGGGGGGTCGCGGGCGCGGGGCTGCGCGAGGAGGAGTGGCTGCTGCACGCACGCGTGCTCGCCACGCGCCCCACCACCGTCGTGCTCGCGCTCTTCGTCGGCAACGACGTCCTCGAGATCGAGGACCGGGAGACCCTGCCCCTCACCCACGCGAGCCTGCGTCACTGGCTCCTGTGGCAGGTGCCGCGACGGATCGCGATCGCCGCCGCGACGGGCCGCCGTGCGGACCCGGCGTCCGGTGCGCCGAGCGCGATCGCGGTGACGGGCGCGCCCGAGACTCCGGACTTCGTGCTCGACCCGTCGCTGGAGAAGCCGACCTTCGACGAGGAGGAGTTCCTCGGCGTCGAGATCCGGCGCGCGGACGTGTTCGACCCCGCGGACGCGGCGATGCGCCGCAAGTTCGACGAGGTTCTCGCCGCACTCGACCGGATGAACGAGGCACTCGGCAAGCGACTGCTCGTGCTGGTCCTGCCCGACCAGGCCCAGGTGGACGACGCGCTCTGGGAACGGGTCCGCGCGGCGCGGCCCGACGGCGCGCAACTCGACCGCGACCGGCCGCAGCGGGAGATCGCCCGCTTCTGCGCCGAGCGCGCGATCGACTGCGTGGACGTGCTGCCCGCGATGCGGTCGGCGGAGCGCGGGGGGCGCACCTTTCACCTGCGCGACACCCACCCGAACGCCCGGGGCAACGAGGCGATCGGCCAGGAACTCGCGCGCGCGCTGCTCGGGCGGCTGGGCTCCCGGCGCTAGGCGCCCGGGCCGGCGAAGAGGGGCGCGACGGCCGAGGCGAAGGTCTCGAGCTGCTCCAGCAGGTGATCGCAGGTCCGGCTGCGGAAGCGAAGGCTCAGCACGTCGGCCCCGATGCGCTCGTAGCGGCCCAGGAGCGACGTCATGCCCCGGCGCCCCTCGGCGGTCGAGACGTCGAAGATCTCGTCGGGAGAGAACACGAGCGCGAAGGGCTCCGGGCGCTCGTGGCGGCGGCGCCAGGCCGGCCAGTCGCGCGCCCGACCGAGCAGCTCGCCGATCTCGTCCACCGAGAGGTGGAACGGATCCCAGCCGTCGCCGAACTCGAGCGCGCGGCGCAGCGAGCGCGCCGTGCGGCCGCCGAGCCAGATCGGCAGGTGCTCCTGCACCGCGCAGGGATCGACCACGAAGTCGCGGAAACGGAAGTGCGGCCCCTCGTAGGCGGGCTCCCGTCGACCGAGCGCCGCGCGCAGGGCGCGGAGACCGTCCTCGTAGGCCGGGCCGCGCGCGGCGAAGTCGACGCCGAGCAGTGCGAACTCCTCCTCGAGGCTGCCCACGCCCACGCCGAGCACGACCCGGCCGCCGCTCAGGCGGTCGAGCGTGCCGTAGTTCTTCGCGAGCGCGAGCGGGTGGTGGTAGGGCAGCACGACCACGTGCGTGACGAGCCGGATCCGGCTGGTCGCCGCGGCGAAGAAGCCGAGCGTCGAGAGCGGGTCGTAGTAGCGCGCGCCCCGGACCGCGAGCGCGGAAGCCGGGATCGCGACGTGCTCGCTGCAGGTCAGGTGGTGGTAGCCGAGCCGGTCGGCGGCCTCGGCGACCCGGCGCAGCTCGGCCGGGCCGGCCTCGGCCTCCCAGGCGTCCGCGCTGCGCGCGGTGAGGGTCACGATCGGGGTCGTCAGGCCGAAGCGCATGGCGCATGGTGCCATCGCGCGGGCCGCGGGTGGAAGCGCGGGCGCGGCGACGGCCACGCGAGGGCGGCCGGCCCCTCGCCGCCCCCGCGCCGTTGGTGCCGGGGGACCCGGCCGCGCTAGGGACGAGAGGGGCGCCGCCTCGCGCCCGGAGGTGGAACTCCATGGGCTTCGACTCGATCTTCCGTCCCGGGCTCTTCGCCGGCCAGACCCACGTCGTGACCGGCGGCGGCAGCGGCATCGGCCGCTGCACCGCGCACGAGCTGTCGAGCCTCGGCGCGACCGTCGCTCTCGTCGGACGCCGCCTCGAACGGCTCGAATCGGTGCGCGGCGAGATCGAGGGCGCGGGCGGTCGCGCGCACGCCTTTTCCTGCGACGTCCGCGACGAGGAGCGCGTGCGCGAGACCGTCGGGGCGATCCTCGCCGCGACCGGCCGGATCGACGGCCTCGTGAACAACGCCGGCGGCCAGTTCGCGGCACCGCTCGCCGCGACCAGCGGCAAGGGCTGGGACGCGGTCGTGCGCAACAACCTGTCCGGCGGCTTCCTGTTCTCGCGCGAGTGCTTCCTGCAGTGGATGTCGGATCACGGCGGCGCGATCGTGAACGTCGTCGCCGACATGTGGGGCAGCATGCCGGGCATGGGGCACTCCGGCGCCGCGCGCGCCGGCATGGTGAACCTGACCGGGACGGCCGCCGTCGAGTGGGCGTCGAGCGGCGTGCGGGTGAACGCGGTCGCGCCCGGGTGGATCGCGTCGAGCGGCATGGACACCTATCCCGACTGGATGCAGCCCTACCTGCGTCGCCTCCACACCGCGGTGCCGATCCAGCGGCTCGGCACCGAGGCCGAGGTCTCCGCCGCGATCTGCTTCCTGCTCTCGCCGGCGGCGGCCTTCGTGTCGGGCTCGGTGCTGCGCGTCGACGGCGCCGCGCCCAACGCGAAGCTCGCCTCCCCGCTCTCCGCCCTCATGCCGGGCGGATCGACCGACGACCCCGACAGCCCGCCGCCCTGGCCGCTGCCGCGCGGCCGCACGACGCCGGCGTGGCACGGATTCCCGCCGCGCGAGCGCGACTGAGGCAGCGACGCCCCGGGGCGACGGAACGCGGCGTCACCCCGGGCGAGGACGCGGTGCGTTCGGGCTCCCCCCGTTCGGAGCGGGAAGCCGCAGCGGCGGCCGCCATCCCGGAGGTCGCGGCGCGACGGGCATGCTCCACCGCGCCCAGGGCGGCGTCGCGCCCGGGGGTCTCGGCACGACCAGCGGCGGTCGCCACCGCATCCCGCTCGCGGGAGGCGCGGCGGGACCGGCCGCCCGCGGCGCGGCACCGGGCGACTTCGGCCTCGGCGCGGTGGGCCCGCCGGTGCGCGCCCTCGCTCTCGCATTCGCGCTCCACCCGTTGCGCGGGACGAGACGCGGGTTGCGGGCGACCCGCTCGTGCCACTCGGCCTGCGACGTGAGCCCCTTGGCCTCGAGCAGCTTCGCGAGGTTCCAGTGCGCCTTCGCGTACCGACGGTCGATCCGGATCGCCTCCTCGTACTCGGCGATCGCGTCGTCGGTGCGACCGGCGCGCTGCAGGGCGCCGGCGAGGCCGAAGTGCGCCTGCTTGTCCTCCGGGTCGTTCGCGACGGCGGTCCGGAAGTGCCCGAGCGCGTCGTCCATGCGGCCCGACCACATGGTGTAGTAGCCGAGGTTGATGCGCCCGCGACGCGCCCGCGGTCGCGTCTCCACGACGCGCATCCAGAACGCCTCCCCCGACGCGAAGTCGAGCGAGCGCAGCACGGTCACGCCCGAGAGCGCCAGGGCGAGCGCGAGGGTGACCGCGGCCGCGATCTTCCGCCGGCGCGGCCGGAGGTCGTCGCCGGGGAGCAGGCGCTCGAGCGCGGCCTGGCCCGCCAGCACGCAGGCGGCGACCACGGCCACGAGCGGCAGGTACATGCGGCGGTCGGCGACGACCTCGTTGTGCAGCGGGAGGACCGAGGTCGGCAGGATGCCGAGGAAGAACCAGATGCCGAGCCACGCGAGACGCGAGCGGCGCAGCAGACCCCAGGCCGTCGCCGCCGCGAGGGAGAGGACGACCAGCAACGCGGGCAGCGCCTCGCCGAGCGTCCGCGTCCTCGGCCAGTCGTCGTAGTCGCCCGCGATGGGCCACGGCCAGAAGGAGAGGCGCAGGTAGTGCAGGATCGCGTCGCACTGCGAGAGCAGGTAGCCGGCGTAGCCGCCGATCTTCTTGCCGAGGTGGTAGAACAGCAGGCGGTAGAGGCCGCCGCCGGTCCGGGTGGTCGCGATCACCAGGACGACGGCCGCCGCGATCGCGCCGTAGAAGGGCGCGCGGCGCCGCAACGCATCGCGGAACGACGGCGAGAGGAACATCCGGTCGTAGAGGAGCACGGCGATCGGCGCCGTGATCATCGTCTCCTTGCTGCCGAGGCCGAGCGCGAGCGCGACGAGCGCTCCCGCGTACCATGCCCAGGGGCGCTCGCCGGTCGCCCCCCGGAGCACGCAGTAGAGGACGAGCAGGTAGAAGAGCCCCATCAGGGACTCGGTGCGCTGCACGACGTAGGTGACGGACTCTCCCGCGAGCGGGTGGACGAGCCACAGGAGGGCGATCGCCCCGGCGATCCAGGAAGCGCCCTCGTCGGGGTAGCGCGCGCGCAGCGACGGCAACTCGAGCGTGCGTCGCACCAGGGCGAACAGCAGCAGCGCCGCCCCCATGTGGATCAGCAGGTTCAGGACGTGGAACGACGTCACGTCGAGGCCGCCGATCGCGTAGTCGAGCGCGAAGCTCGCGTTCACGACCGGCCGGTTCGTGACCGCGCGCGGCGAGGGCGGGCGGAGCGTCTCCCACGAGAAGCTCCGGATCGTCGTGTTCTCCTGGATCGAGCGCAGGTCGTCGAAGACGAACGGGTTGCCGAAGCTGCGGTGGTAGGCGAGCAGTCCGAAGAGCGCGATGGCGCTCGCCACGATCCACAGCGCGTCCTGCGCGACCGCCGCACCGGATCCGGAGGGGGGCCGGGGCGCGCCGGATCCGCGCCCCGCCGGCGAGCGGCCCGCGCTCGGCGCAACTTCCCGCGCCGACCGCCGCGCCTCCTCCCTCGCGGCTCTCCGGGCTTCCGAGCGGGCCCGCCGGCTCACGGAGACCCCGGCCGGCCCGTCGCCGCCCCGTCGAGGCCGGCCGGAAGGACCGCCCGGTCGCGGCGTTCGCACGGGAGCGGCATCGAGCGCTGCAAGGTCGCCGAGGTCACGGACGGTTTATCGTTTCCCACTCGTCGGGCCGTCAAGCGGACGACGACCGCGCCGGTGCGCCCGCGTTGTCATCCCCGGCACCCTTCGGTAAGGAGCGGGAACTCGGCGCCATGACGCGCCGTCCGGCGAAGGGGGAGTCGCATGTTTGGACGCAGAGTCGTGATCGCCCTTGCGATGGTCGCGGGCTTCGGCCCGGCCGTCGCGCACGCGCAGTACGGAACCGGTGCCGCGGGCGCCACGGGCAGCGCAGCCTACGGCGCGGGAAGTGCCGCAGCGGGCGCGGCCGGCGCGGCGACCGGTGGCTGGGGCAGCGGCGTCGTGAACAGCATCTACGACCGCCCGGCGTCGGCCTACGCCTACGACGCCCCGGACGTCGATCTCTACTTCGGCGCGTCGATTCCGACGTCCCACTGGAACGACTACGTGAACACCGGCGGCGTCGTCGGCGCCTTTGCCGGGTACCGCTGGGGCCTCTCGGACAACGTCGCGCTCGGCGTGGTGGTGAACCCGTCGTTCTCGATCGGCGGCACGGACCTCGGCGGGAACTGCCGGTACTCCTACTGCTCCGGCAAGGAGACCTCGAGCACCTTCTCGATCGGCCTCGGTCCGAAGCTCTCGTTCATCGAGGGCCCGACCCAGATCTCGCTGGCGGTGACGGGCGCCTACTTCCGCGACATCGCGGGCGTGCTCGACTCCGACGGCGCCGGTCTCGCGATCCACGCGGCGGTCACCCGAGACCTCGGCTGGTACGGCCTGAACGCCGGCATCTTCGGCCGCTTCGAGGAGCAGTTCCTGTCCCCGTATCCCGGGAACGGCAACGGCCGCTTCAACGGCCGCAACGACCAGGTGAACGACCGGCAGATGATCATGGCCGGCCTCCAACTCGGCTGGAACGGTCCTGCACCGGTCGTCGCGGCGCCGGTGCCGCCGCCTCCGCCGCCCGCGCCGATGCGCAAGAAGATCGTGCTCCGCGGCGTGAACTTCGACTACGACAAGGCGACGCTCCAGCCGGCGGGCCGCCCGATCCTCGACGAGGCGGCGGAGATCCTGAAGGCCAACCCGGACGTGAACGTCGAGGTCCGCGGTTTCACCGACTCGCGCGGCTCGGACGCCTACAACCAGCGCCTCTCGGAGCGCCGCGCCCAGACCGTGAAGAACTACCTCGTGTCGCGTGGCGTCTCGCCCTCGCGGCTCACGACCCGCGGCTACGGCGAGTCGGACCCGGTCGCGACCAACGAGACCGAGGCCGGGCGCGCGCAGAACCGGCGCGTCGAACTCATCCCGCAGTGAGGACTTCGCCCCGCCCGCGGCCGCTCGCCGCGGGCGGGGCACCGATCCCGCCGGCGCCCCTTTCGGGGGCGCCGGGTTTTGGGGGCCGCACGCCGTCCGCTTGACCGCCCCTGGCGCGCACACCATCGTTCGGCCCGTGCCCGTGAAGCCGTCCCACGAGTCGCAGTCGCTCCCGGGCCCCGATCCGGAGAGTTTCTCGATCGCCCGCGGGGCGCCCTTCCTTCGCCTCCAGCAGCAGCTCGGGCTGGTCGGCGACGGATCGCTCGCGGCGACACGTCGCGCGATCTTCTTCGCGGCGCTCTGCTGGCTGCCGCTTCTCGTGCTCGCGGCGCTCCGCGGCGACCTGCTCGTGCCGGAAGACGGGCGCTCCTTCCTGCGCGACTTCACGGTGCCGGCACGGTTTCTCCTGGCGGTCCCGATCCTGCTCCTGATCGAGCCGGTCGCGGACGCGAGGCTCGC
>JAFMJW010000123.1 GCA_017853315.1 Alphaproteobacteria bacterium
AATCGCGTGGCCTGTCCCGCTGCAGCCTCCGGTCCTTCCCGGGCGAGCGTCGCGCGCCAGGACGACAGGAAGTCGGCCGACTCCCGCGAGCTGCGCGCGATCGAGCCGATGCGCTCGATCGCGATCGCCAGCGACAGCAGCGACATCGCCAGCAGGATCACCATCACGGCCTTCGCCATCGGCCCCATCGAGGCCCAGAGATCGAACAGGTTGAAGCTCATCGTGGTTCCCTCGTCAGGCTCGGTTCATCGCAGGACGAAACGGATCGGGATCTCGAGAATCACCCGGACCGGGCTTCCGTCGCGGCCACGGGCCGGCTGGAAGCGCCACTGGCGCACGGCCTCGATCGCGGCGCGATCGAGCTCCGGCACCGACGTCAGCACCTTCACGTTCGGCTCGACGTTGCCCTCGACGTCGAGCACCGCCTCGAGGAGGACGAGCCCCTCGAGGCCGCGGCGCCTGGCCTCGGGCGGGTAGTTCGGCGGCACGCGCCGGACGAGCGTCGGCCGCTGCGCGACCGCGCCGATCGACACCGGACCCCGCCCCGCAGCGCCCACCACGCCGCCGGGCGTACCGCCGCGCACCCCTCCGACGACGCCTCCCTCGACGCCGCCGACCGAGCCCTGCGCCACGCCGCGAGGCGCCTTCGCGCCCGCGCGGGTCGCGTCGGCGGCGGAGTCGGCCGAGGCGGCCGGCGACGCGGGCTCGGCAGCTCGCTCCTCGCGCGGCTTCTCGGCGACGGGCGGGGGCGTCTCGCGCACGGGGGCCTGTTCGCGGGGGAGAGCTTCGGGCTTCTTGCGCGGATCGACGCGACGCAACGACTCGGCCTCCGCGTCGGGCGGCCGCTTCACGGGCTTCGGCTCGACGGGCTTCGCTTCCGGCTTCGGCTTCGGCTTCGGCTTCGCGACCGGCTCCGGCTTCGCGACCTTCGGCTTCGCGACTTCGACCGGCCTCTTCTCCGCCGGCACCGTGCCCGGGTCGGGAGCGAGGCTCATCGCGTCCTCGCCGGCCACGCCGTCCCCGTCGGGCCTGCCGAGAGGTGGCGGTGGCGGGGGGGCGGGCTCGACGAAGACGAGCCGCTGCGGCGGCTCCTCGACCGGGGGAGCACCACGCGGCCACCACAGGATCGACGCGACCAGGGCGACGTGGAGCAGCACGGCGAGCGGTCCCGCGACGCCGAAGCGCCGACGTGCGAGCGCTTCCGGGACGAGCCCTCCCGCCGCGAGAGCGTCGCTCAAGGGCGCCCTCCCCGCTCGCGGCGGGAGGCGTCGCTCGTCCGATCTCGGGCCGCGAACGCCATCAGAACGCGAGCGTGAGCCCGCCGGCCACGCCGATCCCGGGCAGCGGCGCGATGTCCTTCAGCACCGAGACCGAGTCGCGCGCAGTCTCGTTCAGGAGGTTCGTCGCCCGCAGGAAGAGGCTCGTGCCGGGCGGCAGGCCGAGCGACTGCGGCAGGTCGTAGGTGAAGAACAGGTTCAGCATCGTGTAGCCGGGCGTGAACGTCTGGAAGCTCGGATTGCGCGTCTGCGGCGCGACTTGCAGCCAGTCGGCCCGTGCCGTGAACCCTCCGTTCTCGTACACGAGACCCGCTCCGAAACGGAAAGGCGGCATCCGGGGCAGCGGCTGGTCGGTGCCGCGCTCCTGCGCCCAGACGTAGTCGCTCTGCAGTTCGAATCGCAGGCGATGCGGGCCCGTCTCGAACACCGGCGCCGCGACCTGCATCTCCATGCCGGCCAGGGTGGCCGGCACGGCACGGTACTCGTAGATCGCGAGATCGCTCTCGGGATCGACGAGCCCGGTCGGGAACAGCGTGATGAAGTCGTCGAAGCGATCGTAGAAACCGGTCACGGACCCGGTGATCCAGCCGAGCGTCCTGCGCAGCGAGAGGTCGATGCCGAGCCCGCTCTCGACGCCGAGGTTCCGATCGCCGATCTCGTAGATGCCGGTCGCGACGTGCGGGCCGTCGGCGAACAGTTCCTGGTAGGTCGGCGCGCGGTTCGTGTACGCGACCGAGAGCGCGAGGTTCCATCCGGGATCCGGCGTCCAGACGGCGCCGACCGAGCCGCTCGGCACGAGAAAGCTCCGGTCGTCCCCGGGCCCGAAGGTCTCCGAAGCGATCGCCTCCACCTGCTGGTGGTCGAGGCGGAAGCCGAACTGCAGGCGGACGGGATCGACGTTCGCCTCCTCGAACAGGAAACCGGAGTTCACCCAGGTCCGGGTCGACGGCAGGAACGCCTCGGTCCCGAGAGCCGAGAGCCTCTGCCCCTGCGTCTCGAAGCCCACGGCTCCCTCGAACGGCCCGATCGGCGCATGCGGCGCCTCGAGTCGGCCGTCGTATCCCTGGTTCTTGAAGGTCGTTCCGACTTCGTCGCCCTCCAGTTCCACGTGCTGGTAGTCGGACCAGGCGAACTTCCCGGTGAGCTGTTCGATCCCGCGAACAGGAGATTCGATCGAACCGGCGACGTCGAAACGCGTCGAGGCGAGGTCGATCGTGACGTCGGGCTGCGCGACCGTTCCGTAATCGGTCTTGTAGTAGGACGGCGCCACGCCGAAGTACGCGCCTTCTCCGACGAAGGAGAGCCCGCCGCCCCCGCCGTAGGTCGTGATCGCGCTGTTCGGAAGCGTGCCGTACGGCTCCTTCTCCCCGGGCGGCAGGGGATCCTCCTCGCGGAGGCGCTTCGTGCGCGCCCATCCGGGAATCGAGAGGTCGTCGGCCCTGCGCCCGAAGCCGTTCAGCTGCCAGGCGATCGGTCCGCTCCCGCCTTCGACCCATGCGGCGCCCGAGGGTGAAGCGTCGACCGAGCTGCCCTGCATCTTGAGTTGGCCGCCGAACGGTTTCGCGGCCCGATCCTGCGGAATCCTGCCGTCGGTCACGTTCACGACGCCGCCGACGGCGGAACTTCCGTACATCAGGGTCGCGGGCCCGCGGACGACGTCGACCCGCTTCACGTTCATCGGCTCGATCGTGAGCGTGTGGTCGACGCTCGTGGCCGAGGCGTCGATCGTGTTCACCCCGTTCTGGAGGATCCGCACGCGTTCGCCGTCGAGGCCGCGGATCACGGGACGGCTCGCCCCCGGTCCGTAGTAGGTCGAACTCACGCCCGGCTGCGTGGCGAGCGTGTCGCCGAGCGTCGGCTGGTTCCTCAGCACGAGCTCCTCGCCCGAGAGGATCGTGACCGGCTGGGCGAGGTCGGAGAGCGTTCGTGCGAGCGGCGTCGCGGTCACCGTGGTCTCGTCGAACGCGAAGTGCTCGACCCCGGACTCGCCGTCGGTGCCCTTTCCCGCGGTTTCGTGCGGCGAGTCTCCGGGCCTCGGCCCGTCGGGCGGACTACCGCCCGCCGCATCGGCCGACGGTTCGACCTCTCCACCCGGGACGAGGGCGTGGCCGTCGTCCGCCGAGGCTGGAGGCGGATCCTGCGCCCTGGCCGCCGACGGCTCGAACAGGAGAGCCGTAGCGAGGGCATGGGTGACGATTCGAAGACGGGAACGCGCGGTCCCCGGACGCGTGTAGCTCAAGGCGAAATCCCTCGTCGGTGCGCATGCGCCACGTCTGAGGACGTGCGCGCACGTGCTCGCTGCCGGATGGTCGACGGCGCACCGGGGCCTCGGGTCCGAGACCCGACGACTCGCGGGCGCTACGCGATCGAGCGGACGACGGGATTCCCCGGCGGAGCACGGCCGAGGGGGCGGTGCGAGAAGCCGCGGGCGAGCATGTCCACCGCGGTCTCGGTGGACTCGACGACGACGAGGGACTGCGGCGTGAAGTCCGGCGACACGGCCGGCTCGAGCGGCGTCAGGTGGGTCGCGACGCAGATCGAGCAGGCATCGCGAGCGACTCCCTCGGAGTGCCCGTGCGCCGAGAGCGACGAGGCGACCAGCAGGAGCGCGACGAGGAGCGAGGCCACGACGGACTTCGAGGTGACGGACCTCGAGGTCACGCGCCCGTCCGGCGCCGTTTCGCTCCCCGTCATGATGATCGGCCCTAACGGGCCTCCCCGGAAGGAGCAACGGGCGGTGGTTCCCATCCCGAGCCGGGGAACCGAGAGAACGCCCGTGGCAGCAGGGGCCCTTGACCCGGGGAGTCTCGACGCCTACGAGCATGGCTGATTTTGATAATCATTTTCATTGGAGATGCCAAGCCATGCCCCGCACGACAGCCCGCCCGCTCGCCCCGTCCTCGCCGGCTCTCTGGCTCGTCCCGTGGATCGTCCTCCTCGCGGCGCCCGAGTCGGCCCGCCCGGAGCCGGCTCCGGCCTCCCCCTCCTCGGCCCCACCGCACGCGGAGACCTACCGCCTCGACGAGGAGCAGGTCGTCTCCGAGCGCGACCCCGCGGTCGACTTCGAGCGCTTCCTGCCCGACGTGGGCGGCGTCGAGATCTACGACGGCAAGAAGACGCAGGTCCTCGAGCCGAAGGAGCCGCCGCAGATCGCCAACGACAACTACCGGCAGGCCCTCTCGCGGACGCCCGGGCTCGTGCTCGCCGAGGAGTCGACCCCGCTGGTCAGCATCGGCTACCGCGGCTTCGACCCCAACCGCACGCAGAACACCATGGTGCTGAAGGACGGGATTCCGATCTCGGCCGACATGATCGGATACCCCGAGAACTACTACCTGCCGCCGATCGACTCGGTCGACAAGATCGACTTCCTGCACGGCGGCGCAGCCCTGCTCTACGGTCCGCAGCCGGGCGGCGCGCTGAACTACGTCACGCGCAAGCCGAACCCGAACGCGCGCTTCTCGCTGCTCTCCAAGCAGACCTGGGGCAGCGACAGCTTCTTCTCGAGCTACGACGAGGTTTCGGGTACGGTCGGCCGCGTCGGCTACGACACGTACTACTACCAGAAGCAGGGTCTCGGCTTCCGCACGCGCAACAGCGACTTCGGCCTGTGGTCCGGCAGCACCAAGGCGACCTACGCGATCGACGAGCGCAGCAGCGTCACCGCGGGCTTCGACGGCTACTCGGAGGAGAACGGCGAGCCCGGGGGCCTGTGCCCGATCCGCTCGAGCAGCGACCCGAAGAACTGCGCGAACAACCCCGAGCAGGTCTCCTACTTCGCGAACCGGGACGCCTACTCGCGGCTCTGGGACCGCTTCCGGCTGCAGCGCTACGTCGGCTGGGGCATCTACGAGAACGCGCTCGACCCCGACACCCTCCTGCGTGTCGCGATCTGGGGCGGCAGCTACGACCGGTGGAGCCGCCGCCAGCGCGGCGGCGGCTTCGGCACCCTGCCCAGCGGCGACGCCGCGTCGACCACCGCCATCGAGCGACAGAAGTTCCGCGTCGCCGGGCTCGACGCCCGGGTGAAGCGCGACTGGCGGGCGTGGGGCGAGACCCACACGCTGACGGCCGGCATCGAGTACTTCCACGACGACTCGCCGCGCACCGACCGTCGCGGGGCGAAGCCCGACGCGGACGGTGGCGAGCTTCGCGGCGAGAGCTTCCGGACCACGAACTACGGGTCCGCGTTCGCCGAGAATCGCTTCGTGTTCGGCCGTTTCTCCTTCGTCCCCTCGATCCGCCTCGAGAACTACGCCCAGGCCGTGTCGGAATCGCTGAACGTCGACAAGACCGCGGCCGGGGTCCCGCTCGCCGACGAGTCGAACTACCAGTTCGTGCCGCTCGTGGGTCTCGGCACGAGCTGGCGCCTGCGGCCCTCCGTCGAGGTCTACGCCAACGCGTCGTCGGCCTACCGGCCCGAAATCTTCTCGCAGGCGGTGCCGACGAGCCCGAACCTGGTGGTCCCGAAGAACCTGAAGCCGGCCAGCTCCTGGCAGTACGAGATCGGCCTGCGCGGCCAGCCCTTTCCGTGGGTGTTCTGGGACACGAGCCTGTTCTGGATCGACCTCGCCGACGCGATCGGGATCGTGCAGGTCTCTCCGACGCTGAGCGAGGTCCGGAACACCGGGCGCGCGCGGCGGGCCGGATGGGAATTCGCGGCCGAGGCCGGGCTGCTCGGCCTCGTCGACCACTTCCGAGGATCGGACCTGGTCCCCCGCTTCGGCGACATCGCGCTGTTCGCGAACGCGACGATCCTCGCCGCGAAGTTCACCGGGGGTCCACTCGAGGGCAAGACGCCGGCCTACGCGCCGGACTGGCTCGTGCGCGCCGGCGTCCAGTACACGCTGCCGGGACGCCTGAAGGCGAGCCTCATGACGACGGCGGTCGCCGACGAGTGGGGCAACGACAACGACACCGAGGACTTCTTCATCCCGTCGTACCAGGTCTGGGACCTGACCTTCGAAACCGACGTGTGGAAGGACCGGGCCTCCCTCTTCTTCGGGATCAACAACCTCTTCGGCGAGAACTACTGGGCGCGCGTCACCAGCACGGGCGTCGATCCCGCCTACGAGCGCAACTTCTATGGAGGGCTCAAGGTGTCCCTCTGAGACCGGGGGACGTCAGTAGTTCAACTGGACCTGCAGGCGGAAGATCTGGCCGTTCCAGTCGCGGTAGGAGGTCTGGCCCGACTTGTTGATCGTGGTCCCGTTGATGCCGTTCACGATCCCGTACTCGCCGGTCAGCTCGAGCTCGCGGAGGATCTGCCACTCGACGCCCATGTCCCACTCGGTGCTGGATCCGTAGGGGGCGTTGGTCAGCGAGCGATAGCCGCCCTTGTAGTACTGGTAGCGGCCGTAGGCCGTGATGATCCCGAAGCGGTCGGTGTCGAACCGGTAGGAGGGCAGGACGTATCCGCCCCACAGCGACCGGACTTCGACCTCGGTCTGCAGGTTGTTCAGGCCGGGGCCCTCGCCCCAGTTCCACTCGGTCTCGAGTCCGAAGGGCTGCGGGTACCAGATGAAGCTGCCCGCGACGCGACGATCGGTGAGTCCCTTGTCCCCGCCCGTGCCGGCCGGCGTGGCCTGGTCGGTTCCGCCGTTCGGGTAGAACTGGCCGCCCGACACGACGTACTTCCCGGTGTAGCCCTGGACGCTCGCCTCGACGACCTGCCCGCTCGCCAGCTGGAAGGGCCAGGTGGCTCGCGCGACCACGTGCACGTTCTGGTTCAGCTCGATCTGCGAGCCGCCCTGCCCGTCGTAGACGCCGAAGCCGAGGATGCCGTAGTTGCCCGAGCCCTTGAGCCCGCCGTCGACGAGTTCCTTCAGCAGCTTCTGCTTCGCGACCGGGGTGAAGTAGTAGAACACGCCGAGGTCGCGCTCGTTGGGCGACACGCCGGTGTTGATCGAGACCGCGCGGTCGAGCGGCACGCGGTTCTGGCTCGACTGCATGTTCTCCCAGCCGTAGGGAACCTTCGAGAGACCGACCCGGAAGCGGTGGATCTTCGTCTTGTCGATGTAGACGTCGCCGTAGAGGTCGCGGAGCTGCGCGAAGTAGGTCGCGTTCGAAGTCGACGAGATCGAGGCGGCGAAGTCCGGCTGGATGTAGACGAAGAGGTGATCGCTCACGTCGGCCGAGAAGATGAGGCGGGCGCGCCGGATGCCGAAGTTCTCGGCATGGCCGTTGATGAAGCGGTCGCCGAACATCCAGGGATCCGCCTCGTCGTGGTCCCACTGGATGCTGCGGTCGAAGCGGATCTGCGAATAACCCCGCAGCGACATCTTCTCGTACCAGGGCTTGCCCTTGTGGTCCTGCGGGTGCAGCGAGTCCCAGAGGCTCTTCAGCCCGTACTGGTCGGTCCTGTGCATGCTGTCGTAAAGGCGCGCGTCGGGTGCGGGGACGGCCGCGTCGGCGACCCTGGTGACGCCGCCCTGCGACGCGGCGGCGACGGCGCTGGCGCCCGCGGCGGGCTCCGACTTGGCCGGTTGCGAAGCGACCGCCGATTCCGCCGCCGGCTTCGCCTCCTTCGTGGCCGCGGTCGCCGGCGCGACCTCGGCGCCGGTCGACTTGCCCGCCGCTGCAGTCGCCGACTCCTTCTCGGGGGAGCGCATCACCGACTGGCGCTGCAGCTGCTCCTTCAGGTCGCCGATCACCTCGTTCTGCCGTTCGATGAGCTTGCGCATCTCGTCGAGCTGCGACTGGACTTCGGGCGGGACGGAACCCGCCTTCCGCGCGAGGGCATCGACCGGCACGGCGAGGGTGCTCCAGAGGGTCAGCAGGGCGAGGGCCGCCCTGGCGCCGTGGCCTCGGGGGGTCGATGCGGGGCTCGTGTCCATCGCTGTTCCTCCGGCGCGGGGGCGCCCAGGGAAGGATCCTCGCGCGATGGACTAGTGGCCCGATGTGACAGCGGCGTGACAGGTTCCGGGGGATTCGGAGAAGAGCGGGGACTGACCGGCCGTCGAGGACGCGGTCTCTGCGGCCAACAGCGCGGGCATGGGACTCGACGGCCCCCGGCCGCGGAGGGGCCGGGGGCTTGCCGGTGACGAGCTCGCGACGCCGACGGGCGGGATCCCGCCCGCCCTTCGGCTCAGGGTTCGAGGGCGAGCGGGGCCATCGGATCGACCATCTGCGACTCGGCGAACGCGGCGGCGGCCGCGAACGGGGAGGCGTCGGCCGTCGGGTCGAGGGACTTCAGGATCGGCTCGAGGAACTGGTCGTCCTCCCAGGTCGCCGGTCCCAGCGTCGAGAGGTAGTTCGACCCGACGCGGATCGGGTCGCCGTTGCCGAGTCTCGTGTAGACGCCGTTGCGGACCACGACGAGGTCCAGCTCCGGGAAGACGTAGATGTTCTGGGTGTGGAGGCCGCGCGCGACGAAGGCGCGGACCGGCTTGCCGCCGACGGTGGCCGAGAGGTCGGTCCACCACTGGAGGGCGTAGAAGGGCGAGGCCTCCTGCGGCGTCGTCGCCTCGTCGACCCACTCGCGGCTCACGACCTGGCGATCGCGCCAGCGGCCGCCGCGGCCGAACAGCAGCCCGAAGCGCGCGAAGTCGCGCGTGGTGGCATCCAGGCAGCAGTAGGTCATGGTGTGGTTCGAGCCGTCGACCCACCAATCGGCCTCCATGCCGATCGGCCCGAAGAGATTCTCCTGCGCGAACTCGCCGGTCGTGCGGCCGGTCACGCTCTGGACGACGCCCGACATGAGCATCGAGTCCGCGCTCGAGTAGTTCCAGAAGGTTCCAGGCTCGCGCAGGAGCGGCCGAGAGAGAGAGGCGCCGAGCTGGTCGAGCTCGACCGCGTGGAAGTAGGGGTCGTCGAGCGCCTCGTTCCAGCGCAACCCCGAGCGCATCTGCAGGAGCTCGCGCAGGCGGATGTCGCCGCGCGGGTCGCCCTCCCAGTCCGGGTAGAAACGCGAGAGCGGCTCGTCGAGACCGGAGATCAGTCCCTGGTCGATCGCGATCCCGATCATCGTGCTGCCGAAGCTCTTGCCCATCGACCACGAGGTGCCGAGCGACGACGCGTCGCGGTTCGGGGCGTACCACTCGGCGACGATCGCGCCGTCCTTCACGACCACCACGCCCTGGGTGTTGCGCTCGGGCCGGAAGGCGTAGTCGCGGGCGGCCTCGAGCTGCCTTGCGTCCATGCCGACGGAGCCCGGCTCGACGAACTCCCATTCCGCTCCGGGCCAGCGCAGCGACGAGCCGGTCGCGGGAAGGGAAGACGTGTCGCCGCAGGCGGCGAGGACGAGGGAGAGGAGCGCGAGGAAGAGGTTGGCCGGGAGGCGGTTCATGGCTGGAAAGCCTAGACCGAGCCCCGGGGGGATGGCGAGAGGCTTCGTCGGTTCCGCTCAGCCCCTCGCCGGGAGATCCCTCGCCGCGACCCAGTTGCCGTGGAACCCGAACGGAACCCTCTCCGGCAGCATCACCCGGGCGACGTAGCCCCGCCGGAAGTCGGCGGCGTCGAGCAGCACCAACTCGGTCCTTCCCGCGGCGAGGTCGTGGACGAAGGTGACGAGCCAGCCGTCGTCCTCGGCCCGCCCGCCTTCGCGGGGAACGAAGACGGGCTCCCCCGCCGCCCGGTGCGGCCCGTGGTCGAAGACCTCGCGCGAGCCGCCGTCGAGGTCGTGCTTGAGCGTCGGCCAGCCGGCCCC
>JAFMJW010000124.1 GCA_017853315.1 Alphaproteobacteria bacterium
GCAGCGTGCGCAACTGGCTCGCGGAGCAGGCCCGCGTGCTCGAGGACGACGCGGCCGCTCCCGGCGGCTCGCCGGTCGGAGAGGCCGCCGGCCCCGCGGACCCCGCGTCGCGCGACGCTCTCTACGCGCGCGCCCTCGAACTCGGGCTCGACCGCAAGGATCTCGTCGTCCGGCGGATCCTCGTGCAGAAGATGCGCCTGCTCGCGGCACGCAGCGGCGAGGCCGAGGTCGGCGACCACGAGCTTCGCGCCTTCCTCGCATCGCACCCGGACGACTTCCGCGCCCCGGCCCGCACCACGTTCCGGCAGGCGTTCTTCGCGAACCGCGACGACGGCGCCGCGTCGCTCGCCCGGGCCACGACGGCCCTCGACGACCTGCGCGCGGGGCGGATCGACGCGGACGTCGCCGTCGCGACGGGAGACGCGTTCGCGTTGCCGTCGCGACTGGTCGGACAGTCCCGCAAACAGGTGGAGAAGATCTTCGGCGCGGACTTCGCGCGCAGGCTCGCGGAGGCCCCGATCGACGCATGGAGCGGGCCCTGGGAATCGCCGGCGGGTTGGCACCTCGTGACGGTCGAGCAGCGTGTCGAGGGCGAGAACCCGCAGCTCGAAGCGGTGCGCGGGCGCGTCCTCGAATCGTGGCGGGAGAAGCGCCGCGCGGAGCGGCTCGCCGCATTCGTGCGCGAGCTTCGCACGCGACAGCCGCTCGAGATCGAGTCCCGCGCGTGGCAGGACAGGTCGCGCTCGTGAGGGAGTCGCGCGCCACGCGGAGTTCCCGCGTGCGAGCCGCGGTTTCCCGCGTGTACCTCGCGCTGCTGGCGGCGTGCCTCGCGGCGGTCGCGTTGCTCGACCCGTCGGGTGCACGCCCTGCCTGCGGCCATGGCCTCGAGCCGGCACTGCTCGCCCTGCGCGAGATCTCGGCCGGCGTCTACGAGGTCGCCTGGAAGTCCGCGTCGCAAAGGCTCCCCGGCGCGGACGTGCAGCCGAGGCTGCCCGAGGCCTGCCGCGCCGTCTCGCCGATCGACGTCGAGGACGGCGGCGACCGCATCCGGCTCCGATGGTCGATCGACTGCGGCAAGGACGGCCTCGCCGGTCGCGAGATCGGGGTCACGGACCTCGACGTGGCGAAGATCACCGCGCTCGTCCGCGTGCAGGCTCTCGACGGAACCACGCGCCAGGGCGTGCTGAACGAGTCCCAGCCGACGTGGCGGGTCCCGGCGCGGCCGTCGGCGATCGCTGCGGCGGAGAGCTTTCTCCGCCTCGGCGTCTTCCACGTGCTCTCCGGGCCCGAGCACGTCCTCCTGGTCGCCGCGCTTCTCCTGCTCGCGGCCGATCCGCGCGGCCTGCTCGGGATCGCCGCCGCGTTCGCGCTCGGCGAGGGGCTCGCGCTCGCCCCGGCGGTCCTCGGCGCCCCGGTCCTGCCCACGCCGGCCGCTGCCCTGCTCGTCGCGTGCTGCCTGCTCGGCCTCGCCACGGTCGCCGCGCGGCGCGAGCGGGCCGGCGTCCCGATCGCTCGAGGACCGGCCGGGTTCCTCGCCTTCGCCGCCGGCCTCGCCCAGGGTGCGGGGTTCGCCGGTGCCCCGGGAGCCGCGGGCCTGCCGGCCGCCGGTGCCCCGGCGGAGTGGCTCGGCTTCCAGGCCGGCCTGCTGCTCGCACAGGCGCTGGCGGTGACGCTCCTCCTCGGCCTTCGCCTGCAGGTCGCCGGGCTCGTCGCCCGCACGCCGCTCGTCCGCCGTGCCGCGATCTGGACCCTCGGCGTGACCGCTGGATACGGCCTCTTCGAGCGGATCGCGCCCTGGGTCGGGTGAGCGTCCCGCGGCCGCGTCTCTCGCACCGTGCCGTGTGGACATGCTCTCGCGAGGGCGTCCGGGCAGACGCGCTCCCGCTGCGGAAATCGCGCGTCGCGGGAGCGTGGTCCCGACCTTGACGCCGAGTCCACTATCGACATAGTTGATGCCAGTTCAGCGCGACCCGCCCGGGCCGCGCGTTTCCGCCCGTTCGGAGGATTCATGCCCGCCATCCCCGGCCCCGCCGTCACCTTCGAGATCGATCGCGGGGACTTCCGCAGGACGCGCTTCGTCGAAGCGCCCGTGCCCTCCGTCGCCGCCGACGGACAGGTGCTGCTCCGGGTCGATCGCTTTGCGCTCACCGCGAACAACGTCTCCTACGCGCTCACCGGCGACATGCTCGCCTACTGGAGCTTCTTCCCGGCCGAGGGCGGCTTCGGGCGCGTCCCCGCGATGGGTTTCGCCGACGTGGTGGAGTCGCGGCATCCGGAGGTGAAGGCGGGGGAGCGATTCTTCGGCTTCTATCCCATGGGCAGCCACCTGCTGGTGGAGGCGTCCGACGCGACACGGGGCTCCTTCGTCGACGTGGCTGCGCACCGACGCGACACCGCGCTCGCCTACCGGCAGTACCTGCGCACCACCTCCGACCCGCAGTACGAGGCGGGACGGGAGGACGCGATCCTGCTGCTGCGCGGGCTCTTCCTCACGTCGTTCCTGGTCGAGGACTTCCTGTTCGACAACGGCGGGTTCGGGGCCGACCGGGTGCTGGTCTCGAGCGCGTCGAGCAAGACGGCGATCGCACTCGCCTTCTGCCTGTCGAGGCGCGGGGTCCGGGCGATCGGGCTCACCTCGGCGCGCAACCTCGCCTTCTGCCGCGGCCTCGGCTGCTGGGACGAGGTGCTTCCCTACGAGGCGATCCCGGAGATCGACGCCGGGTCGCCGGCGACGTTCGTCGACCACTCGGGCGACCGCAAGGTCGTGGGCGGGGTGCACCGCAGGCTCGGAGACGCGCTTCGCCACAGCGCGGTCGTGGGCGCCACGCACTGGAGCGAGAAACGCCCGGAGCGAGACCTTCCCGGCCCGGCGCCCGCGTTCTTCTTCGCGCCGACGCAACTCGAGAAGCGTCGCGCGGAGTGGGGGTCCGAGGGCTTCGAGCAGAGGCTCGGCGAGGCCTGGCGCGAGTTCGTGACCTTCTCGGACGGCTGGCTCCGGGTCGTGCGCGGGCGAGGCCGGGCCGACATGGAGCGCGCCTGGGCCGACGTGCTGGAGGGGCGCGCACGGCCCGAGGAAGGCCACGTGGTCTCGCTCGCCGAGGGCGGGCGCTGAGCGCGCCCCGGGCGCGAAGGAGAAGGCTTCGATGAAGTTCGAGAACCGGGTCTACCCCGATCCCGAGCAGATCGCCGAGTGGGGTCGGCCCGGTCCCGCCGGTCCGATCGTCATGGTGAACCTGCTCAAGTTCCGCGAGCATGCCGCCTATCCCGACGGCCGCGACGCGCACCTGAGCGGCCGCGAGGCCTACGAACGCTACGGCGCGGAGTTCATGAAGGGGCTCCTCGAGGCGGGGGGCCGCGTGCTCTTCGTCGGCGACGCGACCTTCCTGCAGGTCGGACGGGTCGAGCAGCTCTGGGACGAGGTGGTGCTCGTCGAGTACCCGAGCCGCGAGACGTTCTTCGCGATGGCGACGAGCCCCCGCTGGCGGGAGATCTCGGTCCACCGCGAGGCCGGGCTCGAAGGACAGCTCAACATCGAGGCCGTGCCACCGAAGAGCTTCCCGGCGCCCGCGAGTCGCTGAAGAGGCCTCGGGCGGTCGGAACATGCCCGAGGGCCACACGATCCACCGGCTCGCGCTCGACCTGGAGCGCGACCTCGTCGGCCATCGCGTCGAGGCCTCTTCGCCGCAGGGAAGGTTCCTCGAAGCCGATCGCCTCGACGGCCAGGTGCTTCGCTCGACCGAGGCGTTCGGCAAGCACCTCCTGCTCCATTTCGGGGCGGGATCGGTGGTCCACGTCCACCTGGGCCTGTTCGGACGCTTTCGCCGCCACCGTCATCCGGCGCCGCCTCCGCGGGACACGACGCGCCTGCGGCTCGTCGGACCCGAGCGGACCTGGGACCTCGTCGGTCCGACCGCGTGCGAATTGCTGACGGCCGCCGGTCTTCGCGGCCTGCGCGCGCGCATCGGCGTCGACCCGATCGCGCCGAGGACGAGCCGCGAGGCGCTCGACCGCGCCTTCGACGCGTTCTCCCGGACGCGCCGCGACGTCGGCGCGGTCCTGCTCGACCAGGGCGTGTTCTCCGGGATCGGCAACGTCTACCGGGCGGAGATCCTCTTCCTCCTCGGGATCGACCCGGCCACTCCCGCCCGGGACCTGTCGCGCCGCGACTTCGACGCGATCTGGCGCAAGGCGCGCGAGTTGCTGCGACTCGGCGTGGCAGAGCGGCGCATCGTCACGGTGCGCGACGCGGGACGGCGACCACCGCGGCGCGAAGCGCTGCACGTCTACAAGCGCGAGACCTGCCGCGCCTGCGCCGGGCCGATCGCGCGGACGACGTCGGCGAATCGCTCGCTCTGGTGGTGCCCCACCTGCCAGCGGCCCCGGGGCGAGTCGACGCGTTCCTGACCTCGCGGCCGCGCGCCGCCGCCCGCGCCCGGCGGGCCATCCGTCGCGTCCTCGACTTTGGGTCGCCGACGGGGCAGGGAGTTCGGCACGCAGAGAAATCTTCTGCCCGCGCTCGATCGCGGCGCGAGTCCCCCGGAGCCGGAAATCATGTCGGACACGACCGTCTACACCGCACGCAAGATCGTCACCCTGAACCCGGTCAACCCCGAGGCGACGGCGGTCGCGGTGCGCGAGGGGCGCATCCTCGCCGTCGGCACGCTCGAGGAATGCGCGGCGTGGGGGCCGCACGCCGTCGACCGGCGTTTCGAGGGCGAGGTCCTCGTTCCGGGCTTCGTCGAGGCGCACGGACACACGGCCGACGGCATGATCTCGATGCTGCCCTACGTCGGCTACCACGACTTCCCGCTCGCCGACGGCGGCAGGGCTCCCGGCGTTCACGGCTACGACGAGCTCACCGAGGTGCTCCGTCGGGCCGACGCGCAACTCCCCGAGGGCGAGCCGCTGGTGGCGAACTCCTTCGACCCGATCTACTTTCCCGGCGAGGCGAGACTCTCGAAGGAGCACCTCGACCGGGTGTCGACGAAGCGACAGGTGATCGTGCGCCATGCGAGCGGACACCTGCTCACCGTGAACTCGGTCGTCCTGCGCGAGGAAGGGATCGGCCGGGACTGCGCGACGCCCGGCGTCCCGCGCGGCGCCGACGGAGAGCCGAACGGGGAGCTCCAGGAAGGCCCCGCGATGAGCCTCGCGGTGCGCGCCCAGAAGAAGCTCATGGCGCTCAACATGGACCCCGAGCTGGTCCGCAGCCACGGGCGGCTCTGCCGCAACGCCGGCGTGACGACCTCGACCGAGCTCCTCGGCTTCATGCTCATGGCGCCCAAGCTCGTGAACGCGTGGCACGCGGTGGTCGATGCCGACGACTTCCCGGGCCGTCTCGTGCTCTACAACGCGCCGACGCTGCCCGGGCGCACGACCGACTACGAGGCCGTGGCGGAGCAGGCCCTGACGCTGCGCGAGCGCGACACGCCCAAGATGCGCAACCAGGGCGTGAAACTGCTCACCGACGGCTCGATCCAGGGCTGGACCGCCGTGATGCTCTGGCCGGGCTACTTCACGGGCGAGGACCAGGGCCTTCTCGTCGTCACGCCCGAGGAGCTGACTGCCCAGCTGCGGGCCTTCCACCGCAGGCGGCTGAACGCCCACTGCCACTGCAACGGGAACGGCGGGGTGCAGGTCTTCATCGACGCGGTCGAGCGCGTGCTCGCGGAAGACGCCTGGCTCGACCACCGCCACGTCGTGCAGCACTCGCAGACGACGACGCAGGCACAGTACCGCCGCATGGCCCGGCTCGGGTTGTGCGCCAACGTCTTCACGAACCACGCGTACTACTGGGGCGACCAGCACTGGACGCTCACGATGGGGCCCGAGCGTACGCGCGGCATGTGGGCGTGCCGCACGGCGCTGCGCGAGGGCGTGCCGCTCTCGATCCACAGCGACTCCGGGGTCACCCCGATCGGCCAGCTCATGACGATGTGGTGCGCGGTGAACCGGCTCTCGCACACCGGCCGCCACCTCGGGGAGACGGAGAAGATCACGCCCGCCGAGGCCCTCCACGCGACGACGCTGGGGGCCGCGTGGCAGCTTCACATGGACCACGAGATCGGCAGCATCGAGAGCGGGAAGCTCGCGGACTTCGCGGTCCTCGAAAAGTCGCCGCTCGAGGTCGACCCGCTCGCGATCAAGGACATCCGGGTCCGGGGAACGGTGGTGGGCGGCGTCCCCTACGAGGCGGAACGCCGCCGTTGAGCGTATCCGGCCCGATCGACGTCGTCGTGGTCGGCGGCTACCTGGGCGCCGGCAAGACGACGCTCGTGAACCACCTCCTGCGCGAGGGAACCGGACGGCGAACCCTCGTGCTCGTGAACGACTTCGGGTCGGTCGCGGTCGACGACGCGCTCGTCGACTCACGCGACGGCGACGTGCTGACGCTCGCGAACGGCTGCGTGTGCTGCGGCATGTCGAGCCCGCTGGTCGAGATGCTGGTGCAGATCCGCGACGAGGGACTCGGAGGGGGGCCGGAGCTCGTCGTCGTGGAGACGAGCGGCGTCGCCGACCCGGAGACGGTCGCGCGCCACGCGATGATCCCGGGCTTCCGACGCGACGGCGTCGTCGTCGTGGTCGACGCGGAGACGGTGCGGCGGAGGGCGGCCGACCCGATCGTCGGGCGCTCGATCGAGAGGCAGCTGCGCGCCGCCGAGCTGCTCGTGCTGAACAAGGTCGACCTGGTGGACCGGGCGACGCTCGCAGCGGTGCGCGATTTCGTCGCCGGGCGAGCACCCCGGGCGGGGATCGTCGAGACGTCCCGCGGGGAGGTCCCGGTCGCGCTGTTGACGGGCCGTTCCTCCGCCGGGAAGAAGGCGGAGCGTGCGTCGCACGCCTCCGCACCGGTCGACGCCGGTCCGACCGGCCGGCACGACGGCTCCGACCACGACGCGTGGAGTTGGCGGGGAGGAGTGCTCGATCGCGCCGGCGTCCTCGACTTCGTGGAGGCTCTTCCCGAGGGTGCCGTGCGTGCGAAGGGCGTCCTCGCGCTCGCCGACGCACCCGACCGTGCTACCATCCTGCAGGTGGTCGGTCGTCGCCACGAGTTGCTCGCGGGACGGGCATGGGAAGGCGATCCGCCGTCCTCGCGCCTCGTCGTCATCGGTCTTCGCGGCAGCCTCGACGGAGACGCGCTCGACGCGGGGATCGCTTCCTCGGTCGCGGGGCCCCGCTCCCGGGAGCGCGACCGGGAAGACACCACGCGGAGCCGTCCGTGAACGCCGGCCTCACCCCGGCGTCCAAGCGGAAGGGACGGCCTTCCTCGCCGAGATCGCGCGTTCCCGTCCTCTCGTGGCTTCCCGGCCGAACGATGCTCGCGCGCTTCCTGCGACACCACCCCGACCTCGAGGGATCGTGGTCCGCGAGCGACCTCCTCTTCCGGACGATGCCGCGTGCGGGCACCGGGATCGCGACGTTCGAGGGCGGCGTCGTGATCCGATGCGACTTCCGGACGCACTACGACAGGAGCGTCTTCACGGGCCGGGAGGAGTTGCCCGAGCGCCGACTGCTTTCCTGCCTCCTGCGTGCCGGCGACCGCTTCGTCGACGCGGGCGCCAACCTGGGGCTCCATGCGCTCCTCGCTGCCGCCCGGGTCGGGCCGGCCGGGCGCGTCTTCGCCTTCGAGCCCGTGGGGGAGACGTTCGAGCGCCTGCAGGGCAACGTGCGCGCGAGCGAGTTGGAGCGCCAGGTCGAGGCCGTTCCTCGCGCCCTTGCGGACGCGACCGGCCGGCGAGTCTCGCTGGGCGGGCCCTGTCACAACGAGATGCGCATCGGGGATCCCGGTGGAACCGAAGGCGTTCGCGCGCTCACGATCACCATCGACGACGCGCTCGCCGGCAGCTCGGTCGCCGGCATGAAGATCGACGTGGAGGGCCACGAGATGCCGGTCCTGCTCGGCGCCCAGCGGACGATCGAGGCCGGCCACCCGTGGCTTCTCGTGGAGCTCAACACCCGCCTCGCGGGAGTCTCTCGACTCGCGGACTGGGACGTCCACCGTCACCTCGTGGCCTCCGGCTACGGCGCACACCTGCCCGCGGCCGTGGTCGCCGGCGACCTCTCGGCCCTCGCCGATTCATGGACGTGCAAACGCCTCCACGTGAACCTCCTCTACTGGGCGGGGGATCCTCCCGCCGGGCTCGGGTCGATCCGGTCCCTGCAGATCCGCGACCTGGTCGACTCCTGGTTGCGCGACGTCGGGCGCGCGTCCGGGAGGAGGGCCTTGCTTCCCCTCGCTTCGGCGCTCGTGGGACTGGACAGGATCCGTCGACTGCGTTCCCGTTGAATCGCCGCGAGCGTTGCACCGGGATCGGGAGGTGACGTCGACGTCATCGCCAGGTCGGGAGTCGGTCGAGGACCGTGCGCAGTCGCAGGACATCGAGCGGTGCGAACCGGTCGACGGCTGCCCAAAGCGGGACGTCGGAGGGCAAGGCTCCGTAGATCGACCGTACGACGGCCGTGGTCACGGCCTCGTCGCGAGGCCAGCCGTGGGCGCCGGCGACGGTCGAGAGATCGGGCGCGTACTCGTGGAGACGTTCGCCCCAGCGCTCGAGGTGGCCGAGGTCGGCGATGAAGTCGCTCTTGTTCCGGTTGCAGCGGGAGTCGGCGACGACGAGGTTCGCGATGCCGTCGTCGGGGTGACGGGACCACGGCACGAAGTGGTCGACCTCGCGATCGGCGACCGGGCCGTCGCAGTAGAAGCAGCGACCCCGCTGGATCTCGAGGAGCGGCCCGGCGAGCCCGGCGACCGCCGCGCGGTCGCGCTCGAAGAGGAAGCTCTCGACCCGGGACTCGGGAATCTCGTTGAGTCGGGTGACGAGCAGCGCCCATTGGCGATGGATCATCGGGCGCAGGACCGGTGCCAGCGCGACCAGGCAGCGGGCCGCTCCGGGACGGAAGCGGAGGAGGTTGTCGAATCCGGAGGGACGCGCGAAATCCCCCCGGCGGACATCGTCCCCCCAGCCGATCTCGTAGAGGAACGGGTCGACGCGGCGGCCGACCCGCTGGAGCTTCGGGAGCGGCATCTGGACGAGCCTCCACTCGACCTCCCGCTCCAGCCGTGCGACCCCGTCCGGGTCCACGCTGCGCTGCCGGTGCAGCGAGGTCCCCGGCGCGAGGCGTGCGCGTTCCCGGTACTCCTCGACGAGAGACAGGATCCGCGCCTGCGGCCCGGAGCTCTGGCGCAGCACACGCGCGGGCTCCCCGGCGAACGAGAAGGGCCGGGCCTGCGGCCAGTAGAGTTCCGTGACCTTGCGTGCGACCTGTGCCGTCGAGATCGCCGAGGGCGGCTCGCCGTGTCGTCCCCCGTGCTCCAGGCACAGGTCCATCAGCGCGAGCAGGACCGCGTGCTTGTACGTCGAGACGAAGCTCCCCCGGTCGAGGACCGCCACGATCTTCTCCGCGAAGCGGAGAAGATCCTCGGGCCGCTCACTCCCTGTAGTCACGCTTCGAGGGAATCACGCCGCGCACGCCGCCGCGGGGATCGGGGACGTCGCCCGTCCAGCGCGGGATCACGTGGACGTGGAGGTGGAAGACGGTCTGCCCGCCGGCGGCACCGACGTTCACGCCGACGTTCCAGCCGTCGGGGGGACGCACGATGGCGGAGCCCGCTCCGTCCGCACGCAACTCGCCCCGGGAGATCCGGGCCCCGACCGCCTCGCGCGCGATCCCGACGGTGGCGGCGAGTTCCGCCACCTCGGCTGGGCTCGCGTCGAACCAGGTCGGCACGTGTCGCCTCGGCACGAGCAGCGCGTGTCCGGGCGAGACCGGGAAGCCGTCCCAGAGCCCGAGCACGAGATCGCCCCGGTGGAAGACGCGCGCGGCGTCGGCGGAGCAGAAGGGGCAGTCGGGAGCCGGCATCGCCGATGCGGTTACGACGCTTCGGGTCGAGGCCTCAAGCGGA
>JAFMJW010000125.1 GCA_017853315.1 Alphaproteobacteria bacterium
CGCTCGGCTGAGGGCAGGCGCGGGCCGGTGGTCGCTCGCGGTCGGGAGCAGGGGCGCGACCTCGAACGCAGGAGGGCCCGGGGGATTCCCCCGGGCCCTCGTCCCGTGCTCCTCTTCCGATCGTTCGACGCAGCTTCAGCCCGCGTGCCCCTCGGACTCGCTGCCGCCCGAGTGACCTCCCGAGCCGCCTCCCGACGTACCGTCGTCGTTGCCGCCGCCGGAGGAGCCGCCGTCGTCGCCGGCCGTGTCGTCCGCGCCGCCGGTCGTGCCTCCGTTGTCGTCACCCGGCGCGTCGTCCGAGCCGACCGTCGTCCCTCCGTTATCGTCACCCGGCGCGCCGTCCGAGCCGACCGTCGTCCCCCCGTTGTCGTCACCCGACGCGTCGTCCGAGCCGACCGTCGTCCCCCCGTTGTCGTCACCCGGCGCGTCGTCCGAGCCGACCGTCGTCCCTCCGTTGTCGTCGCCAGGCGCGTCGTCCGAGCCGTCGTCCGCGGGCGTGGCGTCGCCGCCGCAGGGGTTCGGGTTGCAGGAGGTCGCCTCGACCGTCACTCCACCGCGGGCGGCGCACTCGGCCGGCGAGCGGTCCTCGCACTCCGGGCCGCCGTCGTCGGGCACGCAGCAGATCGTCTCGCGCTCGGGCGCCGAGACCTCGGCACACGGATTCGGCAGGCAGGACGTCGCGGAGGTGACGGTGCCGCCGCGGGCGACGCACTCGTCGGCCGTGCGGTCCTCGCACTCCGCGTGATCGTCGTCCGGCTCGCAGCAGATCACCTTGCCCTCGGGAAGCTGGTCCGCGGGCGCCAGGGCCACGTTGCCGGCGAGCACGTCGACGCCGTCGGCGGCGCGCAGCGCGATGCGAGCGCCGCGGGGGTCGAAGCCGAGGATCTGGTCGTGCGAACTCTTGGGCGAAGTGCGGAAGCGCAGCTTGCCGTCGCCCTTCGGGCTGGTCTCGAGGGTCGCGACCTTCACCGTGCCGACGAAGAGCTCGTACGAGGACGAGGGGGCGAGCTTCTTCACCTTGATCTCGAAGCGGCCGGCGGTCGCCTTCTGCAGCATCAGCTTGACCTCGCCGCGGGCGTCGGGCAGCGAGCCGATCGCGTCGAGCTTCTGCTTGAGCCCCTTCGCATGAGCGGGGGCCGCCGCGAGGGCGAGCGCTGCGACCGCCGCGAGCGCGGCCTTCCGGATCGTCTGGTGGATCGTGCGGTTCATCGTCGTCTCCTTCGGGCCGTCGCCTTGCCGCCGGCCGCCTCTCAGAGCCCGGTCCACCCGGGCATCGTGACCGGAATCGTTCGCAGCCGCCGTGCCATCGCTCCCGGGAGCAGAAAGTCCCGATTTCGCGAGGCTTCTCCCGTTCGGCCCGGAGAGGCAGTCGGCCGGTGTGGGGGAGGTCCCGCAAGGCCGGGGGAGAAGCCCCAGCCCCTGCCAGGCTCGGCCCGGGCCCCGGGACCGGCCGGGAGCGCGACCGGGGAGGGCCGACTCAGTGCCGGCGGTCGAGGCGCCCCGACGACCCGAGCAGGAAGGCCGCGATGGTCGCCACCGCGCACGCCCAGGCGAGGAGGTCCCCGGTCCGCACGTAGAGGGTCTCTCCCTCGCGGAGCGGCAGTTCGGCGATCCAGGCGTCGCGCACGTGGGTCGGGAAGCGAGCGAGGACCTCGCCGGTCGGCCCGACGACCCCGGTCACCCCGGTGTTCGTCACCCGCGCGAGCGCACGGCGGGTCTCGACCGCGCGGAACACCGTCATCGCGAAGTGCTGCTCGAGCGCGCCGGTCGCGCCGAACCACTCGTCGTTGGTGAGGTTCACGAGGAACTTCGCACCCCGCCGCACGAGCGGGAGTGCCAGCTCCGGGTAGATCGCCTCGAAGCAGATCAGCACGCCGAAAGGCGCGGGATCGTCGAAGATCGTCGCCTCGGCGCCGGGCGTGTAGCCCGGGCTCGGGTGGAAGTCCCAGAGCCGCCCGAGCAGGTTGTCGGGCCGGTACTCGGAGAAGGGCACGAGCTGGCGCTTGTCGTAGACGCTCGCGACCTCGCCGCCCGAGGTGACGAGCCATGCCGAGTTGAAGAAGCGGGCATGCCCGCCTCCGCCCGTGTCGACGCGCGGGCCGCCGAGAAGCACCGGCGGCCCGCCGGGACCGACGGCCGCGGCGATCTCGCTACGCAGGCGCTCGTTGGGCGCGAGCAGGAAGCTGACCGCGTTCTCGGGCCAGAGGACGAGCGCCGGGTGGCGGGCGACGATCGCGCGCGTCGTCTCGAGATAGGCTGCGAACACGTCCCCGGCCCGGACCGGGTCGGTCTTCCAGCGCCCGGGGACGTTGCCCTGCACGAGTGCGACGCGCATCGAGGGCACGGGCTCGGCGGCGACCGCGGCGAGCCGGGCGCCGCCATAGGCGCGCATCGCGGCCAGGGCAGCCGCGGCCGCCGCGAGCGCGCGGAGCGCGTTGCCATCGAGCGCGACCAGCGCCCGTGCCAGGGCCGCACTCGCGAACGCGAGCACGAAGGACACGAAGTAGGTGCCGCCCAGGTCCGCGACCCCGATCCACGCCGGCTGCGCCGCGAGCGCGTGCGCCAGCAGGTCCCACGGCATCCCGCCGAAGGCGCGGGCGCGGGCGAGTTCGAGCGCCGTCCAGGCCGCCGCGATCGCGGCGCACCGGACGACGGGGCCGCGGAGCCGCCAGAGCGCCGGCAGCAGGAACCCGAACGCCGCGAACTGCAGGGCGCCGAACACCTGCGAGCCGACCAGCGCGAAGCCGATCGACGCGAGCGGCCCCTGGTGGAAGTAGTCGCGTGCGGCGCTCGCGAGCCACGGCACGGCGGCGATCGACGCGGCGACCGTGCCCGCGAGCCAGCCGAGCAGCATCGACGCGCCAGGGCCGCGGCCGCACGTCGCGGCGACCAGCGGTGCGAGAGCGACGAAGGCGAAGGGCCAGGCCCCGACGGGGACGAACGACGCGCCGTGGAGAAGCCCGGAGAGCGCTGCTAGGAAAAGCGCAGCGCGCAGGGGGAAGAGCGCGGTCCCGGCGGCCCTGGGCGACGTCATCTGCATGCTGAGTCGATTCTCACGGCGGGAGGACGCGGGGCTCTTCCTCGCCCTGTCCCTGCTCGCGCTCGCGATCGTCGCGGCGACGGTCGCCGTCTCCACGAGCCGGATCGGCCGCATCTTTCCCGGGTTCGTCACCTGGGACAACCTGACGGTGGTGGCGCTCGGCCGCCCGGACTGGACCGGCTCGGTGGCCGAGGTGCCGCCCCGGGCCCGGCTCGCGACCGTCGACGGCCGGCCGGTGGCCGACCGCGCCGACGTCGATGCGGCGATTGCGGGCGACCGGCCCGGCGTCGTCCACCGCTACGGTTTCGAGACCCCGGACGGCCCCCTGACCCGCGACGTCGCGACGATGCGCTTCGACGGCGGCGACTGGGCGACCACGATGGGCGTCTACCTGTTCAACGGCGTCGTCTTTCTCCTGACCGGACTCGCCGTCTTCTTCCTGCGGCCCGAGTCGCCGCAGGGCCGCGCGGTCCTCGCCTTCGGCACGGTCTGGGGGATCATGATCGTCGCCGCGGTGGGGCTCTTCACCGGCGGCAGCTCGTCGCGCTGGTACTTCGTGCCCGAGGCCCTCTGCCCGGTCGCGATCCTGCACCTCACCTCGACCTTCCCCTCGGTCCACGGGACGTCGCGGCGGCGCTGGAGCGTGCTCGCCCCCCTCTACCTCGCGGCTGTGGGCGTGGGCCTCGCCGAGGTCGCGGCCTTCCACCGCTCTCCGCCGACCGTGCTGGCGCTCAGCAAGGCGACCTGGATCGCGACGCTCGCAGCCGGCGCGGTCTCGATGGGGACGACCGCGACGAGCGCGTGGCGCGACGCACTCCCGATCGCTCGACGCCGGGCTCGCGTCGTGCTCGCGGGCACGATCACGGCCTTCCTCGTGCCGCTCGTCGCGGTGCTCGGCTTCTTCGTCTTCGGGTTGCCGATCTCGAGCAACATGGTCACGCTCACCGGCTTCCTGTTCCCGGTGAGCATCGGCTACGCGGTCGCCCGCCACGATCTCTTCGAGGCCGACCGCTTCGTCAAGCTCTCGCTCGTGTGGGCGGCGATCACGGCGATCGTCTCGCTCGCCTACGGCGCGAGCGTCGTTCTCGCGGACCGCTTCGCGGCGGATCTCGACCTCGCCCGCAGCCCGATGTTCCCGGTCGCCTTCGTCCTGGTCGTGCTGGCGACGATCACGCCGCTCCGCGACGCCTTGCAGCGAGGCATCGACCGGCTGTTCTACCGGGGCCGCGTCGACTTCAAGGAGACCGTCGCGTCCGCGAGCGCCCGCATGGCGAACCTGCTCGACCGCGACTCGGTGGTGGACCACCTCGTCTCGACCCTGCAGGACGTCCTCCACCTCGAGGGGACGACGGTCTGGGAGCGCGACGGCGACCAACCCCGCCTTCTCGCGCGAGCCGGTGCCGACCGCCCTTCGATCGAGGCCGATCCGGCGGCGATCGCGGTGCTCGAGTCCCGGCCCGGTGGGCTGTCGCGCGACGAGGTCGAGGAGTCGCCGCGCCTGCGCCCGTCGCGGAGCGCGCTGCGCGATCTCTTCGACGGCGCGCGCGCGAGCCTGCTCCTGCCGCTCGTCGGACAGGGACGACTCTCCGGGCTGATCGGCGTCGGCCGCAAGATCTCGGGCGCACCGCTGTCGGCCGACGACGTCGACGTCCTGCGCACGCTCGCCACCGAGACCTCGGTCGGGCTCGCCAACGCGGCGGCGGTGGACGCGTTGCGCGACACCCAGTCGCGGCTCGACCGCTCGCAGTACCTGGCGGCGATCGGCGAGCTCTCGACCGCGGTCGCCCACGGAATCCGCAACCCGCTCGCCGGGATCCGGCTCGCGACCCAGCTTGGGCTCGAGCAGACCGGCGAGACCGACGGCGTGCGCGAGAACCTCGAGGACGTGCTGGTCGAGGTCGACAAGCTCGAATCGCAGGTGAGCGGCATCCTCGACTTCGCGCGGCCGTTCGAGCCGCGGCTCGAGGAAGTGCGGGTGCAGGACCTGGTCGACGGGCTGATCGAGACGGTCGGGCCGCAGGCCGCGGCGGCGGGCATCGCGCTGCGGGTCGAGGACGACGGCGCTCCGCCGGCGCTTCTCGACCCGGCGCACGTCCGGCAGGCAGTGCTCGAGGTGCTGGCGAACGGCATGCAGGCGACGTCCGTCGGCGGCACGATCACGATCCGGATCGGCACCGCCGCGGGCCGCGGTCGCGGGGCGGGCGGCGGCCGGATGGTGCGCCTCGTCGTCGAGGACGACGGCCCGGGCGTGCCGCCCGAACTCCACCAGCGAATCTTCCAGCTCTTCGCGACCACCAAGACGAAGGGCACCGGCGTCGGGCTCGCGGTCGCCCGCAAGATCGTCGAGCGCCACGGCGGCTCGCTCGCGCTCGAGGACGCGGTGCCGCACGGGGCACGCTTCGTCTTCGAGCTGCCGACGGCCTGAAGGGCCCGGGGGCGAACTACCCCCCCCCGCGGGCCACGCCCGCTCAGGGAGAGACGAAGTCGAGCGCCCCGACCGCGACCGTCGTGGTCTGGCGCGAGCGGTTCTTCACCACGACGCGCGCGGACAGCGACGAGGGAGAGGCGACGAGGAACTTCGCGGTCCCGACGAAGATCCCGTCGGACGCGGTCGCATCGGGAGCCTTGCCGTTGTCCCGGAGCCCCGCCGCCTTGCGGAAGCCGCGACCCTTGTCGACCTCGATCGCGACGCTGCGCAGCCCGCAGTCGTCCGCGACGGGCACGCTCAGGACGACCGACTGGCGCGTTCCGGCGAGAGCCGGGTCGGGCGTCGCGGAGAGTGCTCCGACGCGGCTCGGAGCCATCGCGGCGACCGGGAGGTTCGTCGCGAGCGGGGTCGAGAGGTGCGCGCTCGAATCGTGCGCGACCCACGAGATCGCGAGCGTGCCGATCTCCGACGGCGAGAGCGTGGTCGTCGCGACGAAGACCTGGCCCGTGGGCAGCACGAGCGAGGAGGGAGCGGCTCCGGGCAGGAGCTCGATCGTCCCGGCGGGTGCGCCGTTCAGCGTCGCCGTGCCGATCACGCCGGCCGCGTCGGACTGCGGGTCGGCGACCACCGCGACGAAGGTTCGGGAGGCCGTGCACGCCGTCCCGAGCGTGCTCCCGCCGACCACTTCGACCACCGACAGCACGGGGTCGACCGGCACGGCGGTGGGAGTCGGGGCGGACGTCGCGGTCGGCGTCGGTGTCGACGGGATCGGGGTCGGCGTCGGCTCGCTGCCTCCCGCGGACAGGGTCACGGCGACCGACTCGCTCGGCACGCCGTCGGTCACGACGACGATCGAGGACGATCCGCCTGCGCCCGCGTCGCCCGCATCGCCCACGACCACCTCCACGCCGGCCGCGCTGCCGATCGAGAGGGTCTCGCGGGTGGTGTCGCCGTCGGTGTCGGGCGAGACGATCGCGAGGCCCGCGCCCGCGCGCACCTGCGCCGTCATCGCCGGCGGCGGGTCGGTCACGTTGCCCAGCACGTCCACCGGCACGAGCCGCAGCGTGGCCGTCGTCCCGCCCGGGCCGTCGTCGGCGACCGAGGCGGAAGCACGGGGCTCGAGCAGCACCCCGGACGCGCCGCGCAGGATCGTGGACTCGACGCCGTTCACCCAGCCCGAGACGGGAGCCTCGGCGACCGAACGGAGTCGCACGGCCGGCCCGGACACGGAACTCGCGCGGTCGATCGTCGGGCTCGAACCGTCGGTCGGCAGCGCGAACGGCGTGCCGAGCACGGGATCGCCGACCGGAACGTCGAAGGCCATCTCGAAGACGACGCCGAGCGGCTCGGTCTCCGACGCGGGACCGACGTGGCCGCCGTCGATCACGCGGTCGGGGTCGAGGTTCGGGAAGAAGGGGAAGAGCGTCGCGACGGCGGGGCCGTCGGGGACGTTGCCGCCGTAGAGGGCCATCGGGCCAACGTAGGTCGCTGCGACCAGCACGACGCGGAGACCGCCGGCGGAGGCCGGCGCGGCCTTCCACGCGGCGACCGAGCCGCGCGCGACGCCGTTCGAGAAGAACGCCACCTGTCGTCCGACCAGGAAGTCCGACTCCTGGCGTTCGCGGCCGTCGTCGGAGGCCCCGTCCGCGTCGGTCGGGCCGACCACGCCGTCGCCGTCGAGGTCCGCGTAGGCGGCGACGATCACCGGGAGCCCGTCCATGTCGGTGCCGAGTGCCGGGTTCGTTCCGTCGGAGGCGATCACCGTGAACGGGATCTCCGAGCCCGATGCGACGTGCGCCCCGCCCGCCACCACCGTCTCCACCACCGCTGCGGTGTCGGGCATGGTCGGGCCGACCACGACGTGGCCCTCGCGCACCACCAGGTCGACGTCGCCAGTGACGCCGGTGTCGATGATCGGCGGACGGTACTTGCCGTTGTTCTGCGGCAGGATGAGCGGCACGCCCGGCAGGATCGTCCACGGCAGGTCGGTGTCGGGATCGACCGGGTCGCCCGCGAACACGGCGTAGGCCTCGGCGCGGGAAGTCAGTCCGGTCATCGCCCCGGCAAGGACCGCGAACGCCGCGACGACGAGCCCGGCCGTCGCGGCGCCGGGCGCGCGACCACGCCTCACGGCAGCACCAGCCCGAGCGTGTTCGAGACGGCGGAGCCCTCCGACGGCATCGTCGCGAGGATCGCGGACGCGGCACCGGCGGCGAAGCCCGGCGGCAGCGAGACCGAGATCCGGTCGCGCTCGACCTGCAGGATGCGAGCGTTCGAGATCGCGGATCCCGCCGCGAAGAGCGTCGGCACCTCGGTGTCGGCGAGGGCGCCGTCGGAGAGGACCGAACTCGTACCCTCGAGGATCGAGCCCGAGACCGGGAAGCGGACGAAGTGCGTGCCCTGCCAGACGACGAGGCTCACCCGGTAGCCGGTCTGCACCGCGTTCGGGAAGTCGAAGGCAGCCGCGAAGGTCGCCGTGCGTGCGCCGTCGACCTCGATGACCGAGGCGTCGGTGAGCACCAGCGTCGGCGTGGTGAAGCCGGCGCGGGCGGGACCCGCGGCCAGCAGGGCGAGCAGGGCCGTGCCGGCGAGGATGGGGGCGGAGAGGCGCATCGCTACGAAGTCGGTATCAAATAGCGTGCCGCCCGGGATGCCGGAAGGCGGAGATTTCCCGCCGCGACATGGGGCTTTTCCCCCTCCCCTGGGGCATCTCCCTCACTCGGCCGGGGGTGACTCGCCCAGGGCGAACTTCTCGAGCCGGTAGCGCAACGTGTCGCGGGAGATCCCGAGCAGGCGAGCCGCGGCACTCTGGTTGCCGCCCGAGCGCTCGAGCGCGCACTCGATCAGTCGCCGCTCGACCTTCTCCAGCGACAGCCCGCCCTCGGGGAAGTCGATCCGCAACTCGCCTCCCTCGCCCGCACCGATCGCTCCGGCCTCGGTCGGCAGGTGGCCGAGTTGCAGGTCGGCGGCCTCGACCGGGTCGGAGTCGGTGAACAGCACGACCCGCTCCATCGCGTTCGCGACCTCGCGCACGTTGCCCGGCCAGGGGTAGCGCGCGACCACCGCCTCGGCTCCGGGCGACAGCCGTCGCGGGGGCAGGCCGTAGCGCCGCGAGGTCTCCTCGAGGAAGTGCGTGGCGAGCCGGACCGCGTCGCCCTCGCGCTCGCGCAAGGGCGGCACGCGCAGCGTCGCGACGGACAGTCGCTGGAAGAGGTCGGCGCGAAACTCGCCGAGCCGTACCGCCGCGTCGAGGTCGCGGTTGGTCGCGGCGATCACCTGCACGTCGACTTTGCGCGCGGCGGTGGCGCCGATCCGGCGCACCAGCCGGTCTTCGAGCACCTTCAGGAACTTCGCCTGGAGGGCGGGTGACGTGTGACCGATCTCGTCGAGGAAGATCGTGCCGCCGTCGGCCGCCTCGAACAGGCCCGCACGCGCGGCCTTCGCATCGGTGAAGGCACCCTTCTCGTGGCCGAACAGCTCGGCCTCGACCAGGTTCTCGGGCAGCGCCGTGCAGTTGATCTCGATGAACGGGCCGCTGCTCCGCCCTCCGCTCGCGTGCAACGCACGCGCGAGGTGTCCCTTGCCGCTGCCGGTCTCGCCGAGCAGCAACACGGTCGGCGCGGCGCCGCCGGGAGCCCCGGTGGCGCGAGCGATGCGCTCGACCAGCGCGCGCAGGCGCCCCGTGATCTCCGACTCGCCGAGGATCGCCTGTGCCGCCGCCGACCGCTCGCGGTGGTAGGAGATCTCGCGCCGCTCGCGGGCGCCGGAGAGCGCGCCCGCGACCTTCAGCCGGATCTCTTCGAGGTCGAGCGGCTTCTGCACGTAGTCGCGCGCGCCACGCTTCATCGCGCGCACCGCGTCGGACACCGAGGCGTGCCCGGTCATCATGATGACGGGCAGGTCGGGCTCCTCGCCCAGGAGTTCGTCGAGGAGGTCGAGTCCGCTGCCGTCGGGCAGGCGGAGGTCGAGCAGCACCACGTCGGGGCGGACCTCGGCGAGACGCGCTCGCGCGACGCCGAGCGAGGCCGCGTGCACCGGGTCGAATCCCCGGCTCGCGAACGCCTTCGCGAGGTTCCGGGCGAGCACCTCCTCGTCGTCGACGATCAGCAGCGTCGGCACCGCCCGCTCCTCAACCCGCGGCCGCGCGGCCGAGCCGCCCGAAGAGAC
>JAFMJW010000126.1 GCA_017853315.1 Alphaproteobacteria bacterium
ATGGTGCTCCTCCTGCAGGCGGCGCTGTCCTGGTCGCAGTCGGCGCAGCTCGGCGACGCGGCCGGCCTGCTCGGCATGGGCGACGCCCGCTCGGAGGACGAGCCGCTCTTCGTCGACGCCGACGAACTCGAGGTCGACCGCGAGAAGGACGCGCTCCGTGCCCGCGGCGACGTCGTGGTGAAGCGCGGCACGTCGGTGTTCGCGGCGGACAGCCTCGACATCGACCGCCGCCACGGCGAGGCGACGGCGACCGGCTCGGTCGTGCTCGAGGACGAGCGGGCGAGGCTGCGCGCCGACCAGGCCTGGCTCGAGATGACCGACGAGACCGGGTACCTGAACGACGCGGAGATCTACCTCGTCGACTCCCGGTTCCAGCTCGGCGGCACCCGCATGGAGAAGGGCGTCGGCCAGACGTACCACATCTGGGACGGCCACTTCACGACCTGCCAGTGCGACGAGGGCAAGCCCGACTGGAGCATCACCAGCGACGAGATCGACGTCGACCTCGCGGGCTGGGGAACGCTGCGCGGCGGCACCTTCCGGGTGAAGGACGTGCCGGTCCTGTGGGTGCCGTGGGGCCGCTTCCCGGTGCTGCGCGACCGGCAGTCGGGCTTCCTGTTCCCGCGCTTCGGGATCTCGAACAACCGTGGCTTCCAGTGGGTCCAGCCGTTCTACTGGGCGATCGACAAGACGAGCGACGCGACGATCTCGTTCGACGTCGAGACGGCGGCGCGCATCGGCGCGATCGGCGAGTACCGCTACCTGCTCGCGCCCGACGCGGGCGGGCTCATGACGGCGAGCTACTTCAACGAGTCGATCCGCGGCCGGGCCGCGGACCAGGTCGTCGATCCCGGGACGCTCGCCGACCCGACCGTGCCGGAGAACCGCGGCAGCGTCATCGGCTACCACCAGCAGCCCGGCCCCTGGGAGGGCAGCCGCTTCTACGTGCGGCCCTTCTGGGTGAGCGACAACCTGTTCCTGCGCGAGATGAACACGCTCTCCTACCTGCCGACGGTGGGCGCGTTCTCGACCGTGCGCCGCTACACGAACTCGCAGGTCGGTCTCGTGAAGGTCTGGGACTGGGGCCTCTTCCAGGCGCAGGCGGACTACTACCAGGACCTGATCCAGAAGCAGTCGCGCGTGCCGCAGCCGCTGCCGCGCCTCACCTTCCAGGCGCGCCAGCCGGTGCTCGGCGGGCGCGTGCGGCTCGGGCTGAACGCGGAGGCGGTCGAGTACTGGCGAGCGCCGCTCGCCGCCGGCCCGCGCCTCGACATCGCGCCGGAGGTCCGCGTTCCCTACCGGGTCGGCAACTACGGATACGGCTCCGCCCGGATGATCCTGCGCGAGACGGCCTACTACCTCGAGTCGAACGACGTCCCGATCGTGCCGTACCCGACGCCGTCGCCGGCGGCCCCGCTGCCGACGCGCGCGGTGGGGAGGTTCCAGCACCGCGAGATCGCGCAGCTCGTGGCCGATTTCAAGAGCGAGATCTCGCGCGTCTACGACGTCGGCTTCGGCGACGTGACGAAGGTGAAGCACACGATCGAGCCGTTCCTGCAGTACAACTGGACGCCGCTCGTCGACCAGGACGACCTGCCGGTCTACGACGCGGTCGACCGCATCGCCGCGCGCAACCTCGTGACCTACGGCGTCGTGAGCCGCCTGCTCGGCAAGCTCGGCGGCGGGATCGACCCGGTCTACCGCCCCGACGGGAGCCTGCTCGAGGACGCCTACTCGCCGCTCGAGCCGGCGATGCTCTCGACCACGCCGCTCTCGCAGTCCTCGGGCGGCTCGCCCGACGCGACGGCGCCGCGATCGCTCGCGCCCGGGGGGGCCGGCGTGCCGACCTCGCCGCTCACGATCGACGCGGCCGGCCGCATCCAGGAGCTCGCGCGGGCCTACCTGCAGCAGAGCTACGAGATCTCGCACCCGTTCCTCATCGAGCCCGGGAGCACCCAGAAGCAGTACCTCTCCGCGCTCGACGGCGGGCTCCGGCTCACGCCGTTCCCGTGGCTCTCCGCGTCGGGCCGCGGGATCTGGTCGTTCTCGCAGAACAAGCTGCTCTACGCCGAGGGGGGCGTGAGCTTCTTCGACCCGCGCCCGGTCAAGCTCGACGACGAAACCTCGCTCGCGGCGCTGCGCCCGGTGAACTCGGCCTCGCTCTTCTACCAGTTCAACTCGGGCGGCACGGTCGAGAACGTGAACCTCGCGACCACCTGGCGACTGAACGACCACTTCGCGTTCGCCTACCTCGGTCGCTTCGACGCGCTCGCCGGCCGTTTCCTCGAGAACTGGGCGGGGCTGCGCGTGATCTCGGCCTGCGAGTGCTGGGTGCTCGACTTCGCCTTCGTCGACCGCGTGAACCCGAACGAGCAGGAGTTCCGCGTGCTGTTCTCGCTGGTCGGGCTCGGCTCCTTCGGACAGAACCCGTTCGGGCAGCGGACCGCGCAGATGGGCCGCGCGCCGAGCCAGGGCTCGGAACTCGGGGCGGTCTACTGACGATGGCGACCGAGCGGCCGTCGCCCGAGATCAGCGTCGTCGTCCCCTGCTGGCGCTCCGAGACGACGATCGGCCGCTGCATCGCGGCGCTGCGCGACCAGCAGGGAGCGCCGCCCTTCGAGGTCGTGGTCGTCGACAGCTCGCCCGACGAGGGCACGGTGCTCGCCGCGCGGGCGGCGAACCCGCCCGGCCCGCGCGAGCTCGACCTGGTCCTCGAGCGTGCCGCCGACCGCCTCTTTCCGGGCGAGGCCCGCAACCGCGGCGCGGCGCTCGCGCGCGCGCCGTGGCTGCTCTTCCTCGACTCGGACTGCGTCGCCTCGAGCGACCTGCTCGCGACCGCGGCGCGCCTGCGCGGCTCGGGCCCGGCGGTGCTGGGCGGCTCGATCGCGCTTCCCGGCGGAGCGCCCGCGTCCGCGCGCGTCCGCCACCTGCTCGAGTTCAAGGAGAGCCTTCCCGGCGTCCCGGCCCGCGACACCTGGCAGATTCCGTCGGCCTGCATGCTCGTCGAGCGCGCGGTCTTCGATCTCCACGGCGGCTTTCCCGCGACGCGCGCGTCCGAGGACTGGCTGTTCGACTGGGAGGTCTGGACGGCCGGCCACGCGATGCGCTTCGAGCCCTCGCTGCGCATCGCCCACCTGACGCCGGCGGGTTGGGCGCCGATGGCTCGCTACCTGCGCGTGCTCGGCCGCGCCTCGGGGGCGGCTCGCCGTCGCGGCGGGCTCCCCGGACAGGCGATCGTGCGTCATCCGTGGCTCGCGGCGGGCCTGCCGATCGCGCGCACGGTGCGCGCGATCGCCTGGTGCGCGCGCCACTCGCCGCGCGACTTCGCGTTCCTGCTCGTCGCCTGGCCGGCCTACCTCGCGATGGCGTCGGTGTGGGCCGCGGGCTTCCGGCGCGGACTCGTCGAGGGCGGGCCGCGCCCGCTTGCCCCGGCCGACGGCCGCGCGTAAACGCAGCGGCGGGAGCGGATGATGACTCGACGCGTGCCGAAGCCCTGGGGCTGGGAGCTCATCTGGGCCGAGACCGATCGCTACGTGGGCAAGATCCTCCACGTCGAGGCCGGGCATGCGCTCTCGCTGCAGTACCACGAGCGCAAGGACGAGACGATCCACGTCCTCTCCGGCCGGCTCGCGTTCGAGCACGGGGGCGAGGGACAGCCGCTCGTGCGCACGGTGATCGAGCCGGGACAGTCCTTCCGGATCACGCCCGGCCTGCGCCACCGCATGATCGCCGAGACGACCTGCGACATCCTCGAGGCGTCGACGCCCGAGCTCGAGGACGTGGTCCGCCTCGAGGACCGCTACGGCCGGGTGTCGTGACCGATCCCCGACCCGAAGCGCCGGCCCGATCGTGAGCCGTCGCACCGCGCTCATCACCGGGATCACCGGGCAGGACGGCTCCTACCTCGCGGAGCTGCTGCTCGAGAAGGGCTACCGCGTCGTCGGCATGGTGCGGCGGTCGAGCGCCGAGAACTTCTACCGCATCGAGCACATCCGCGACCGCATCGAGCTCGAGCAGGCCGACCTGCTCGACCAGTACTCGCTGATCGACCTCATGCGGCGCACGCGTCCCGACGAGGTCTACAACCTCGCCGCGATGTCGTTCGTGCCGACCTCGTGGTCGCAGCCGGTGCTGACCGCGGAGTTCGACGCGACCGGCGTCACGCGCGTCCTCGAGGCGATCCGGCTGACCAACCCGGAGGCGCGCTTCTACCAGGCCTCGTCGAGCGAGATGTTCGGCAAGGTCCGCGAGGTGCCGCAGCGGGAGACGACCGCGTTCCACCCGCGCAGCCCCTACGGCGTGGCGAAGGTCTACGGCCACTACATCACGCAGAACTACCGGGAGAGCTACGGGCTCTTCGCGTGCTCCGGCATCCTGTTCAACCACGAGTCGCCGCGCCGCGGGAAGGAGTTCGTCACGCGCAAGGTCTCCGACGCGGTCGCGCGCATCAAGCTCGGGCTGCAGCCGGAGCTCCGGCTCGGGAACCTCGCCGCCCGTCGCGACTGGGGCTTCGCGGGAGACTACGTCCGCGCGATGTGGCTCATGCTCCAGCAGTCCGAGCCCGCCGACTACGTCGTCGCGACCGGGGAGGCGCACAGCGTGCAGGACCTGGTCGAGATCGCGTTCTCCCACGTCGGCCTCGACTGGAAGTCCCACGTCGTCATCGACCCGGCGCTCACCCGCCCGGCCGAGGTCGACACGCTGCTCGGCGACTGGAGCCTCGCCCGCGAGAAGCTGGGCTGGCAGCCGAAGGTCTCGTTCGCGGAATTGGTCGCGATGATGGTCGACTCGGACCTCGCGATCGCCGCCGCCGAGGCCCGGGGCAACGCTCCCGCGCGATGAGGATCCTCGTGCTGGGCGCGGCCGGCTTCGCGGGCCGCCACCTCTGTGCGGAACTCCTGCGACGCGGCCACGGCGTCCTTCCGGCCGGCCGGTCGGTCCCGCCGCCGGGCGTGCTCCCGGAGTCCTGCGAGCCGTGGCGCGCCTGCGACGTGACGGAGCCCGACTCGGTGCGCGGCACCCTCGAGGGATCGGCGCCCGACGCGGTCGTCACGCTTGCCGGGGTCGCGTCGCCGCCGGTGGCGAACCGCGATCCGGCGGCCGCGATGCGCGTGAACGCGCTGGGCGTCGTCCACGTGCTCGACGCGGTCGAGCGCTCCGGTGCGCGCGTGCGCGTGGCGGTCGTGACGTCGGGAGAGGTCTACGGTCGCGGCGGCGCCTCGGGCTCGCCGATCGAGGAGAGCGAGCCGCTGCGCCCCGCGAGCCTCTACGCGGTCTCGAAGGCCGCGGCGGACGAGGCCGCGCGCGCGTTCGCGGCCCGCGGGCAGGACGTCGTCGTGCTGCGCCCCTTCAACCACGCCGGCCCGGGCCAGGCCCCGGGCTTCGTCTGCCCGGACTTCGCCTCGCAGGTCGCGGCGATCGCGCGCGGGCTGCACCGCGGCCCGATCGAAGTCGGCAACCTCGACGTCGAGCGGGACTTCTCCGACGTGCGCGACGTCGTGCGGGGCTATGCCTGCGCGATCGAGCGGGGCCGGGCGGGCGAGGCCTACAACCTCTGCTCCGGCCGGGCGACGCCGGTGCGGACGATCCTGGAGGAACTCTGCTCGATCGCCGGGATCGAGCCGGAGGTCCGCGTCGCCTCCGACCGGCGCCGGGTCGGCGAGGGGAAGGGCACCTGGGGCTCGCGGGCGAAGGCCGCCCGGGACCTCGGCTGGGAGCCGGCGATCCCGCTGCGGCGGACGCTCCTGGACGTGCTCGACGGGGAGATGAACGCGCGCGGAGCGGCGGCCGCGGCCGTCGGCTGAGATTCCCCCGCCTGGCCGCGTCGGAGGGCGTGCCCCCGGAGCGGCACCGGTCGGGGCCGGCCCGCTTCGAACAAACCCCGCCCTGCCACCGTCCAACGGCCCATGGCCGAGCCCGCCATGCGATGGTCAACTCCCGCCCAGCGTGGTACCCCCGCGTCGGGAAAGTCCACGGTGGAAGCCCAGGTCCAGAGCGCGCCGAAGTCCCTCGAGGAGATCCTCGTCGACCGCGGCCGGGTGAGCCCCGAGGACCTGCGCAAGGTCCGCAAGCTCCAGGCCGAGCGGGGCGAGCGCATCGAGCGGCTCCTGCTCGACCTCGGTTTCGTCTCCGAGGACGACCTCCTTCCCGTCTACAGCGAGGTGCTCGGCGTCCCGCTCGCGAGCCGCAAGGAACTGCCGAACGACGCGGTGCAGGTGCCGGGCTTGAACGTCAAGTTCCTGCGTCACGCGAAGATCCTCCCGGTGTCGGCGGTCGACGGCGTGATGAAGGTCGCGATGGCCGACCCGCGCGACCGCAACTCGATGCAGGGCATCGAGGTCGCGACCGGGCTGCGCGTCGAGCCGCTGCTCGCGAAGGAGAAGGACATCTCCGAGGCGCTCGACTCCTGCTACGGCGAGCGCGGCGAGGGCGGGGGCGGCGGCAACGGCGACGCCGAGGGGCTGGTCGAGTACCTGTCGGAGGACGAGGAGGACGTCGACCACCTGCGCGACCTCGCGAGCGAGGCGCCGGTCATCCGCTTCGTCAACGTGATGATCAACCGCGCGGTCGAGAGCCGCGCCTCCGACATCCACATCGAGCCCTTCGAGAACGAGCTCAAGATCCGGTACCGCATCGACGGCGTTCTCCACGACGTCGACGCGCCGCAGCGCCGGCTGCAGGCCGCCATCGTCTCGCGCATCAAGATCATGGCGAAGCTCAACATCGCCGAGCGACGCCTGCCGCAGGACGGCCGCATCAAGCTGCGGATGATGGGCAAGGAGATCGACCTCCGCGTCTCGACGCTGCCGACGCTCTACGGCGAGAGCGTCGTGCTCCGCATCCTGGACCGCGGCTCGATCGTGCTCGACCTCGGCTCGCTCGGGTTCCCGTCCGACACGCTCGCCGACTGGGACGGGCTGATCGTCAAGCCCTACGGCATGATTCTCGTGACCGGCCCGACCGGCTCCGGCAAGACGACCACGCTCTACGGCTCGCTCAACAAGGTGAACTCGCCGGACAAGAAGATCATCACGATCGAGGACCCGGTCGAGTACCAGCTGAACGGCGTGAACCAGATCCACGTGAAGCCGCAGATCGGTCTCACCTTCGCCAACGGGCTGCGCTCGATCGTCCGCCAGGATCCCGACGTCATCATGGTCGGCGAGATCCGCGACGCCGAGACGGCGGAGATCGCGATCCAGGCGGCGCTCACCGGACACCTCGTCTTCTCGACCCTGCACACGAACGACGCGGCCGGCGCGGTCGCCCGCCTGCTCGAGATGGGCGTCGAGGACTACCTGCTCGCGTCCTCGCTGCTCGGCGTGCTGGCGCAGCGGCTCGTGCGCCGCAACTGCAGCAAGTGCCTGCGACCGGTCGAGGGCGTGATCGCGGAGCTCGCCGACGAGAACGCGCGCACCGGGGTCGCCGGCGAGCGCGGCATCGCCGAGAGCCTCGCGGGCGCGCAGCTCGTCGAGGGCGGCGGCTGCGAGGCCTGCAGCTTCACCGGCTACCGCGGCCGCGCCGGCATCTACGAGCTGCTGCTCGTCGACGACGCGATCCGCAACCTGATCCTGAAGCGCTCGTCCGCGGACAAGATCCGCGAGGAGGCGATCCGGCTCGGGATGCGCACGCTGCGCGAGGACGGCTGGCGCTCGGTCCGCGAGGGCATGACGACGGTGTCCGAGGTCATCCGCGTGAGCCGTGACTGAGCGGGCGGCCCCGCTCGCGGCGGCCGCGGGTGCCGCGTCGGTCGCGCCGTTGCGCCCGGTCGCCTCGCGCGACCCGGCCGCGTCGCCCCCGGCCGACGGCACCGCGCCTTCGGCGTCGGTCTCCGAGGTCGAGATCTCGCTCGTCGTGCCTCTCCACGACGAGCGCGAGAGCCTCCACCTGCTGCTCGCCGAGTGCTGCGAGGTGCTCGACGACCCCGCGCGCGACTGGCGACCGCTCGGCATCGCGCCCGGCGCGCGCGCGCCTCGCTGGGAGATCGTGTTCGTCGACGACGGCTCGACCGACGGCTCGTTCTCGCGCCTGCGCGAGCTCGCCGCCGCGAATCCCCGGGTCCGAGCGATCCGCCTGCGGCGCAACCTCGGCAAGGCCGCGGCGCTCGCGGAGGGCTTCGCGTCGGCGCGCGGCGACATCGTCGTCACGCTGGACGCCGACCTGCAGGACGACCCGCGCGAGATCCCGCGCATGCTCGCGGTGCTCGCCCAGGGCTACGACCTGGTGAACGGCTGGAAGCGCAAGCGCCACGACTCGCAGGCGCGCGTGGTCGCCTCGCGGCTCTTCAACGCGGCGGTGCGCGCCGCGACCGGGATCGAGCTGCGCGATCTCAACAGCGGCTTCAAGGTCTACCGCCGCTGGGTGGTCGAGCGCGTGCGCATCTACGGCGAGCTGCACCGCTTCATCCCGGTGATCGCGGCCTGGCAGGGCTGCGCGGTGGGCGAGATCGAGGTCGCGCACCGACCGCGGCGCTTTGGCCGTTCGCGCTACGGCTGGGGCCGCGCGTTCCGCGGCATGATGGACCTCGTGACGGTCATGTTCCTCACCCGCTTCGACACGCGCCCGGCGCACTTCTTCGGGCTTCCCGGCGTGCTGCTCATGTCGGCAGGCGGCTCGATCCTCGCCTACATCGCGTACCTGCGGCTCGCCTACGGGCAGATCCTCTCGCGCCACCCGCTGCTCATCTTCGGCGTGCTTCTGCTGCTCGCGGGGCTGCAGCTGTTCACGAGCGGGCTGCTCGGCGAGATGCTCGCGGCGCAGGCGCCGCGAGACGAGACGTCGGTCGTCGGCGAGCGGATCGGCTAGTCCGCGCGGCCCGCGCGGGCGCCGTCAGGCGCGGGCGTCGGGCGCTCCGAGCCCCGTCGCGGCCGGTCCCTCGATCCCGGCCAGCCGGGAAAGCTCGTCCACCCGGGCCGCCCAGGTGTGGTGTGTCAGGAAGTCGCGCACCTCCCGGGCAGGGAAGGGCGCGCCGGCCACGCGCTCGATCGCGCGCGCGAAGGACTCCGCGTCCTCCGCGAAGACGACGCCCGGCACGCCTTCGAGGTCGGGCATCGGCGTCGAGACCACGGGGCGTCCCATCGCGAGGTACTCCCACGCCTTCAGCGGGCTCACCGCCGCGGTGAGCCGATTGCTCGCGAACGGGACGATCGCGACGTCGACCGCGGCGAGGTAGTCGGGGACCTGCCGTTGCGGCTTCGGGCCGAGCGCGTGCACGTTGAGCGAGGACGGCAGGCGACGGTCGCCCGCGGGGCCGACCAGGTCGAAGGCCGCCGCGGGCAGGAGGCGTGCGACCCGCTCGACCAGGTCGAGGTCCACCCAGTCGCCCCAGAGCGCGCCGACGTAGCCGACCGTCGGCCGGCCGCGGCGGAGATCCGTCGGAACGGCCCGCGCGACCGACGCATCGAACCGGTGCAGGTCGACCGCGTTCGGAAGGAGCGCGACGGGACGTCCGCTGCGCCGCTCGAGGTCGTCGCGCAGGAGTGCGGAGCTCGCGAGCAGCACGTCCGCGCCCGCGATCGCACGGTCCTCGGCCGAGCGATCCCACCATCCGGCGCCGAGCGAGCCGTCCCACAGGTCGAT
>JAFMJW010000127.1 GCA_017853315.1 Alphaproteobacteria bacterium
CCGACCACGGGCTGCGCCGCACCTGGCCGAGCAGGCTCGGCTGGAAGCGGAGGTCCACCGCGGCGGCTTGATGGGCGAAGGCGACGACCGCGCCGAGCACCACCGCCGCCGCCCAGCATCTTCTCCCGGGACGTCCCATCGGCCTCTGGATCAGGGAGGAGCCGCGAAGCAAAGTCAACGAGGGGCGCGGGGAGCGACGGAGCGCCGCGTCACGCGAATCGAACTCGCCGTGCAGGATCCCGCGGGGCGCGCGACGGTCAGGGCGCGACGCGCTCGTCGGCGGCGCGTGGCACGAGGTTCGGCGGCACCGGCTGCCCCATGTCGCGGTAGCTCCGCGCCGCGAGTGCGACGAGATCGTTCTCGATCTCGACCGTGAAGCGCTCGAGGCCCTCCTCGGTCGACGCGCTCTCCGGGACCTCGTACGGGCCCCGCAGGTAGTAGCGGATCACGTTGAAGGGAAGGGGCACCGCCATCCGGTCCCAGGTCGGGAGCCGCAGGCAGCGGCGGTACCAGGTTCGGGCGAGGATGACCGGACGACCGCACTCGCGCGCGATCACGATGCTCCCGGTCTTCATGCGGTAGGCCGGGCCCTTCGAGCCGTCGACCGTGATGCCGTAGATCACGCGGCGGTGGCTCCGCATGTGGTCGATCATGTCGCGGAGCACGCCCTCGCGCCGCCGCGACCGGCCGGTCGTCGTGCCGCCGCGGAACACCACGAAGCGGCACAGGTGGAGCATGCGCGCGATCACGTCGCCCGCCTCGCCCATGCTCGCGAGCGTCTGGGCCGGGAAGCCGATCCAGGAGTAGCCGAAGGCGACGGTCATCACCTCCTCGTGCCAGAGCACGCCGACCGCGCCGTCGTGGTCCTCGATGATCCGGCGCAGCCGGGCGAACTCGTCGATCCCCTCGACGCGGCTCGTCGCCCAGACGAGCCGCATGTAGCCCATGTAGAGGTGGGGGACGACGAGCGAGGCGAGCCTCGAGAGTCGCCGCGAGAACAGCGGCCGGACGCGTTCCCGCCAGAAGCTCGCGACGGGCCCGCGCTGGCGGCGCGGGCGCTTGCGCCCGCCGGTCTCCGGTCCACCTTCTTCCATCGTCTCGCCCGCTGGGAGGACCGTCGCGTCCCGGCGGGCCGCGACGCCGCCTACGCCCCGCCGCCCGGGATCCAGACCCCGTGGAAACCGTAGGGGACGCGCCGGGGCAACTCGATCTCGGCGACGGGACCGCCGTTCGGGTCGAGCGCCGGCAGGATCGCGAGCGTGCTCTTCCCGTTCGAGTGGTCGTAGACGAAGGTGAGGAGCCAGCCGTCGCCCTCGGCCGCGCCGCCGGGGACGAAGAAGGGCTCGCCGGCATGGCGCGTCGAGCCGGGGTCCCACAGGGAGACCTTTCCGGTCTCGTAGTCGACGTAGCCCGTGCCGCCGAAGTCGACCGTCTGGTCGTTCGGTCGCGTGGTCGAGAACCAGCCGTAGCGGTGCCGGCGCCCGGTGAATCGGCGGTCGGGATGCGGCAGTTCGTAGGGGGCGGTCGTGACGATCTCGTCGCGGAACCTCATGCTGGAGCCGCTCGTGTCGATGCGCCAGCGGCGGAGGTCGCCCTCGCTGTCCTCGAGCCCCTCGCCCGCGAACATCTCCGGGTGGCGGCAGACGTCGACGACGACCTCGTTGCCGTCGCGGTACGCGTTCAGCTCGTGGAAGACGTAGCAGTTCTCGATCTCGACCCAGCGGATGTCGGAGGTGCTGCCGCCGAGCGGCATGATGCCGACCCGCGTGCCGTAGGAGGGATCCCAGTGGAAGGGATTGAGCGCTCCGGCCATCGCCTCTTCGAGCGAGAAGAGCACCGGGCACTCCCAGAACACCGCGTCGCGGTCGGTGATCGCGAAGGAGTGCATCATCGTCGTCTGGCGCACGTCGACGGCCTCGCTCGACACCACGCGGCCGCTGCGGTCGGCGACCGAGTAGGTGAGGAAGGGATCGAAGAACCAGTAGCCGAAGAAGTGCAGCGAGCCGGTCACCGGGTCGATCTTCGGGTGCGCGGTGAACGACGTCTTCAGCGCGCCGCCGAAGTCGTAGACGCCCTTCGTCGAGAGGTCGCTCGGGTCGAGCTCGTAGGGAAAGCCGACCTCGCCCGAGGTGAGCAGCTTCCCGCCGTGCCAGATCGTGCTGACGTTGCTCTGGTTCGCACCTCCGACCGGGGGCGTGTTCGGATCGCCGAAGCTGATGCCCTTCTCGTAGAGAATCGTGTTGATCCAGCGGTTGCGGTACCAGAGGGCGCGACCGTCGGCGATGCGCACGCCGTGCACCATGCCGTCGCCGAAGAACCAATGCGGGGAGTCGGCCTTCTGCGGGTTCGATCCGTTGCGGACGTAGAGCCCGTCGAGCACCGACGGGATGCGGCCGCGCACCTTCAGGTCGAAGGCGTCCATCTCGTCCTCGACCGGGGCGAAGTCGTTCTGCAGCCACCAGGGCCGCGACGGGTCGAAGGACTCGGGCACCGCGCCGCCCCCGCCGGAGTCGCCGCACGCGGCGACGAGGCTCGACGGGACGGCGAAGCCGGCGGCGAGGAGCGCCGAGCGCTGCAGGAACTCGCGGCGGCCGAACCGCCCGGTCGGGGGCGTCGTCGGCCCGGGGAAGGAAGGATTGCGGTCGCGCTGCATCGTCGTCTCCCGTCGTCGTCCGCCGCTCCCCGATCCTCCCGGGGCCGGCTCCCGTGCCGGTCGGGCGCGGACTCCGCAGGATCGATCGGCGACCGGCCGACTGTCAACCGGGGGATCTCCCGACGGGTCCGGGGTGCACGGCCCGGCCCCGGGGCGTAGGGATTCGATCGTGCCCCCGCGAAAGCCACCGGTCTCGCCGTCCTCGGCCGAACTGCGCGAGGTCCTCGCGCGCGTCGCCCCCCGGCCGCTCACCCTGCGCGAGATCGCCTCCCGGCTCGGCCTCGAGCGTTTCGACCCGCGGGCCCTCGAGGCGTCGCTCGTCGAGCAGGTCTCCGAGCGCCGGGTGCGCCGCATCGGCAAGACCCGCTGGCAGTGGGTCGCGCTGGAGGTCGAGCGCGACCGCGCCCGGACGGGGCCGGAGAGGGCACCGCGCCGGGGCGACGACGATCGACGGGAGACGGACCGCCGCGGCCGGCCCGATGCCCGGCGCGACCTGCCCCGTGGCGGCCGGCCGGACGACCGCGGGGCGGATCGACGCCCGGGCCGGCCGGACGAGCGCGGGACGAACCGACGCCCGGGTCCGCCGGGGACCCGCGGGACGGATCGACGCACCGGCCCGCCGGGCGCCCGCGAACGGGAGCGACGTCCATGGGAGCGCGACGCCGGGAGCCCCCGTCCCTTCGATCGCCGCCCCGAACGGCCCGCGGCGCTCGCGGTCGTGGGGAGGTACTCGCGCACCCGCGGGGGCTTCGGCTTCGTCGCGCCCGAGGGCGAATTCCGGGAACGGCTCGGCGCGGACGTCTTCGTGCCCGAGGGCGAGGAGGGCTCGGCGCTCCACGGCGACCGCGTCCGGGTCGAGGTGCTGCGCCACGACCCGGTGTCGCGCCGGGCGAGCGGTCGCGTGGTCGAGGTCGTCGCGAGCGGGATCGAGCGGATCGTCGGCGTGCTCGAGACCGGGCGACGGCCGCAGCAACCCGGGCCGCCCGGTCGGGGAGGACGGGGTGCGGGTCGACCGGGGCCCGCCGCGGCCCGTCGCTTCTGGCTCGTGCCGCAGAGCGACCTCCTGCCGCTCGTCGAGATCGTGGGCGGCATGGAGCCGAGCGCATTCGACGCGGGCAAGCTCGCGGTCGTGCGACTCGTGCGCCGGCCGGGGCCGCGCCAGGGGGCGGCCGGCGATCTCGAGCGCGTGCTCGGCGACGCCGAGGATCCCGACGTCCAGTTCCTGACGATCGCGCTCGAGCACGGGCTGCGGACGGAGTTTCCGCCCGAGGTCCTCGCCGAGTGCGACGGGTTGCCGGCCGACCCGGGTCCTTCGGATCTCGCCGGACGCGAGGACCTGCGCCACCTCCCGTTCGTCACGATCGACGGCGAGAGCGCCCGCGACTTCGACGACGCCGTGTGCATCGAGCCGGCCCCCGACGGCGGGCACCGCCTGCGGGTCGCGATCGCCGACGTCGCCCACTACGTCCGACCGGGCACCGCGCTCGACGGCGAGGCGCTCGCCCGCGCCACGAGCGTCTACTTCCCCGACCGGGCGATCCCCATGCTGCCCGAGGCCCTCTCGAACGGCCTCTGCTCGCTGCTGCCGGGCCGCGACCGCCTCGTGCTGTTCGCGGAGCTGCTGCTCGACCGGCGCGGGCAGACCCGGTCGGCGGGCTTCGGCCGCGGCGTGATCCGCAGCCGCGCGCGACTCGCCTACGGCGAGGTCGCGGCCGTCCTCTCGTCGACCGACACGCACGAGATCGCGGCGCGTCGCGAGGAACTCGGCGACCTCCTGCCGCAGCTCGCGCGACTGCGCGACCTGATGCGCGTGCTCGCGAAGCGGCGCGCCGCGGACGGCTCGCTCGACCTCGACCTGCCCGAGGCGCTCGTCGACCTCTCGGAGGAGGGCCGCAGCGTCGGCGTCCGGCTCTCGGTCCGCAACGACGCCCACCGCATCGTCGAGGAGGCGATGCTCGCCGCGAACCGGGCCGTCGCCCATCGTCTCGCGGAGGAAGGCCTGCCGTTTCCCTACCGCGTCCACGAGGCCCCCGACGCGGCCGACGTCGTCGAGCTGAACGAACTGCTCGGTGCCTTCGGCGCGAGCATCGAGTTCGACGCGGAGGAGGGCCCGCGCCCGCGCGACGTGCAGCGCGCGCTCGCCGTTCTCGCGGGCCATCGACTCTCCCGCGTGCTGTCGCGACAGGTGCTGCGGGCGCTCAAGATCGCCGAGTACTCGACGACCAACCGCGGGCACTTCGGCCTCGCGTTCGGGACCTACTGCCACTTCACCTCGCCGATCCGCCGCTACCCCGACCTGCTCGTGCATCGCCAGCTCGGCGCGATCCTCGACGGTCGCGTCGAGGAGGCCCGGGCGGCCGGCGAGGCGATGACCGGGTTCGCGACCGCGTGCTCGGAGCGCGAGCGTGCGGCGGTCGCCGCCGAGCGCGCGATGCTCGACCTGAAGAAGGCCGAGTTCATGCTCGACCACCTGCTCGAGCCGGAGGAGGCGACCGTGGTGTCCGTGGCGCGCGCGGGGGCGTGGGCCGAGCTCGACGCCTGGCCGATCGAGGGCCGCATCGACGTCGCCCGCCTGCCCGAACCCTTCGAGTTCGACGTCCGCAGCCGCTCGCTCGTGGGCGTGCGTACCGGCGCGCGTTTCCGGCTCGGCGACCGGCTGCGCATCGAGGCGACCGACGTCTCGCTGCGGAGACGCCAGGTCGGGTTCGCGCTCGTCGAGCACCTGGGGGCGGCAGGCGGCGCTCCCGTCGAGGCGGGTGCCCCCGGCCGCGCGACCCTGCGACGGCGACGCGCTCCGCGCCGGTCTGGCTAGGAGCGAGGCGAGGCGGCCGCGACGGGGGCGGGCGGCTGGTCGACGGCACCCGCGAGGCCTTCGAGCCCCGACGCGCTCCGGTCGAGGCTCTCCGCGTGGCCGCGGAGCCGGCCGGCGATCGAGGCGAGTTCCTCGGCGATCGTGTCCCCCGACCCGTTGGCCCGACCGCGCAGTCGGGCGGCGATGCCGTCGAGGTCGGCGAGATCCTTGCGGAGCGCCTCGCCCTGCTGGAGCACGCTCCGGGCGTGCTCGCGGGTCGTCTCGACGAGGTCGTGCACGTCGGCGCGGAAGCGGGCCGCGGTCATCGCGCGACCGAGGAAGTCCGCGACCGCGGCGGCGAACGCGGCCTCGTCGTCGCGCCAGGCACGGGCGGGGCCGACGTGCTCGGAGCAGATGATGCCCACCATCCGGCCGTGCTGGCGGATGGGGACGTCGAGCATCGAGGTGATGCCGAGCGGCTTGAGATACCCCTCGGCGAACTCCGAGGTGCTGGGGTCCATTCGCGCGTCGTGGGCGACGATCGACCGCTCGGAGTCGAGCGCGGCGAAGTAGCGCGGGTAGGTCGCGCGATCGAGCGTCGTGTCCTCGGTGTCGACCTCGTGGGCGCTGTCGCGCAGCGCGAGGCATCGGATGAGGTTGCGCTGGTCGTCGAAGGTCCAGATGCCGACGCGGGCGACCCGGAGTCCGTCCGCGATGGTCTTCAGGACCAGCCGGTGGGTGGTGGGCAGGTCGCCCCCGTCGACCGCCGGGTTCGTCGAGATCTCGAGCAGGAGCGCCTCGAGCCTGACCGGCAGCATCATGGAACGAATCGCCATCGCTTTCCTCGGGGGTGGGTCCGCGGGCCCTCGTGCCGGGTGGATCGGGGGAATTTCCAGAAACCCTAGGGTCTACCCCTAGGGGATCGGGCGGGGGCGGTCAACCCCCGACTGCAATCCGGCGCCCCGAACCGATCCGGGCCATGCCCGAACGGCCCGGGGCGCATTTCAGTTCGAGCCGGCGCCCGGGTCGCGTGACGTGCCCCGGCCGACGACGCTCGCGAGGTCGCCGAGCCCGACCGCCGCGTCCGGCCCGCCTCGTCCGAGCAGCGCGTCGAGCGGGTCCCTCATGTCGTCCACGTAGCCGAGCGCGTACGCGCCGCGCGCGTAGCCCAGCAGTCGGAGCAGGTCCTCGGGCAGGCTCCGAGCGACGTCGGCAGGCACGGAGAGATACTGGTTCTCTTCCTGGCGAAGCCAGCTCGCGGCGTAGGTCAGGTTCAGGCCGCAGCGCGTCGCGTCGGATCGGTTCGCGCCCGCACCGTGGTAGAGCGAGCCGGTGTAGAGCAGCAGGGATCCTGCGGGCATCGTCGCCGGGACCGTGTCCGCGGCCTCGAACGGAAGCCCGTCCTCGCGACGATGGCTTCCCGGGACCAGGCGGGTCGCGCCGTTCTCCTCGGTGAAGTCGCCCATCGCCCAGATCGTGTTGCACTGCACTTCGTGTCCCTGCGGGAACGGGAAGAAGTCGAACGCCCACTGGTCGCGGTGGATCGGCTGCGCGGGCTCGCCGGGGCCGATCGCGATCATCTGCGTCAGGTGGAGATGGAAGCCCGAGGCGTTCGACAGCACGCGTCGCGCCACGTCGAGCACGAGCGGGTGCATGACGACCTCGCGGGAGGAGGGAGAACGCGCGACCAGCCCGCCCGTCCGTCGCGTGCGTCGCCCCGCGAAGTCGTCGGGCCCGACCGGGGTCGCCCGCATCCACGGCTCGAGTTCCGCCAGCACGCGCGCGCGCAGGTCGTCGGGCAGGACCCGCTCGACCACCGCGCAGCCCGCCTCGGCGAGCGCCGCCGCGACGTCCTCGGACGAGCTCGTGTTCGGCAAGCGGGGAACCGTCATCGAGACTCCATCTCGGTCGCGTCGGGCCGCGCGGACCGGCACTCGGTGCACCGTTCGCGGAACGCGAGCTCAGCCCATCGGGTAGAGGATCTCCCGCGTGACCTTGTCGCACGCGGAGAGCACGTCCGCGGACAGCGTCACGTCGGCCGCGCGAAGGATGTCGTCGAGCTGCTCGGGCCGGGTCGCGCCGATGATCGTCGAGCCGACGAAGTCGTGCGCGAGGCTCCACGCGACCGCGAGCGTGACCGGAGGGAGTCCCGCGTCGGCGGCGATCACCGCGAGTCGACGCGTCGACTCGAGCGACTTCTCGTTCACGAAGCGCCGGGTCATCGCGGCCCCGCGCGCCGCGTGCTCCTTGTAGAGCGAGAAGCGCGCGCCGGCCGGCCAGGCGCCGCCCTGGTACTTGCCCGAGAGCACGCCGCCCGCGATCGGGCTGTACGGGATCAGGCTCACCTTCTCGCGTCGGCAGACTTCGGCGAGCGCGTCCTCGAACCTGCGGTTCAGCAGGCTGAAGTTGTTCTGGATCGTGTCGTGTCGCACGAAGCCGCCGGCGTCCGACGCCCACAGGCTCTTCGTCAGCCCGTAGGCGCTCTCGTTGCTGCAGCCGACCGCGCGCACCTTGCCCTCGGCCACCGCGCGCGTGAGCGCTTCCATCGTCTCGTCGTAGGGCAGGTCGGGGTCGGGCCAGTGGGTCTGGTAGAGATCGATGTAGTCGGTGCCGAGCCGGGCGAGGCTGCCCTCGATCGCCACCATGATCGAGTGGCGGTCGAGCGTCCCCTTGCCGTGGCGCACCGGGGCCTGGAACCAGCCGCCGCTCGGACCGGCGACCTTGGTCGCGACGATCACGGAGTCGCGCGGGCGGGTGGCGAGCCACTTGCCGACGATCTCCTCGGTGCGGCCGGCCCAGTTCGGGTCGGGCGGCACCGGGTAGACCTCGGCCGCGTCGAGGAAGTCGATGCCGGCGTCGAAGGCCTTGTCGAGGATGCGGAGGCTCGTCGGCTCGTCGGCCATCGACCCGAAGGTCATCGTGCCGAGGCAGATCTCGCTGACGGTGAGGGCGCTGCGTCCGAGTCGTCGCTTCTTCATGTTCGTCTTCCTCCGAGGGGATCGAGCCTCGACCCTAGCCGACCGCGGACGGCGGGACGAGAGGGTCTCAGTCGGTCGGGGCCATGGATCCCCGCCGCCCCACGTTCCGGCAGGTCGTGCCGCGCACGTCGGCGCCGTCGGGCGCTGCGACCAGCGCCAGGTGACGGGTCCGACGGACGATCTCGCCCCCGAGTTCGCCCGCGATCTCGGGCGCGTCCGCGGCGAGCGCGACCACGCGCACCGGGCCCGCGCCCGGGGGCGTGCAGGGCGCGCCGCAGTCGCACAGGAACGGAGCCGCGTGGAACCCGAGGACCTTGCCGATCCCCGGCGAGTCCTCGGCCGAGACGCCGCGCGCGAGCCAGACGCGCGCGTCGGCCTCGAGCAGGCGGGCGATGGCGATCGCGTCGTCGCGCTTCGCCAGCGTCTCGTCGCTGCGCCGCTGCCCGGCACCGCCCAGGAGCAGCGTCGCGACCGCGGCCGCGGCGGTCGCGGCGCCGAGCGCCTCGAGCGTGCGCGGCAGGCGCCGGCCGAGCTCGAGGATCGCCGCGGCGGAGAGCACCGAGAGCGAGGGGTAGAGCGGGTAGAGGTAGCGCGTCTTGCGCACCGTCGCGGCGAGGATGACGACCGCCACCACGGCGAAGTCGATCAGCCAGAGGCGGGCGGCCCGGTCCCCGCGCCTGCGCGCGAGGATCGCGCCGCCCGCGACCGCGAACGGAAGCCACGGCCAGTAGGACTCGAGCAGTTTCGTCGGGTAGAAGTCGAGCCCGCGGGGCTTGTCGCCGGACCCGAACAGCACCGCCCCGATCTGGCCCGACACGTAGTCCTCGAAGAAGGAACCCTGCGAGAGCACCTGCGCCGCGAGCCAGGGCAGGACGGCCGCGGCGAAGGCCAGCGCCCCGATCGCCGCGGGACGCGAGCGCACGCGCTCGGAGAACCGGCCTTCGAGCGCCCAGAGCGCGACGGCCACTGCGCCCGGGAACAGCCCCTGCGGCCCCTTCGTGAGCCAACCGCCCGCGAGCGCGAGAGCGAGCGGCACGACCGCGCGAGCGTCGTCCACCGATCGCCAGGCCGCGATCAGCCCGAGCAGGTTCCAGAACACGAGCAGGCTCTCCAGGTGCACGCCGCGCGTCCAGTGGACGACCTCGTGGCTG
>JAFMJW010000128.1 GCA_017853315.1 Alphaproteobacteria bacterium
GTAGAACTTCGCGACGGCACCGCGACCGGCGGCAGCACGCCGAGCGTAGTGCGCCGGCATCGACGACGACGACCACCGACCCGCCTGCATGACCTCGGGCAGGCCGGCACCTGCTGCCACGAGATCCTGAGCCATTCCGACCCGGAGGCTATGGCCGGACACGCGCGCAACGCGCTCGGGACGGAGGCGGGCTCGAGCGGCCAGACGCTTCAGTACGACGGACACCTCGTCGGCAGGTAGTGGGCGATCGGTCACATGGTCGCCTCGACGCATCGAGCGGAACATCCATCCTGCCGTGATTCCGGCGGCATCGAGCCACGCGCGCAGGGCATCGAGGGCGACGGCCGGGACGTGCTGCTCGGCACCCTCGCCGGCTTGGTCGGTCTTCGACCGGCGGATCGTGACGGTTGCCGTGCCGTCGGCGTTCTCGACCAAGTCGGACACCTTCAACGCCACGAGCTCGGCACGGCGAGCGAGGATGGCCTTGCCCACGAGGGCGAGAGCCTTATCGCGCAGGTCGCGGAGCGAGCCGGTGCAGGTCGCGACGATGGCCGCGAGGTCCGTCTCGGTCAGTCCCTCGGCCTGCTCGCGGACGGGCCGGGACTCCTCGACGGCACGGGCGGCAGCGTCGTTCGCGATCTTCCGCAGCGCCAGCCGGACCACCTCCTCGGCGCACGGGTTGGCCACACGCGCGGCTCGGTGCTGGTGGGCGATCGAGGCGGCATAGCGCCGGATGGTGGTGGGCTTCCTCGAGCGCGCGGCCTCGACCAGGAACTCCGCGACGATCTCGGGTGAGGCAGGGCAGGGCGACACGCCGTGCTCGATCGCCCACGCCGTGAAGATGCCCAGGTCCGACGCGATCGCGCGCTCGGTGTTCGGCCTGAAGGCACCCTTCGCCTGGTGGGCGTAGCGGTCGATCGCCTCGGCGACGGCCTGCTCGGTGATGGTGGCGGGAACGGACGGGAGCGACCGAGTGGGAATTATCAGTTCCATCATGGGATAACGAGATAACCCGGATAAGTCCTATTATCAAGGGCTAGTTTCGCGCGGTTCGACGCGGTGCGTAGATGCGCCGCAGGCATCCGACGCACCCATGCCGACCACCGAGTCAGGGCATCGAGGGCGAGCAGGCCGGCACGGCACCGAGTCGGTGCATCGGTGTCGCGCATCGAGTCGACGGCTCGATGTACGGCACCGAGATCACGAACGGCGCGAAACGGCACTCGAGGCCGGTTTTCAGCACGTCGAGCGCGAAAACGACGCACACAATCGCCCCAGGATCGACGAACACGAGCCGGGCAAGGGTATGGCCTAGGCCGAAATCGAAGGGCTTAAAACGAAGGTCCGACCGCCGGTCGCCGAGACCACCCGACGACCAGCGGCCACCACCGCCAGACAATTCCGACGACAGCCAGGCACCCGGAGCCCACCGTGCCCGGACCCGTCGCCCGCCCTGCGCGAGGCGGGCGGCGACTACTACTTCCCGATGTTCGTGACCTCGTAGCCCGACGCTCGCAGCGCCTCGGCTCGCTCTGCGTCGACTTCGACCACCTCGACGTGCGACGGCCCGAGCTCCGTCGAGCCGACAACGACTCGAGGAAGCAGCCGGCCGCGCTCGCCTTCGCGCCACGCGACGCGGCCCTCGGTGAGCCTGCCACCAGCGCGAACGATCAAGCGGCAGTCCTCGAGCGCGCCCACTCCGTCGCCACCTGAACGAACGAAAGCGGACCGCCGTCGGCTCCGGTGAGCTCCTGACGCACCGGCGCATCGAGCCCGAGCAGTCGGGCACGACGCTCGGCGACGCGGAGAGCCATCGCCACCGACGGCAGATCGCCTGCCACGGCAGCCGGCCAGACGGCAGCGAGAAGAGCATCGAGACGCTCTAGTTCCATCGCTCGCAGTACGGCCGCGCTCTCGCCGAGCTCGACCATCGTTCGGTCGAGCACGCGAGAGACGGCACGGAAGGCCGACGTCGACGAGCAGCCAAGCTGCGACGCGATCTCCCGGAAGCTGGCTCCCGCACGTCGAAGCGCGAGGGCGTCGCCTTCCAGGTCGCGCGCGGCGAGGGCGGTCGTCCCGGTCTTCGCCCTGGGCATCGTGAACCTCCTACCGTTCCCGAGCCAACTGCTCGCGCAGCCACCTCGAGCCGTCGTCAGCCCGTGGCGTCGGCAGACCGCCAACGAAGACCAATCGCGACTGAGCGATCCGCGAGTGGTCGAGCGGGTCGAGACCGACGACGCGGACCTCGGTGCCTGGCTCGAGCAGGGCACCGCTCGGTTCACGGATCGTGAAAATCATGTCATCGGGCCAGTCGACGCGCTCGCAAAGGCCGCGGCGTGGCTCCTTGTCGCCCTCTCGTAGGTAGAAGATCACGAGCGCACCTCGTACGGCTTGCCCTTCAGCACCGAGAGCGTGGCGGCGACCGAGCGCGCTAGCGCGATCCAGTCGGCACGGGTCGCGGCGTTCGACGTGTTCGAGCGCTGGTAGACCGGAGGCGGCGAGGCGGGCGACGTGCGCTTGCGGGCGCGAGCCGGTGGAGTCGGCACATAGGGCCAACTCGATGGGAGCGGCTTCATGGTGAAACCTAAAGCGTGGACTCTGGGCGGTGGGCTCTTGTGGATTATGCGCCGAAGCGCGCGAAACAGCCAGCGAAAACGCTACGATTTAGCGCCGGTGTCGGTACTCTGGAGAGGTGCGCGGTGGTGGTGGTGATGCAGGTCCGCTGCCGTATGGCTGGATCTCGGACGACGCTCTCGCGCACCTGTGTCCCGACGACCCGAGCGACGGCCCGGTCTCGGTGCGTGCGGCTTCGCCAGAGCTCGCGCTCGTGGGTGCGATCGTCGCCGTGGCGGTGAACGACATCCGCCGCGGCGACCCGGACGCGCTCGCGTGGCTCGCAGGCAACGAGCCCGAGCCGGGTCCGGCCTTCTCGATCGAGGTCGTGGCCGATGTTCTGGGCATCGAAGTCAGCGACCTTCGCGCCAGGATCGAGCGAGCGGCTCGCAGTTCGACGACCGCGCGCCGGCACCCACTCGGCGACACCAGGAGGCGACGAGCGGCGTAGCGAGCGGTGCTCACGCGAGCCACGTCTCGGATCCGCCGGACGGGTCGACGCACGCAACCCGGTCGTGCTCGGCGATGAGCTCCGCGAGTCGCGGCTCGATCTCCTCCGACCCGTAGGTTCCGATGTACCTGGCAGCTCTTCCCGTGCCGTCGCAGGTGCGCCACGGCTTGGGCGTGAGTCGCAGGCGAAAGAGACCCTGCTCGGCGCAGATGTACCGATACGCGTGGTCGCAGAAGAGGCGCTTTTGAAGGTGGCCGGCGACGGCCTTCTCGGCGTCGGTGCGGAGCCCGAAGACCGTCGAGGAGCAGATGACTCGAAAGCCGTTCCTCGACTCATAGAGCCGGAAGCCTAGCCGGTTGAAGTAGCCGAGCCGCTCGAGAAGGAGGAGAGCGACTGCCGGGTCTCCGCGCTGGCAGTCGATAGCCATCTCCCTGGCAATGTCTTCGATGGTGCCCTTTCTCGCGCGATACGCGGCGTGTTCGCGCATCTCGTTGCCGACCGGGTCGGCGATCACCTCGCGGAGCCTGGTCTCGACCATGCGGAGCGGCTCGATCGTGATCTTGCTGGTCATGCCGTAGGAGTAGAAGACCTCCCGCACGATGTCGCGGCTCGCGATCGTGTCGTCGTCGGTGCGGAAGTCGATGTCGGCCGCGAACAGGATCGGCGAATTGAGACATTCCGCGTCGTAGCGGTTTCGCGTCACCCAGCCGTTGGCGAGCTGCCGAAGCATCGGCTCGACCTTGATGTTGTAGCGGACCTCGGGAAACGAGTAGTCCGCTTTTCTCGCCCAGTTCTCTCCGTCCTCAAATCTCTGCTGCTCCATGTTCTCTTCGTCCTTCTCGGGCTCCGGCCCGGTTGAGGCGGCCACCGTGGCCGCGTTCTTCGGTCGTGTGTCGCCGTCAGCCGGCGGCGGCGAATTGCTCCACGAGCTCGACGCGCTCGCGCTCCTCGTCCTCAATCGTGACCTCGAGCGCATCGAGGTCGATCACGTCGTGGATCGCGTCGCGCAGTTCGCGAGCGAGGTCGTCGGGCGCGAGCGCCTCGAGCTGGACGGTGCCGCCGGTCCAGTTACCGCGGCGGTCGGTCCGCTTCGGTGGTGCCGTCTCGAGCCCGTACCGCTCGACCTGCTCTGGCGTGACTGCGACGCGCCGGAACTCGACGAGGTCCGACACGTCCTCGATGCCGGAGAGGTCGGCGGCGAGTCGCGACACGTCCTCCTCTGCCGAGTCGAAGATCGACAACCCGGACGGGTCCATATCGCCAAGGTGCAGGACGACAGTCGGCGTCACGCGGTCGATGAATCGCTCTGCCGCGTCGTGCTTCGTCGTGAGCGAGTCGAAGCCACCCGACGAGTAGACCGGGATGCCGTAGAAGTGCGCCACGCGCGCGGCCTGCGGCACCATGCCGCCGGCCTCCACCCAGACCTCGACGGCGACCGACTGCTCGGCGAGGCGGTCGCGCCGATAGGCATCGGCCGACCGACGCACGGCGGCAATGAAGTCCGCCTTGTCGTAGAAACCACCCGGCGCGTTGACCACGACGCCGTCGTCGCGGATGGCCTTGAACGAAACGAGCTTGGCTCGACGCGCGCGGTTCAACGTCTCCAGTAGCCGGCAGTAGGCTTGCTCCGTCTTGTCGTAGCCGTACTTCCCAACGAGCCGGTAGAAGATCTGCCGGCAGGTTAGCGGCAGGTGGTCGCGGTACTCGTCGAGGACTTCGCCGACCTGGGCGAGCAGAGCCACCGTCTTCCGTTTCGGCGACCAGGGCGCGAGACCGCGAGCCCTCGTCGTCGTGTAGTGCCTACTCACGCTCGGCCTCGTTGAGGTCGGCGAGCGCCTCGCAAGCGATCGCGTCGCCGGTCGCGGCCTTCCGCTCGAGGTAGGCGCGATGGGTGCGTCGCGAGATCACCGCGGCCGGGTCCGGTGCCGGGTCGGCGGCAGCGAGTAGGCGTTGTGCGTCAGCGAGCAGACGCGCGACGCGCGGGAGCTCGTGGGCGTGGATCGTGACCTCGTGCAGACCGCGCGAGCCACGTTCGACCAGGACGACGGCAGGCGTCATGCCCTCGGCGTCAGGCAGGCCGGGTGCAGCGAGGTGGAGCGACAAGGTGCCGGCTTCACGACGGAAGGCGGCAAGTCGACGGTGAGGCGCGAGAGCCATTTTGACGGCTCTCCGTGGACTATGGACGTTGCGAGAGAAGGCGAAACGGGCACCATGCCCTATTTCGACCGGAAACAGCCCTAGGAGCGACGATCGTCTCGGTTGGCACCGTGGCACCACCCACCGCCCGATCGTGCGTCCTGCGCCGATTATGGCGGTCGGAGATCAACGAGAGCGGCGAGTCGAAGGTCGTCCGACTAGGGATCCTAGGGTTAAAAGGGATAAGTGCCGGTCCCGGTGTATTCCGGTGTCATATTCCTCCTTCCTGTTTCTCTTTCGATGATGTTTTCACCACGACGAGACATTATCCCGATTATCCCTAGTCGCCGGAGGTGATTTCGAGGAAAATCAAGGGTTTTTCGACTAGGGATAAATCGCGCTAGCGAACGGTCCATCGCGCAATCGGTGCTTTTGTCGCCTCTCGTTCGACCTGCCGGCCGTCCACTTTCCGACCGCGGAGACTTCGCAGGAGTCTTCCTAGACTCGCCGCGTCAAGCTTCCGGTCTCCGAGCAGCACGTCGAGACCTTCGCGCAGTCGAGCGAACGGCGGACCCTCCTCGCCCTGGGCGTCTTGGGTCTTCCTGAGACGCTCGACGACGTGAGCAGCGCGGAACCACCCACCGTCGGCGACGGTCGCCGGATCGGTCTTCGCGAACTCCTGTAGTCCGGGCACGAAGGCGTGGAGCCCTTCGGCCTCGGTCGAGGTCGTCGAGATCGACGCGCGAGTGTTCACCGGGTCAGGCAGGCCGGCGAAGACGATCGCCTCGCGCACGACCTCCGACCACGCCTCGAACGACCCCCAGGACTTCAACCCTGCCTTCGGTCGTCCGGCGGCAAAGTACGCACGCAGGATGGTCAGGGCACAGGCCGCGAGCTTCAGACGCTCGCGCATGACGTGCTCACGGATGTCGTCGATGGTGAACTCGGACCGCTCTTCCGGGTTCTCCATGTCGGACTCGAGGCGGATCGGCAGGACACGACGAGCGGAGTCGTCGCCGAGCGATGCGTTGTTGCCCGTGGCGCAGAAGACCGCCCGAAGCGGCAACTCTGCCGTCATCTCGTTCTTGCCGAGCAGTCGGTCGCGCCAGGTGGCGCCGGTCAAAGCAAGCTCGAGCGTGGCACCTCCGATGGTCGTCGTGACGTTGTCGAACAACGCGAAGCGGTCGCCGGCGAGGGCGATTGCCGTGATGACCTTGCGGAGCTCCTCGTCGCCATTCCGGCCGGTCGGGAACGCGCTCCGCGCTGCCGGCCGGCCCGTTGCGATGATGGCAGCCACGTCCGCGAGCAGGGACTTGCCTGCTCCTCGCACGTTGGCCTCGATCAGAAAGAGCGGAGTCGGTCCGTTGATCGCGAACCGAGCGAACGGCGTGAGTACCAGGGCAACCCACGCCGAGACGTGCGCGGAGATGCCACCTTCGGCGAGGTCGCCGTCCTTCGCGAACGGGAAGTCGCGGACGACGTCGACGAGGTGGACGACCGCGTCCGCGAGCTCGTCGCTGGTCGGATTGCTGGGAATCGACCGGAGGTGGTTGTCGGTGAGCAGGAGGCCCGTCGCGTCGTCGTAGCCGGGTCGGTCGAGGATCGACCCGTCGGGTCGGATGACTGGTTCATCGACGACGCCCTCCAGGTAGCGACACGGCCACGAGCCACGCGCGAGGACCGCGGCGACGGTGAACCGCGGTGGAGAGGTAAGCGTCCACCGTGCCTTCTTGGGCTTCTTGTCGCCCGCGTTCTCGGGCTCGACCTCGACCTCGGCCTCGCCGGTGTCCTCGGTCTTCTTCGACTTGTCGGTGTCCCTCGGGTGCTCTCGACGGAAGAAGTCGCACGCTCGCGAGAGCCGGTCCCGAAGCGTTGCCGCCTCGATCTGCTCGATGCGAGGTGCGCCGGTCGGCCGGTCGATGAGCGGAGAGCGGCCGGCGCGAACAACGCGCACGAGCGCGCCGGCGCGCTGGTACAACTCGATGTCGTTCTTCAGCGCCTCGGCCGCGGCGTCGTTGACCTTGTACTCGGGCTGCTCCACGACGATCGGGACGGCACCGCGCTTCGATCGCGGCCTCTGCTCGGCCTCTGCCGTCGAGGTCGCGTCGTCCGCCGGTGGGACCGCCCGCAACTTCGCGCCCTTTCGGAGGTCCGCGACTCGCCGACGCCCACCCTTCGCGTGCGCGCTGTTCAAGTCAGTTTCCATCGCTCCACCCATCGACGACGCGAACATCGACGCGCCGTCCCTTCATCGTGTGCAAGATGTGGTCGGTGAACTTGGTGCCCGAGCTGTCCCGGTGCTCCCAGATGATGATTTCCGAGCCGTCCGGGATGCGGTCGGCGAACTCTCGCGTCCATACTCCCGACACGAACCCGAGCACGGCCGGTGCTTCCCTCTCGTCGTCGAAGTGGGTGGCGTCGGTGAGGAAGTCGGGCACGCCCTCGACGAGCTCGACCTTGAAGGGTCCGCTCCACCAGTCGGGCACGCCCGTCTCGAGCATCGTCCGACCGAGCCGGTCGGCGAAGATGCCGACGGCGACGAGCGTCTCCGGCGTCGGAGACTTCGGCCATACGGCCTTCGCTCGGTGCTGGACGATCGCGCGCGCCTGGCAAGAAGCCATCCTGCCCGTGGCGTCGTAGGTCGGCACCACGAGCCGGTGCCCGGTCACGGTCCACGGCCTGCCGTAGGTCGCCCAGGACGGCACCTTCGCGTCGCGCGGCAGGGCGCGGGCGAGGTCGCGATCGACGAGGTGGGCGAGGTCGATCCCACGCGAGCGGACCCATGCGGCGACCTCGTCGTCCTGGTCGACGGGCACGCAGGAGGCCCAGAGCGCGGCGACTTCGTGTGCATCGAGTCGAACACGCTCGGGCTTGGGTGCGCGCACGCGGACCGGCCTCGGTGCCCTACCCGGCGTGATGCCTGCGAGGCTCTCGGCGATCTCGACGACGCGCGCGAAGTCCGTGCCGCGCGTGTCGAGCGCGTGCATCCTGGCGACGAGCTCGAGCGCGTCGCCCTTCCCGCAGCCGGCAAAGCACGTCCAGCCGATGCCGTCGTCGTAGGACCGCATCGAGCACGACGGGCTCGCGTCCTCGTGCAGCGGGCAGGGTCCGAGCCAGCCACCGGCAGACCGGCGGAAGCCCTCCAGCCGGAACGCCTCTGGGGTCCGCAGGTAGTCGCGGACGGCAGCGGCACGCTCGGCCAGCGTGGGCACCGCGCGCTCCTCGGCCGTGGCCTCGGAACTTGACGAGGCGGGCGCACGTCGGGTAGACCCGGTGCATACGGTTTCGGTTTTACGACCCGCGGAGGCGGCAACCTCTCGCGGGTCGTTTTGCGTCAGAGTCACGACATTTCGGCCTCGTGGGCGCTGGAAGTACGGGCCGGAAGCCCGAAGTGCCGACGGAGGATGGTCTCGCTCTCGGGCGAGACGGACTGCCCGGCGAGCCAGCGGTTGAGAGTGATTCGCGCCACGCCGTCGATGCTGCTCGACAGGCGATTGACGTTGATCCGCAGGAAGCCACGTCGCGCGAGATCCGCGACTCGACGAGCGTCCGACAAGACCTCGTCGCGCGGCGTCTGCCGCTGCTTCTTCACCGCTGCCACCACATCATCCCCGACGCACCATCCCACAACGCCCACCCATAGATCAAGCGGTCTCACGCGGCCCGCTGTGCCGGTGCCGTCTCGCCGAGCAGGATCGACACCACCTTCTCGCGCCTGACGCCCACGGCGTCGCACGCCTCCTCGGCGGAAACGACGCCAGGCGCACCCAGGAGCCACGCCCTCGCCGATGCTGCTGCCGCACGCTCCGGTCGCGTGCGAGGCTCCCGGCGGTCCGCGAGCGCCCAGTCGAGCCCACGGCGTCGGACCTCGGCGACCGGCCTGCCGCAGATGTCGGCGACCGCAGAGGTCAGGATCGCCGCGCAGATCAACGAGAAGTCCGTCGGGTACTCCCGCGGTTCGTCCATCGTTGCCCTCCTCCTCGAGCGGCCACCCACGCGGCACCTGCCGCGGTCGGGCCGACGGGCGCACCTCCTACCCGGTTGGGATTGATAATTCAAACCGCTATAAGTTCCGGCCCGGTGTGGTTTCGCAACGGTCGGACATGGTAAGGCCCGGCCGTGGCGGTGGTGGCGGTCGGTGGTCTGAAGGGCGGCGTCGGCAAGTCGACGCTCGCGGTGAACATCGCCTCGGCTCTCGGCCGGAAGCGTCGGACGATCCTGCTCGACCTCGACGACCAGGGCACGAGCGCGGAATGGGCCACGGCCGGCCTGCTCCCGGTCGAGGTCCGGCACGTCCCATCCGAGGACGTGGACGTGCGCGAGCTGGTCCGGGCGGCGAGCGCGGCCACGC
>JAFMJW010000129.1 GCA_017853315.1 Alphaproteobacteria bacterium
CGGGCGCGACCTCGGTCGGATCGTCGAAGTCGATGCCGCGGACGGCCGGCAGCATCGCGATGCCGACCGCGACGAGCGCGGGCGCGTACACGTAGGCGAGCCGCTGCAGCGGCTCGACGAGCGGGACGAGAAAGAGCGTCGCCGCGAACAGCGCCGCCGTCACGACCGAGGCGAGCCCGGTCCGCGCCCCCTCGCGGATGCCCACCGCGGACTCGATGAACGCGCCCGACGTCGAGGTGCCGAGCAGCGCGCCCGCGACGCAGGACAGCGCGTTCACCACCATCGGGCGTTCGATCGACGGGAAGTCGCCGCGCTCGTCGAGCATGTCGCCGGCCGCGCCGAGCCCGACGAGCGTGCCCACGGTGTCGAGGAAGCTCACGAGCAGCAAGGTCACGAGCACGGGCAGGAAGCTCGCCGTCAGCACCCCGGGGACGTCGAGTTGCAGCGCGATCGAGGACAGCCCCGGGTCGGCGCCGAACGGCCAGGCGAACACCGCGCGCGGCGCCTCGCCGAGACCGGCCACCCGGCCCGCGACGGCGGTCGCGACCATGCCGAGCAGGATGGCGCCGCGCACCCGCCTCGCCTGCAGCACGACCACGAGCAGGAAGCCCGCCAGCGCCAGGAGCACGCGTCCGTCGCGCACGTCGCCGAGGCGCAGCGCTGCGGGTGGCGCGCGCAGGAGGCCCGAGGCGTCGGCCAGCGAGGCGGCCGGCTGCCCGGTGGCGCCGCTGGTGACGATCCCGGCCTCGTAGAGTCCGACCAGCATCAGGAAGAGCCCGATGCCGACCGCGAAGGCGTGCTTGAGACTCGTCGGGATCGAGCGCGCGAGCCACGGGCCGATGCCGGCCGCCGTGATCGCGAGGAAGGCGACGCCGGCGACGAACACCGTGCCGAGCCGCTGCTGCCAGGTGACGTGCATCGCCGCGAGCCCGAACGCGAGAAACGCGTTCTCCCCCATGTAGGGTGCGACCGCGATCGGCCGGTTCGCCCAGAGCCCCATGAGCAGCGTGCCGAGCGTCGCCGTCAGGATGGTCGCGATCGTGCTCGGGCCCGCCGGGATCCCCGCGAACGAGAGGATCGCCGGGTTCACGACCACGATGTAGGCCATCGCGACGAAGGTCGCGGCCCCGCCCGCCGCCTCGCGCCGCAGGGTGGAGCCGGCTTCGCGCACCCCGAACCAGCGCTCGAGCGTCCCCACGCGGAGCCGGGTAGCACCCGGGGCGAGCCGACCGCCACGCCCGTCAGGCGGGACCGGAGGCTCGGCTCCGCTTGAGGCGCGGAGAGCGGTTCGCGTAACTTCCGGCCCATGGCTGCCCCGGGCACTCCCGCGAAGCCGCAGGCGGCGCGTCGCACGACGCGCGCCGACCGCGTGCGGGCGCTGCTCGCGAAGAAGCAGCCGCTCGTGATGGGCGGCTTCTACGACGGCGTGTCGGCGCGACTCGTCGCGAAGGCCGGCTTCCCGCTCGCCTTCATGGGCGGCTACGCGGTCGCGGCCTCGCTGCTCGGCGAGCCCGACATCGGACTCCTCGGACAGGCCGAGATGGCCGACGCCGCGCGCCGGCTCTGCCGGCTCGTGCCGGCCCCGGTGCTGGTCGACGCCGACACCGGCTACGGCGGCATCCCCAACGTCGTGCGGACGGCCGAGCTCTACGCGCAGGCCGGCGCCGCGGGGCTGTTCCTCGAGGACCAGGTCTGGCCGAAGCGCTGCGGGCACATGACCGGCAAGGCCGTCGTCGAGCGCGGCGAGTGGCTCGCGAAGCTCCGCGCGGTGCTCGCCCTGCGGCCGGCGATCGACCTCTTCGTCGTCGCGCGCACCGACGCCCGCGGCCCGCTCGGGCTCGAGGAGGCGATCACGCGCGGACGCATGGCCTACGACCTCGGCGTCGACGCGGTCTTCGTCGAGGCGCCGCAGTCGGTCGGCGAGCTCGACGCGATCGCGCTCGCGATCCCGGGTCCCAAGGTCGCGAACATGGTCGAGCGCGGCCACACCCCGCTGCTCGGGCGCGGCGAGCTGCACGAGCGCGGCTTCGACCTGATCGTGTTCCCGGTCGCGGCGATCCTCGCACAGGCGCGCGCGGTCGAGGACGTGTTCTCGGCGCTGCGGCGCGAGGGCAGCACGACCGCGATGCTCGAGCGCATCTACCCGTTCGAGGACTTCAACGACCTGCTGGGGCTCGAGCGGCACCGCGAGACCGAGCGGGCCGCCGTGACCGACTCGGGCCGGCGCCGCCGGCCGCGCGGCTGAGGGCGTCGCGCGGACGCGCGACCCCGTCGCCTCGACGCCGCGGCGGGCCCTCGCACGGGCTCGCCGCACGCGGGCGCGGCCCGCGCGAACCGCGGCATAGGCGGTGCCGATACCCTTGCATCGCCGGGGCCGGGGTGCGACCTACGGGGGTCCGCCCGGGCACGCCCCGGGCCGAGCTCGGGGAGCGCTGCCGCGTCCGGGACGCGGCGGCCGGACCCGGCCCAATTCCACCGGAGGATCAGTCGATGGCAATGCGTGAAGTGGCGATCGTCGCGACCGCGAGGACGGGTCTCGCCAAGTCGTTCCGCGGCTCGTTCAACCAGACCCGGCCCGACGACATGGCGGCCCACTGCGTGAAGGAAGTCCTGCGCAAGACGCCGCAGCTCGACCCCAAGGAGATCGAGGACGTCATCATCGGGACCGGCTTCCCCGAGGGGCCGCAGGGCTTCAACGTCGGCCGCAACGTCGCGATCCTCGCGGGCCTGCCCGTCACGGTGCCGGGCGGCACGGTGAGCCGCTTCTGCTCGTCGGGTCTCAACGCGGTCGCGGTCGCCGCCCACCAGATCCAGGTCGAGGGCGCGGACGCGGTGATCGGCGGCGGCATCGAGTCGATCACGATGATGCAGAACGACCTCAACATGAAGAACCTGTCGAACCCGTGGCTCATGGACCACAAGCGCGACGTCTACATGCCGATGGGCCAGACCGCGGAGATCGTGGCCGAGCGCTACAAGGTGAGCCGCGAGAAGCAGGACGAGCTCGCGCTGCTCTCGCAGAAGCGCACCGCAGCCTTCCAGTCCTCGGGCAAGGCCGCCGAGGAGATCTCGCCGATGAAGGCGACGATGCTCGTCGTCGACAAGGCGACCGGCGAGAAGACCCAGAAGGAAGTCGTCGTCGACCGCGACGAGTGCAACCGCCCCGAGACGACGGCGGAGGGCCTCGCGAAGCTGCCCGGCGCCTTCAAGGAGGGCGGCACCGTGACCGCGGGCAACTCCTCGCAGTTCTCCGACGGCGCCTCGATCAACCTGCTCATGTCGGCCGACCGCGCGAAGGCGCTCGGCATCAAGCCGCTCGGCTTCTTCCGCGGCTGCGTCTACGCGGCGTGCGAGCCCGACGAGATGGGCATCGGCCCGGTCTTCGCGATCCCGCGCCTGCTCGAGCGCCACGGTCTCAAGATGCAGGACATCGACGTCGTCGAGCTGAACGAGGCCTTCGCCTCGCAGGCGGTCTACGTCCGCGACCGCATGGGCATCGACCCCGAGAAGCTGAACCCGAACGGCGGCGCGATCTCGATCGGGCATCCCTACGGCATGACCGGCGCGCGCCTCACCGGCACGCTGCTGCTCGAGCTGCAGCGCCGCAAGAAGCGCTGGGGCATCGTCACGATGTGCATCGGCGGCGGCATGGGTGCAGCCGGCCTGTTCGAGGCGGCGCTCTGAGAGGTCGCCCCGGCGACGAGCGAAGCCCGACCTGGACGGCGGCGGCGGCGAAAGCCCCGCCGCCGTCCTCGCTTCGGGCCGCGTGCGAACCGCGGGGAACCGCGGAGGAGACGACGATGGCTGGATTCTGGCTCGTGAAGCAGGAGCCGACGAAGTACCCCTTCGAGCAGCTCCTGCGCGACAAGAAGACGACCTGGGACGGCGTGCGCAACCACCAGGCGCGCAACAACCTGGAAGCGATGAAGAAGGGCGACCAGGTCCTCTACTACCACTCGAACGTGGGACAGGAGGTCGTCGGGCTCTGCGAGGTCGCGAAGGAGGCCTTCCCCGACCCGACCGCCGACGACCCGCGCTGGCTCGCGGTCGTGCTGGTGCCGAAGAAGAGCTTCGCGCGGCCGGTCACGCTCGCCGACATCAAGGCCGACCCGAAGCTCTGCGACATTCCGCTCGTGAAGCAGTCGCGGCTGAGCGTCATGCCGCTGCCGAAGGCGGCCTTCGAGAGGATCGTGAAGCTCGGGGGGTGAGGGTGCGGCGGGCGCCGGCGCGCCCGCCTGTTCACTCCGAACGACTCCGGTCCGGCCACCGGATCCCGAGCTTCTTCATGCGCGACTCGAGCGTCGACGGCGGCAGGCCCAGGAGTTCCGCGGCCCCGCCCGACCCGCGGACTCGCCAACCGCACCGGTCGAGGGTCGCGACGATGAACTTTCGCATCTGCGCGTCGAGCGGCCGATCCGCGAGCTCGTCCTCCGCCGGCGCGACGTCGATCTCGACCGACAGCACGGGACCCGACGCGAGAATCAGCGCACGGGACACCACGTTGCGCAGTTCGCGGACGTTTCCCGGCCAGGCGTAGCGACGGAGGCGCTCGGCGGTCGCGGCGTCGAAGCCCTCGAAGGGCAGCCCCATCGACGCCGCGATCTCGCGGCCGAGATCGGTCGCGATCCCCATCAGGTCCTCCAGCCGCTCGCGCAGCGGCGGGACCAGGATCGGGAACACGTTCAGGCGGAAGTACAGGTCGCGACGGAAGCGGCCGCACGCGACCTCCTCCGCGAGGTCGCGGTTCGTCGCCGCGACGATCCGGACGTCCGCCCGCCGGGGCCGCGGGTCGCCGAGCCGCTCGAAGCTCCCGTCCTCGAGCACCCGGAGCATCTTCGCCTGCAGCTCGAGCGGCATCTCCCCGATCTCGTCGAGAAAGAGCGCGAGCCGTCGGCCACCTCGAAGCGCCCCGCCTCGGCGCGGTCCGCGCCGGTGTAGGCGCCGCGCTCGCGACCGAACATCTCCGCCTCGGCGAGCGTCGCGGGCAGCGATGCGCAGTTGAGGCGCACCATGGGACGGCCCGCGCGGGGGCTCGCCGCGTGCACGGCTTCGGCGAGGCGCTCCTTGCCGACGCCGGTCTCCCCGAGCAGCAGCACCGGAACCTTCGACGGCGCGACCTGCTCCGCCAGGTGCACCGCGCGCCGCCACGCGGGAATCGACTTCGGCAGGACGCGCTGGAGGTCGGCGCGCTGCGCGGGGGACGCCGTCCCCCCGGGATCGCCGTCGCCGCTCGTGGCCGGTGTGCCGGGCACGTCCGCGGGCCGGCGAAGCAGCCTGCGCCCCGCGATCCGAAGATGCTCGCCGAGTCGGGCCGCCTCGGGGGCCGGCGCGACCCGATCGGCCTCCGGGGGGTAGCGGATCCCGTTTCGAGGGGCGCCGAAAGTGACCGGACACCCGAGGGCGCGCGCGGCATCGCCGTCGCCGCCGATCGCCTCGTGCACGAAGGACACGCCCGTCGGAGCGACGCCGGGCCAGGTCCTGCGCAGCTTCCCGATCGTGACCGCGACCACGTAACTGACGACCGTGAAGCTGTCTCGGCCGGGGCCGTCGAGGTCGACGAGCAGGTCGATGCCGTCGGGGCCGGGATCGACCTCGAGCGACACGGCGTCGTTGGCGATCGGCGGCAGCGAGGTGAGCACCTTCAGCCCCTCGATCATGCTCGGGCTGAGCGCGAGGAGGTAGGGAAGCGGCCCGCGAGGCACGACCTTCACGCCCGCCCGCAGGCCGACGAGAGGATCCTCGAGTTCCCGGGCCGCGGCCTCCAGCATGCTCCACGCGGCGGACGCGGGGTATCGCACGAACTCGCTGGTCGAGTCGGGATCGATGCCGAAGCGCCTCGCCAACTCGTCCGCGTGGGGCAGGCCGACGCGCTGCAGTGCCTCGATCATGTACCGCGCCTGCGCGTCGCTGACGGTCGGCGCGCCGGTGAAACCCGGCACCTTGCCTCCAGAAGTGTCAGGCATCGAGCCCCCCTCGGCCTTCGGGGGAAGGATACGTCACTGCACGTGTCAAAAACGTCTCTTGACATCGTCGCAAATCGGGATTCGCGAATCCAGCCCGGCGCCCAAGAAGTTGGTGCGACTTCGGCCGATTTCGCGGAAGACTTCCGATGCGCGATGGACCGGACTGCGGCTTCCTTCGATGCGCATACCGGGCGCGCAGGAGAACTCGCCCGAGAAGCGAGGACTTGCTCTTGTCTGCGCATTCCACGAAATTTCGTGCACCCGAAATTTCGTGTCGAGCGGAGCGCCTCCGCCGGCAGCCGTCAGCCGGCGCGGCGCGAACCGAGCGATCCGCGCAGCGCCGTCGAGTCCGCTCGGTGCGGGATGAGCGCTGCGCCGAATGGCGGTGCGGGCTTCGTGCCACGAAAAGCGATCAAGGACCGGAGCGTCGCGGACATCGACTCGACCGGCACGAAGTTCCAGCCGCGCCGGATCCCCCGCAGCGCGACCCGGGCGGCCCGCGCAGCCGCAGCGGGCTCGCGGAGGCGATCCGCGGGCACGACGACGACGCGAAACTCGACGCGCACGTCGCCGTGGTAGTGACGCGCGAGGGGGTCGCGCGCATCCGTGCGTACGACCCAGACCTCCGGCGGCAGGAGGCGGCGGCTCGTCGCCTCGACGAAGCGCTCCACCGCCTCCTCGATCGGCGCGTCGGGACGGGCCAGCACCAGCACGTCGGCCGACGCGAGCCGGCCGGCGCGGACGACCTCCCCGGCCCCCGGGCGCTCGACCGAGGCGGCCCCTTCCCCCTCGAGCGCCGCGGCGAGCGCCCCGCCGAACGGCGACTCGGCCCCGTCCACGACGAAGCGCCGGCCCCGGAGCATCGTCCCCGAGCCCACGACCCAATCCACGAGTTTCGAGTACGCGCTGTAGTGGGCGTCGGGGTGGACGTGGTGGAGCGCGTGGTAGGCGGGCAGCGCCAGCAGCGACGGTCGACCGGCGTCGAGCAGCTCGACCGGACGGTGGTTCGGGTCGAGGCCGCGGCAGCTCGCGACGCCGACGAAGACCGCGGCCTGGAGCGCGAGCGCGACCCCGATCGTGGTCGCCGGGAGCAGCGTCGCGAGCACGGCCGTGAACACCACCTGGGTCGCGAACTCGGGCAGGATGTGGCCGAGGAAGTTCGCCGTGCGGAGCTCGGGATGGATGCGAAGGCGCTCGTCCAGCCACCGGTGGTGGATCGCGTGGGGAGCCGCCAGCAGCCGCAGCGCGCGGAACCGCGAGCGGAGCATCGCGTGCAGCACGCAGTGGACCGCGTCGAACACGTGCAGCCCCGCGACCCAGACGCCGACGCCGAGCGCCACCTGCGCCACCTGCGATGAGCCGCTCCCCGCCATCCGATGCCGCCGCTGATAGACCACCCGGGGCCGGGTCGCCACGAGTGCGAACCGGCGGCACGACGGGGCACTCAGCGCCCGGCGAGACGCTCCAGGTCGGCCGGCGTGTCGACGTCGACCGCCGCCTCCGGGCAGGGCCTGCGTGCGACCTCGCCGGCGGGGCGACCGAGGATGATCCGCTTGCAGCCCTCGCCGGCCGGCAGGGCGAGCAGCTCGGGGAACAGGCGGCGCGCGAACAGGGCCGGCACGCCCAGCGTGGCCTCGTACTCGGAGGCCACGACCGGGCACTCCGTGCGGCGGTGCACCTCGACCAGACCCGAGTAGGCGTCGGCGCCGACCCGCGGCTGGTCGGCGAGCGCCAGCACCGCGGCGTCGACCGGCCGCTCCGCGAGAGCCGCGATTCCCGCCCGGATCGACGTCCCCATGCCGGCCTGCCAGTCGGCATTCCGCACCACCTGCACGTCGAGGCCGTCGATCACGGCGAGAGCTTCGTCGGCGCCTGCGCCGACGACGACCACGACCGGCCTGCAGCACGACGCGAGTGCCGCCTGCGCGGCACGGCGCAACATCGGGACGCCGTCGATCGGGAGCAGCTGCTTCGGCCGCCCCATCCGCGTGGACGCGCCGGCCGCGAGCAGGACGAGCCCGACCTCAGTCACGCGAGAGGCCGCACTCCGGCTGGAGGACCGGCGCGGCCACCGTGTCGCGGCGCTCGCCGCACTCGAGCGCCGGCTCGTGGATCGCCCCGGCACGGTCGCGCAGCGAGGTTCCCGGGCGGTCGGCGAGCACGGCCTGGATCTCGGCGACGATCGAGAGCGCGATCGCGGCCGGCTGCTCGCCGCCGATGTCGAGCCCGATCGGCGCATGCACGTTCGGCGCCGATGGATCGGCCCCGATCTCCGCGAACAGCCGCTCCGTTCGGTCGCGCGGGCCCAGCAGGCCCAGGTAGCGCGGCCGGGCGCCGAGCAGGCCGGGCAGGAGGGCCAGGTCGAGGGCGTAGGCGTGCGTCATCAGGACGACGGCGTCGCCGGGCTCGATGCCGAGCATGTCGACGTCGCCCGAAGCGGGGATCGCCAGCGTCCGCGACGCGCCGGGAAAGCTGCCCGCGCGAAGCCGGCCCGCGTGCGCGTCGGCGACCGTCACCTCCCAGCCGAGCAGCGACGCGACCGCCGAGAGCGGTGCCGCGTCGTGGCCCGCGCCCAGCAGGAAGAGCCGCTGCGGCGGTGCGACGTGCTCGACGAACACCGTCTCCTCCCCGAGGTGGACGAGCCGGCTCCGGCCCTCGGCGAACGTGGCGGCGATCGCCTCGGCGATCGCGTCCGGCCCGCCGTGCTCCCCGCCGTCGACGATCGCCGTCCCGTCGTGGAGCAGCCGCTCACCCACCGAGAACGGGCTCTCGGGGGCGGCGTCGACGACCGTCGCGACGACCGCGGTCCCGCGCCGTCGCCGGACGTCGTCCAGGAAATCGAGCAGTGCGCCGGCCGCGGGCGAGTCCGCGCGCTCGAGCAGCACCGTGATCACCCCGTTGCAGCCGATCCCGAGGTCGCGCGCGGCATCCTCGGTCGTGCCGTCGAAGACCCGCACCGCGGGTCCGCCGTCGGTCCACCACCAGGCCTTGCGGGCGACCTCTCCCTCGAGGCAGCCGCCGCTGATCGTCCCGACGCGCGCGCCGTCGCCCGTCACGAGCATCCGCGCCCCGGGGCGGCGGTAGGCCGAGCCGCGCACGTGCACGACCGTCGCGAGGGTAGCGCCGCCCAGGTCCCCCCGGGCCTCCCGTCGGCGCGCGAGGATCGCCGCGAGCTCGTCCACCCGCTCAGAGCCCTCCCATGAGGGCGCCGGGGAAGAACGGCAGGGACGTCCGGCGGGTGCCGGTGAGGCGCGCCATCGCGTTCGCGACGGCCGGCGCGACCGGCGGCACCGCGGGCTCGCCCGTGCCGCTCGGGTCGAAGGTGTTCTTCACGATCGACACGGTGATCTCGGGGGCCTCCTGCATGCGCAGCATGCGCGCCTTGTTGAAGTTCGTCTGCTGGGCGACGCCGCCCTTGAAGACGATCTGCCCCCAGAGCGTCGCGTTCAGCCCGTGGATGATGCCGCCCTCCATCTGGGCCGTCACCTGGTCGGGGTTCACCGCGATGCCGCAGTCGACCGCGCAGGCGACCCGGTGGACCGTGAGCGA
>JAFMJW010000130.1 GCA_017853315.1 Alphaproteobacteria bacterium
CGGAGAGCCTCGCCGCGATCGTCTGGACCTCCGGGTCGACCGCGGCACCCAAGGGCGCGCTCCATCTCCACGAGACGCTGGTCGCGGAGCTCGCGAGCCTGGTCGACGCCCACGGGCTCGGCCCGGGCGACCGGGTGCTCATGCCCTCGCCGCTCGGGCACGTCTCGGGGATCGTGCACGGGATCCTCGGGCCCGCGCTGCTCGGGACGAGCGCCGTGCTCATGGAGAGGTGGGAGGCAGGCGCCGGGCTGCGGGAGGTCGAGCGGCGACGGGCGACGTACATGGTCGGCGCGCCGACCTTCCTGCGCGAGATGCTCGCGCATCCCGACGTCGGGCGGCACGACCTCTCGAGCCTGCGCCTGTTCTCCTGCGGCGGCGCGAGCGTGCCGCCCGAGCTGCTGCACCGCGCGGGCGAACTCCTCCCGGCGATGGTCGCCAAGCGCGTCTACGGCTCCTCGGAGTTCCCGACGATCGCCACCACCACCGCCGCCGACGCGGCCGCGCGCGGGCGGGACACCGAGGGCCGGGCGCTCGCCGGCGTGGAGATCCGGATCTGCGACGAGCGGGGACGCGCGCTCCCGCCGGGCGAGGAAGGCGAGATCCGCGCGCGCGGGCCGGAGTGCTTCGTGGGCTGGGTCGATGCGTCGCTCGACGCCGAGACCTTCGACGCCGACGACTTCCTGTGCACGGGCGACCTGGGCACGCTCGACGAGGCCGGCTACCTGCGCGTCACCGGGCGACTGAAGGACATCGTCGTCCGCAAGGGCGAGAAGATCAGCGCACGCGAGCTCGAGGACCTGCTCGCGGGCTGGCCCGGGCTGCTCGAGGCGGCAGTCGTGCCGGTGTCCGATCCCGAGACCGGGGAGCGGGCGTGCGCCTGCCTGCTGCTGCGCGAGGGCGCGCCGCGCCCGAACCTCGAGGAGATCGTCGGGTTCCTGCGCGGCGCCCGGCTGGCGACGCAGAAGCTGCCGGAGCGCCTGCGGATCGTCGATTCGTTTCCGCGGACGCCGAGCGGCAAGGTGAACAAGCGCCTGCTGCGCGAGATCGTCGAGGCCGGCTCCGCGGGGACCTGACGTCCGCGGCGACGGGACCGGGAGCGACGGTCCGCCCGGTGCACGGAGCGGCTCGCCTGCCCGTGCAGCGGCACGCCGCGGTCGCTACACCCGGGGCCATGTCCTTCGCCGACATCCCCCGCTCCGTGCTCGGGCAGGAGTACGACCGGCACGTCTATCCGCCCGTCTCCGCCGAGGAGCTGGTCGCCTACGCCCGCAGCCTCGGCATCGACGATCCTCTCTGGACCGACGCGGAAGCCGCGACGGCCGGTCCCTGGGGCGGGCTCGTCGCGTTTCCGACCTACGTCGTGAAGCTCCGCGGGGGCAAGCACATGCCCGACGTCGTCGCGCGCGAGATGACCGCGGGCGGATTCGACGCGGGCAAGGACATCGACTTCCACGCGCCGATCCGCCCCGGCGACTCGATCACCGCGAGTTCGTCGATCGTCGACCTCTACGAGAAGACGGGGCGCAGCGGATCGATGTGGTTCGTCGTCTACCGCCAGGAACTGCGCAACCAGCGCGGCGAGCTGGTCGCGAACGTCGACTCGCGCATGATGCAGCGCGGCCGTTCGTCGGGCGGCGGGAGCACCTCGTGAGCGCGCCGGACTTCGAGGCGCTCGACGTCGGCGACGAGATGCCGCCGGTCGAGGTCGAGATCGGGCGCGAGCTGGTCTCCGGGCACGCCCGCTTCCTCGGCATGCCGTTCCCCCGCTTCACCGACGAGGAGGGAGCGCGCGCCGAGGGGCTGCCGGGCCAGATCGCCCCCGGAAACATGTCGCTCGCGATCCTCGCGCGCGAACTCCTCGCCTGGGCGCGGGGCGCGCGGCTCGCCCGCCTCGGGACGACCTTCCGGGGCGTGGTGCTGGCCGGCTCGACGGCGCTCGTGCAGGCGACCGTGACCGGCAAGGACGACGTGGCGCGCACCCTCGAGTGCGACCTCTGGATGGAGAGCGGCGAGGGCGACCGGCTCGTCATCGGCACCGCGACGCTCGCGTGGCCGTGAGCGACGGCGGCACGACGGGGGGCCCGCGGCTGCTCGAGGAGCGGCGCGGCGAGGTCGCGGTCCTCTCGATCTCGAACCCGAGCAAGCGCAACGCGCTGCACCCCGAGATCCTGCTCGGCCTCGAGGCGTCGCTCGGCCGCCTGGCGACCGAGGGCGTCCGTGCGATCGTCCTGCGCGGCGAGGGCCACGCGATCTTCTCCTCGGGCTACGACATCGGCGCGATCCGCGGCGGGTCGGGCGAGGAGGCCTCGCGCCACCCGCTCGGCCGCGCGATGCGGGCGGTCGAGGAGTTTCCCTACCCCGTGCTGGCCCTCGTGTTCGGCGGCGCGTGGGGAGCCGCGGTCGAACTGCTCGCCGCGTGCGACCTGCGCTTCGCCGAGAACCGCGCGCGCTTCGCCGTGCCGGCCGGCAAGCTCTCGGTGGTCTACGACGCGGAGGGGATCGCGAGGCTCGCCTCGAGGAGCAGCCGGACGCTGGTCGCGGAACTGCTGCTCACGGCGCGCCCGGTCCCGGCGGAACGGGCGCACGATCTCGGCCTGTTGAACGGGCTCCACCCGGCCGAGGATCTCGAGTCCCACGTGCTCTCGCTCGCGTCCGAGATCGCCTCGCTCGCGCCCCGCACGCTGCGCTCGACGAAGGCGATGCTGGGACTCCTCGCGTCGCGGGGGGCGTTCACGGCCGACGAGGTCGCCCGCTTCACCGACGCGCGCAACGAGGCCCTCGGCAGCGCCGACTTCGCCGAGGGCCAGGCCGCCTTCGCCGCCAAGCGGGCGCCGCGGTTCAGCGGGCGCTGACGCGGGTCACGGCGGCGGGGGCGGCGTCCCGGGCGCGAGCTTCACGCGGTAGGCGACGGTGCGCCCGTCGGCCACCCGCTCGGGACGCGGGCGGAAGAAGCCGAGCCAGGCGATCCAGTACTTGCGCGAGTAGGCCTCTCCCATGCGCGCGACGGTCGCCGCGTCGGTGACCGGCTCGGCGGTGCCGACGAGGAACGGCCCCTTCTCGCTGCCGACCCAGACGTAGAGCGGGCTGCCGCGCTTCAGGCGGCGCGCCTTCCAGCTCTTCGGCGAGGTCGTGAAGAAGAGCTCGTCGCCGCTGTCGTACCAGAACCAGATCGGGGCGATCGTGCTGCGCGTGCCGCTCTTGCGGCGGGTCGCGACCAGGATCTCCTTGGACTCGCGCAGGCTTCGCTGCACGTCGGGCGCCAGGTCGGCCGCCCCGCCCGCGCGCGGCAGGAGGCATGCGAAGGCCGCCGCGGCCCCGGCGGCGCGCAGGAACTTTCTCCTCGTCGTCATGGAGCGACGCTATCCGCGCGCGGGTGGCGCGACAAGGGAGCGGAGCGGAGGCGGCCGGGATTCGTGCGACGGAGCCGGGGCCTCGCCTCCCCGCATCCCGGGGCGCTCCCCGGGGCGGCCCGGTCGTGCTAGCGGTCGGCGCCCATGCAGGCGCTCCGCGCGATCGCGACCGCCGCGTCGCCGCTCCCGTCCGCCTCGCGCGCGAACCGCCGTCGCGGGCCCGCGGCGGCCGCCCCGCTCCTCGCGACCGTGCCCGCCGCCGCCGCAGGTCTCGCCCTCGCCGCCGCCGTGCTGCTCGCCGCCGCCTCCCCCGCCCGTTCCGCCGCCGGACCGCTGCGCTGGGGCGGGCGGCTCGAGGGCTACGGGATCGTGCGCTGGAACGGCGACACGCCCTCGCAGGACCCGCTCGCGCGGCTCGACCTCTGGGCGGAACAGAAGCTCGCACCCGGCTGGCGTTGGCGGCTCTCGACGATCGGACGCGCGGGCGGGCCGCCGGTCGATCCCCGCGTCGGCGCGTTCGACTTCGACCGGACGTTCCAGAACCTCGCGCCGTCGCTCGAGCTCGACGACGCCTTCGTCGAGTGGCGCGGCGACGACGGCTCGCTCAAGGTCGGCAACCAGAAGTTCTTCTGGGGGCGGCTCGACGCGACCCGCCCGAACGACCTGCTGAACCCGCGCCAGTACGAGGACCCCTTCCTCGACGACGAGCGCGAGCAGAAGATCGCGGTGCCGGCCGTCGCCGCGACCTGGCTCTTCCCCGCCTCGTGGCGGTCGTTCCTGCCCGAGGAGAGCAGCCTGACGCTCGCCTGGGAGCCGATCGCCGTGCCTTGGCGGTTCCCGCTCTCGCGCGAGCGCTGGTTCGCGCCCGCGGCGCTCGCCGCGGGATCCGTGTCGGTCGGCCCCGTGCCGGGGACGCCGTGCCCGTGCGACGTGTCCGTCGAGCAGACGCTGCGCAACGGCCCGCCCCCGGCGAGGCGCTTCGAGAACGGCAACGTCGGGCTGCGCTTCGCCGGCCGCACCCGCGGCGCGGACTGGGCGGTCGCCTTCTTCGACGGCGTCGACCCGACGCCCAACTTCGACGTGCCGGTGCGCCTGCGCCCCGGGGCGCCGGGCCTACCGGGGGCGGGCACACCGCTGCCGGTCGCGGCGGAGGCCTCTCTCGTGCCGGCCTACCGGCGCTTCCAGTCGATCGGCGCGGACGGGGCGCGTGCCTTCGGGCCGTTCACCGTGCGCGCGGAGGCCGCGTTCCGCTTCGGTCGACCGTGGCCGTTCGCGGTCGACCAGGTGACCCGGCGGATCCTCGCCGACCCCTCGCTCGTGCAGTCGCTGCTGCGCGGCGACACGGTCGACGTGCCTTCCTGGGTCGAGCGCGACGCGGTCGAGTGGGGCGTCGGCGCCGACACGATCTTCCACGGCTGGATGCCGCTGCTCGAGCTCTACCAGGTCGCGATCCTGCACAACGACGTGCGGCTGCTCGTGCGCGACGTCGACACCCGCCTCACCGCGAACCTCCGGCGACGCTGGTTCTCCGACCGGGTCGAGAGCCAGCTCGTCTTCGTCGAGGGCTTCGAGGGCGACTACCGGCTGCTGCGAGCGCAGCTCGCCTGGGACGCGACCGACGGGCTCCAGTTCGTGGCCGGGATCCTCGGGATCTGGGGCGACCGGGACACGCTGATCGGCCAGTACGCGGGACGGGGAGAGTTCTACGGCCGGATCCGGTATTCGTTCTGAGGGCACGGCCGCGCGGGGGCGCGGCCCGGAGGGCGGGGCTCGCAGCCCGCGCGCCGAGCGGGGCGGAGTGGAAGGTCGCGGACGGGAGGGCGGCATGAACTGGCTCCGGCGCTGGGCCGCGGCGGTCGTGCGCCACCGGCGGGCCGTGCTGGTCGCCGGCGCACTCGTGACCGCTCTCCTCGCGGCAGGGATCGGCAGGCTCCGCGTCGAGGTCGACCCGGACCGCAACCTGCCGCAGGACCACCCGTGGATCGCGGCGCTGAACGAGATGCACCGCACCTTCGGCGACAAGAACCTCGTCGTGATCGGCCTCTTCCCCTCGGACGGCAATCCCTTCACGCCCTCCTTCCTCGCCCGCGTGCGACGGATCACCGACGGCCTCGCGGCGACGCCGGGCGTCGTGCGGCCGCTCCTGCAGAGCATCGCCTCGCCGGCGATGAAGGACGTGCGGCCGTCGGGCGACGCGATCGTGGTGCAGCCGATCATGGAGGAACCGCCGCGCACGGACGCGGAGGCGGCCGCGGTGCGCGAGCGCGTGCTCGCCAACCCGGACCTCGCGGGCACGCTGGTCTCGAACGACGGGCGCGCGCTCGCGATCCTCGCGACCTTCGAGCTGACCCCGGAGCTGCCTGCCTACGAGGATCTCCACCACGCCGTGCTCGACGTGCTGCGCGCGAACGACGACGGCAGCTTCCGCTGGGCCCTGTCGGGCCCGGTCGTGCTCGCCTCGGAGGTGAGCCGGCACGCCGGGCGCATGGTCTTCTGGTTCCCGCTCGCGATCCTCGTCATCGGGCTCGTCCACTACGACGCGTTCCGCACCGCGCAGGCGATCTTCCTGCCGCTCGTGACGGCGCTGCTGGCGGTCGCCTGGGCGACCGGGATCATGGGCTGGCTGCGCGTCCCGCTCGACCCGTTCAACACGACGACGCCGATCCTGATCCTCGCCGTCGCCGCGGGGCACGCGGTGCAGATCCTGAAGCGCTACTACGAGGAGCTCGCCCGCACCGGGGACTCCGCGCAGGCGGTGGTCGAGTCGACGGTCCGGGTGGGCCGCGTCATGGTCGCCGCCGGCACGATCGCCGCCCTCTCCTTCCTCTCGCTCGCGGGCTTCGGCATCGACACGATCCGGGTCTTCGGCGTCTTCACGGCGCTCGGCATCGTGGCGACGCTCGCGATCGAGCTGACGCTCGTCCCCGCGCTCCGGGCGGCGCTCCCGGAACCCGACGCCCGCGAGCGGCGCCGCGAGCGCGCGACCCACCCGTGGCTCGACCGTGCGCTCGAGCGCGTCGCGGACCTCGTCTCGGGCCGGGGTGCGACGCGCGTGCTCGCCGCGACCGCGGTGCTGCTCGCCCTCTGCGCCGTCGCCGCCCGACGCGTGGAAGTCGACACCAGCTTCAAGCGCGAGTTCTCCCCCGGCTCGGACGTGCGGCGCGAGGACGACCTGCTGAACGAGCGCTTCGCCGGCACGAGCACGCTCGTCTTCCTGGTCGAGGCCCCCGACGAGGGCGGCATCGCCGATCCCGCGGCGCTGCGGGGGATCGACCGCTTCGAGCGCCGGATCGCGGAGGTCCCGGGCGTCGGCAAGGCGCTCTCCGTCGTCGGCCGCGTGAAGACGCTGCTCCACGCGCTGCACGGCGACCGGCCGCGCGACGAGCTGCCGGACACGAAGGCGCTCGCCGCGCAGGTCCTGTTCCTCTACACGCTCTCGGGAGGCGACGACCTGGGCACGATCCTGACCGAGGACCAGCGCGTCGCGAAGGTGGTCGTGCTGATGCACGACGACAGCACGCGGCGCGGGCGCGAGGTCATCGAGCGGGCGCAGGCGATCCTCGCGGAGGAGCTGCCGCAGGGCTTCCGGTGGCGCGTCTCGGGGACGCTCGCCTCGAACGGCGCACTGACGGAGACCATGGTGCGCGGCAAGCTCGCGAACGTGGCGCAGGTGATCGCGATCACCGTCGTCGTCTCCGCGCTCGTGCTGCGGAGCCTCGCAGCCGGCCTCCTGGTCGCGATCCCGCTCGCCGTCGCGGTCGCGATCGGGTTCGCGGCGATGGGCCTCTTCGGCATCCCGCTCGACGTCGTGACGTCCGCCGTCGCCGCGATGTCGGTCGGCATCGGCGCCGACTACGCGGTCTACCTTCTGTTCCGCCTGCGCGAGGAACTCGCGGGCGGGGCGCCCTTCGACGCCGCCCTGCGCACCACGCTGCGGACCTCGGGCAAGGCGATCGTCTTCGTCGCGAGCGCGATCGCCGCGGGCTACTCGACGCTCTGCCTCTCGGGCTTCTCCTTCCACGTGCACCTGGGCGCGCTGGTCGCGCTGGCGATGGTCACCTCGGCCGCGGCGACGCTGGTCGTCCTTCCGGCGGCGGCGAGCCTGCTTTCTCGCAGCCGGGGGCGGAGCCTGCTCGGGCCGACCGATCCGCCTTGATCGCGGGGGACGAGCGGCGTAGCCTTCGCCCGAGGTCACGCCTTCCATGACGCAGATCGAGAGCGCACGCAGGGGAATCGTCACGGCGGAGATGCGCCGGGTCGCGGAGCGGGAGAACGTCTCCCCCGACGTCGTCCGGGACGAGGTGGCGCGAGGCCGCCTCGTCATCCCCGCCAACGTCCGCCACCTGGCCGGCAGCGGCGGGCAGGCGCCCGTGGGATCCGGCTCCTCGGGCGAGGTCGTGAACGCCCCGGGGGCGACCGGACACCCGGGAGCGCGTCGCGACGCGCTGCTGTGGGTGAACCAGACCGTCGCGCAGCGGCGGGCCGAGATCGAGGACCCGAGCCTGCTCCGCGGCGAGCGCGCGCCGAAGCGGCTCGACCCGACCGGCATCGGGCGCATGATCACGACCAAGATCAACGCGAACATCGGCGCCTCCCCGGTCGCGAGCACCACCGACGACGAGGTCGAGAAGCTCCGCTGGGCCCAGCGCTACGGGGCCGACACCCTGATGGACCTCTCGACCGGCGGCGACCTCGACGCCTGCCGCCAGGCGATCGTCGACCACGCGACGATCCCGATCGGGACGGTCCCGATCTACGGCATGATCCGCGACCGGGCGATCGAGGACCTGACCCCCGCGGTCATCCTCGGCGAGATCGAGAAGCAGGCGCGCCAGGGCGTCGACTACATGACGATCCACGCGGGCGTCCTGCGCGAGCACCTGCCGCTCGTCCGCGGCCGCACGACCGGCATCGTCTCGCGCGGCGGTTCGCTGCTCGCGAAGTGGATGATCCACCACGGGCGCCAGAACCCGATGTACGAGCTGTTCGACGAGATCTCGGCGATCCTGCGCGAGTACGACGTCACCTACTCGCTGGGCGACGGGCTCCGCCCCGGCTGCCTGGCGGACGCCTCGGACCCGGCCCAGCTCGCCGAGCTCCACGTGCTCGGAGAGCTCGTCGAGCGCTCGCGGGCGGCCGGCGTGCAGGCGATGGTCGAGGGACCGGGCCACGTGCCGCTCGACCAGATCGGCTTCAACATGCAGCTCCAGCAGCGGGTCTGCGGCGACGCGCCGTTCTACGTGCTCGGGCCGCTCGTGACCGACGTCTTCCCCGGCTACGACCACGTGACGAGCGCGATCGGCGCGACCGAGGCCGCGCGCCACGGCGCCGCGATGCTCTGCTACGTGACGCCGAAGGAGCACGTCGGACTGCCGCGCGCGCAGGACGTGAAGGAGGGCTGCATCGCCTACAAGATCGCGGCCCACGCCGGCGACGTCGCCCGGGGCATCGCGGGCGCACGCCAGTGGGACGACGACGTCTCCCGCGCGCGCGCCGCGCTCAACTGGCCGCGCCAGTTCGAGCTCGCCTTCGACGGGGAGACCGCCCGCGCCCTGCACGACGAGGACATGCAGGTCGACACCGACTTCTGCGCGATGTGCGGCCACGACTGGTGCAGCCTGCGCATCTCGAAGGAGATTGCCGAGTTCGCGAGCGGCAAGGACGCGGACTTCCAGCCCGAGCGGCGCGCGCGCCGGAGCCCCGGGGTGAGCCCCGACGGCGCCGAGCTCGTCGCGCGACGCGCGGGGGCGCCGGCGGTCGTCGACGGCCGCCACGCCTGCCACAGCGAGGTCACGCCCGACGGGGAGGCGGCCCGCACGCTGCAGGGCCCCCCGACCGCGGCCTGAACGCGGCCCGACGATCGCCGCCGTGCCCGCACGGGCACCGGTCCGGGTTCAGCCGACGACCCGGATCGAGTGGCTCTTGGCCGCGAGCCGGATCGCGGTGCCCGGCGCGAGCCCGAGCGCGTCGACCGCCTGGGGGGTGAGGCGCACGAGCCAGGGGCTCGGGCCGCCGGGCGTCCCGCACTCGAGGATCGCGTCGCCGTCGCCGCGCACGAGGCGGACCACGCGGGCGGGGAGGAGGTTTCGTGCCGAGAGTCCCGGCGCCTCTCCGACCACGACCA
>JAFMJW010000014.1 GCA_017853315.1 Alphaproteobacteria bacterium
GTCTCGGCCGCGGACTCCAGCCGCCGGCGACGTCGTTCTCTCGAACCGCGCTCGGTGCCGGCGGCACCGGCGGCGACGCGAGCGGGAGAAGCTCGATCGGCCGTGCGGTCGCGCCGGGTGCCGGTGGTGGCACGGGTGCGGCCCCCGGTTCGACGACGCGCGACGGATTCGGTCGCGCCGCGACCGGAGGTCTTCCCGCCGAAGCGGGCGGTACGGGTCGCACCGGCTTCGGTCGCGCACCCTCCGAAGGGCTCCCGGGCGCGGGTGCTCCCGCGGACGGTCGCTCGCCGCTCGGTCGCGGCGCCAACGGGCTCGCGGCACAGCCGGGCGCAGGCCCGTCCGGCTCGCCGCGGCAGGCGATCGGCGGATCGGTCGGCGGCGAGTCCGCGGGTGCCGGAAGCGCGGTGCGCGCGCCGTTCGGCGGTGCGGGTCGCACCACTTCCGGTGTGCCCGCGACGGCCGACGGCGTCGCGCGACCGCCGATCGGTCGCACCTGGACGAGTTCCGGGGGCAGCGGCCTGCCCGGCGGTCGTACGCCGTACGTCGCGAATCGCCCGGGCATCCCGCGGACGATGACCGACGGAGGTGCGGCGCCGCCGCGGATGCCCTGGACGCGATCCGGCTCCGGCCCCGCGTCGTCTGCAACGAGCGGTGGACGGACCTGGGGCGGCCGCGACGGCGCACAGGCGCAACGCGGCGGGATCCGCTCGACCGGCGGATCTCCCGGCGGCAGCCTGCCGACGACGCGCGGCTCTCTCGGCACGCGCGACGCCGGCTCGGGCGGAGCGGTCTCGCCCTCGCGGTCGGTGTTCTCGCGTGGAGGCTCTCCGTCCGTCGAGGGCGGATCGCCGCGCGGGACGCTCCCGAGCGGCTACTCCGCGCGCGACGCCGCGCGCGGCTGGGGAGGACTTCCGGGCACGACCACCGTCTCGCCCTCGGGCGGCACGCCGAGCTCGGGTCTCGGCCGCGCGCCGATCGGCGGCTCCGGCTCGGGCGGTCCCGTCGGCGGCACGCCGGGCTACGCGGCGCCGCGCGCGGGTAGCGCGATCGGCGGCTCCGGCGCAGGCGGCGGCGTGGATTCTCCCGGGATGGGCGGCGGCTCGGGCTACGGCGCAGGTGGCGCTCCGGGCGGCTTCGGCGGTCGCGGCTCGATGGGCGGCAGCTTCGGAGGGGGCATGGGCGGGATGGGCGGCGGTGGCTTCGGCGGCGGCATGGGTGGCTTCGGCGGCCGCGGCATGATGGGCGGCGGCGGCTTCGGCGGCGGCATGGGCGGTGCGCGAGGCCACATCGGACGGTAGTGGTCCCCCGGGTTGTCCCGGGAGAGAGCAAGTCGAGCGGTGGCACGCGGCCGCACGGGAGCGATCCTCGCGATCGCGCTCGTGTCGGCCGCGTGTCCGTCCCGGCCGAGAGCTCCCGACCCCGCGCGCGACCTCGCGCGCTACGAGGCGCTGCGATCCTCGCTCGAGCGCGCGGGTGCGGCCGACGCGCCGGAGCCGATGGCCGCGCCCGAGGTCTCGCCGACCCCGGTCCCCGGCCGGGCGCCGCGCGACGACGCGGAGCGCGTCGCGCGTGCGCGTGCCGCGTGGACGTCGGAGCGGCCCTTGCCGACGCTCGTGCCCGCGGGCCGCGGCTCGCGCTACGCGTTCGCTATCGAAGCCGCGAGCGGAGGCGGCCCCGTCCGCGACCGGCTCCTGCTCTTCGACCTCGGGCCCGAGAGGGGCCTCGTCGTCGGCGAGCACGAATTCGACGCCGACGACCTCGGGACGCAGGGATCGAGCGAGGCGACGCCCTCGATCGGGCAGACCCTCGAGGCGATGTCGGACGTGGGCGAGCCGCTGCTGCTCGCGGAGATCGAGGGCCGCGGCCGGACGCTCGCCTGCGGCTGGTGGTTCGAGCGCAGTCGCTCGCGCTTCGTCTGCGCCCCTTCGATCGGCGGCCCGTCCCGCTACCACCTGGTCGAACGCGACCTGTTCGAGCTGTGGGACGCCGAGCTTCCCGGCGACGGAGGCGTGCCGCGGGTGAGCGGCACGAGCGGACGCTCGCTGCACCTGGTGGGCGGGCGCTGGCGGGAGGACGACCCCTTCCGCTGCCTCGGCTGGCCACTCGAGGATGCGTTGCGCGAGGCGGGCGCGCAGGGGATCGCGAACTGGCAGTCGCGAGGCGTCCAGCAGCGGGTCGCGGCGGCCGCGCGCGCGGCGGACGCGCTCGAGACCGGACCGGCGCGCACGCTCCTGCGCGACGCGGTGGCGATCGACGGCTGCGATCCCGTCACCTGGCGGCTGCTCGGACGTCTCGAGTACGAGAGCGGCAACGCCGCGGCCGCGGTGCCGGCGCTCGCCCTCGCGCTCGCCCTCCGGCCGAGCGAGCCGGCCGCGATGCTCGACCTCGGCGACGCGCTCGCGGTTCTCGACTCGGGTTCTTCCGCGGGCTCGACGGCGCTCCGGCGGGCGACCGAGACGCTGCGCTCCCGTCCGGCGACGGCATCGCTCGTCGCACGCGGCGGTCGCCGCGGTGCGCGAGGCCTCGCCGCGGCCGCCTACCGCGCCTTCCTCGAGACGACCGCGCGCGATCCGAGGCTCGAGGTGGCACGACGACACGCACGCGAGTCGCTCGATGCCCTCGACGGCCGCGCGGCAAGGCCCGCGCCGCAGCCGTCGCCGGCCGCGGTGCCGGCGAGGCCCGTGGCCGCGACGCCCGCGCCGGTTCCCTCCCCGGCGGCCGACCCGGCACCGCCGCCGCCGATTCCTGCCGCGGCGTCGAGCGCAGTCGGGCCGTCGCCGTACGCTCCTGCTGCCGTCTCGCCGCCCGCGCCCTGATCGCGCGCCCCGGGTCGCCGCGCGTTCGAGGCGAGGACACCGAGACGCCGCGATCGCGGCGTCTCTCAGGCCAGGGCCGCCAGGTCCGGCCGGTGCTCGGGATCGATCGCGGGCACTCCCGCCGCGGCCGCGGCCTCGACCGTCGCCGCGCGCAGGGCCGACGCGATGGCGTCGGGGTCGGGCACGAGCCGGGCATCGGCCGCGAGGCCGATCACGATCTCCCGCCCCGCGTCGTGCCAGGCGATCGAGAGCCCGACGTTCCACGGCAGCGGCGCCAGCGGGATCGCGAGGCGCGGCCGCAATCCGCCGACGTCCCGCACGGCCGCGCGACGAGCCTCGAAGCACACGACGTTGACCGACTGCCACGCGAGGTTGGCCGCCGCCGAGCGCGCGGGCGCGGGCAGTGACAGCGCCGCGTCGAGCACCCGGTCGAGCCGCTCGCGGCGTTCGCGCGAGGACGGATCGCGCCGCGCGCGCCGGATCGCGGCGGCACGCTCGCGCAGCGGGCGACTGCCGACGGGCAGCGGCACGACCGTGCCGCGCGCGCGGTCCGAGGCGGTGCGGACCAGCACCTCGAGGTCGAGGTTCGACGTCGATCGTCCGCGGCGCGCCAGGTAGCGGCCGAGCGCGTCCGCGACGATCGAGAGCACGACCTCGTCCACGCCCGCGCCGATCGACTCCTCGATGCCGCGCACCACGTCGCGGCAGAGCCGGGCCCAGGCGACACGCCGTCCGCGCCCGACCGAGCCGTTGAGCGGAGTCTCGGGCGCCGGCGAGGCGACCACGCGCATCGCCGACTCGAACCACAGGGCCGCATCCATCGCGCGCTCCCGCGCGACTTCGGGGGCGAGCAGGTCGAGCGCGCCGCGCGCGGCGGCCACGATCCCCCCGAGTCGCGAGGGGGCTCCTTCGGCGGGCACGACCTCCGGGGTCAGGGGAGGGGGTCCGGCGACGACGGGCTCCAGCAGGAGGTCGAGTGCTGCGAGCCCGCCGGCCTCGTCGACCAGTCGCAGGTGCGCCTTCACGACCAGCGCTGCGCCGCCGTGCGGCAGCCCGTCGACCAGCACGACCTGCCAGTTGCGGTCGAAGGGCAGCGGTCGTGACCAGGCCTCCGCGAGCGCCTGCGCGAAGGCCGCCTGGTCGGCGGGCCCGGGCAGGGTGACGCGCTCGACGAGGGTCGCGCGTCCGCCCGTCGGCGTCGTGTCCAGCCGCAGCGCGGCCGCGAGCGGGCTCCGCGCCGGCGGCTCCGACAGGAGCGGGTGGGCTGCCATGCACGCGGCGATGCGGCGCTCGAGAGCGGCGATCGACGGGATCGAGTCGAAGACCCAGACCGAGCCGACGTGGAGCGGGTGCTCCTCGTCGCCGACCGCCTTCCAGCGCAGCCGCTCGTCCTCGGGCGAGCGGGTCGAGCTCACTTCGGCGTCTCGAACAGCTCGAGCACGCGCTCCGAGGGGCGCGCGATCACGGCCCGGCCGGCGCGGATCACGACCGGGCGCTCCATGAGCTCGGGATGTGCGAGCAGCACGTCGACCACCTGCGCGCGCGAGACGTAGTCCTTCTCGTCGAGCCCGAGTTCCCTGAAGCGCTTGTCCTTGCGCACGAGCGCCGCCGGCTCGCCGCCGAGCAGGTCGAGGAACCCCTCGAGCGTCTTCCGGTCGAGAGGCGCCTTCAGGTACTCGATCACCTCGGGATCGAGCCCGCGCTGCTGGAGGATCTCGAGCGCCCCGCGCGACTTGCCGCACACCGGGTTGTGGTAGATCCGCACCTCGTCGCTCATCGGCCGCGCTTAGCCCTGCCCTTCTTGCGGCGCAACGCGGCCGGGCGCTGCCCCGGGCTCGTCGCGCCCTCGTCCGGCCCCGCGCCCTCGCGCCCGTCGCCGCCTCCCGGCGCGGCGACCGGATCGACCTCGACCGCGTCGTCCCTCGTCCGCTTCGCGCGCGAGGTCGACGCGGCGGACCCGGGTGGCCCGGCCTCGATGCGCCGGGAGCCGCGGGAGGCCGCGAACAGGTAGCGCCAGAGCACGAAGCCGATGCCCGCCGCGACCGCCAGCGCCGCGAGCCGCGCCCACGGCAGGCCGCCCGACGGGCTCTCGTCGCTCGCGCCGCCGTAGACCTGCTTCGAGCCCCGCGGCGGCCTGCCCGCGGGCTCGACCGAGACCATCGTGAACTGCGCGGTGCCGGTGTTGAGCGAGCTGTATCCGCCGAGCCGCAGCGCGACCTTGATCGAGGTGTCGAGGTTGCCGGTCTTCACCCACAGGACGACCGGCGTCCACGGGCGCGTCCCGCGAAGCTCCTCCGAGTAGAAGAAGGTGTCCATGACCGAGACGTAGGCGCCCATCCGCTCGGTGCCGACGTTCTCGGTCCGGATCCAGGCCGAGACGCGGTACCAGGTCGATGGCGACACGCCGACCGACTGGATCCAGCTCGCGTCGTTGGGCTCGCGGCTGCGGATCGTCGCCGCGCCGATCCCGTTCTCGCTCTGCGCCCAGGTGAACTCGGTGGCGGTGGTCGACTTGAGCCACGACTCGTTCGACCAGCCCTCGGGCAGGCCGGAGGACGCGGCGGTGGCGAAGTCCCCGTTGCGCACGAGTTCCTGCACGGCCTGCGCGGTCCCGGCCGCGAGGGCGAGCACCATCGCGATCGCGGCCGGGACCACGGCGAGTCCGGACCGGCCGGCACGTGTTCGGAGTCGGCGGCTCATATCCAGTTCATGAAGCCGGAGCCCGAGATCCACATGCGCGACTGCCAGTCGGCCTTGGAGATCGGCGAGCCCACCCAGATGGGGAAGAGATAGGCCGTCACCGCGATCGCGGCGAGGCACCAGGTCGCGACGGCGATCGGGCCGACCGGGATCTTCGAGCCGCGCTTCGAGAAGACCGCGCCCTCGTACCCGACCAGCGCTGCGAGGAAGAGCAGCGGCGCCCAGGCCGGCGCGACGTTCACGCAGGCCGGCAGGACGCTCGCGAGCAGCGCGCCGCCTGCGAGCCCGCGCTCGATCGTCGAGCCCTCGCCTCGCCACAGACGGTCGAGCATCCAGGCGAGCGCCAGCAGCGCGAACAGCAGCGACGGCAGGTAGTGGTAGAGGAAGAGCGTTCGCGGGATCCAGACCCACGGCGCGACGTGGATCAGCCAGCCCGCCACGACGAACGCGGCCGCGGGCTGGCGCTCGCGCACCGCGACCCAGGCCGCGAGCAGCAGGGCCGGCACCGACGCCCACCAGATCGTCGGGTTGCCCGCGCCCCAGATGCCGGCGACGGTGCCGGGCACGTCGGCCGGGTCCTTCCAGAAGTACCAGACCGGCCGCAGCATGAGGGGCCACGTCCACCACTTGGAACTGTAGGGGTGGGTCATGGTCTTCACGGCTTCCTGGTACTCGGGGACCTTGATCGTGACGTACTTGAACAGGTCGAGCGGCGAGTGCCACCAGCCCCACAGGAAGTGCGGCAGGAACGTGAGCACGTAGACGGCGCTCGCCACCGCTCCCACGACGAAGACCGGGCGTGCGACGAACGGGATCCAGGGCACCTTCGACGCGAGCGCCGCCTGCCGCCCGCAGATCGCGATCGTGCCCAGCACGAGCAGGAAGCTGAAGAACGGGATGTAGAGCTTCGCCCCGACCGAGAGCCCGATCAGGATGCCGAGCGCGACCAGCCGCGGCACGTCCTGCAGCCGCCCGCCGCGGATCATGCGGATCAGCAGAAGGTAGGCGGCGACCGCCCAGGTGACGTAGTGGATGTCGATCACGGCGATCCGCGAGTCGACGATCAGCAGCCCGTCGATCGTCGCCAGCAGCCCGGCCGCGCCCGCCGCGACCGGCGAGAGGAACAGCGCGCGCGCGAGCCCGTACATGAGCGGCACGAGCATCGTGCCGACGACGGCGTTCACGATCCGCCAGCCCGTCGGCTGGTCGCCCAGCATCTCGATCCCGGCCGCGATCCCGAGCTTCGCGAGCGGCGGGTGCGGGTCCATGAAGTCCTTGCCGGCGATGTAGTTGCGTCCCTGCTCGACGAAGTAGACCTCGTCGAACACGATCTCGGGCGGACGGCCGAGATCGTGGAAGCGGATCACCGCGGCGGCGATCACGAGGGCGGCGAGGAGCGCCGCCTCGCGCGACGTCCACGCCGGCTCGCGCGCCGGTGCGGCCCCCGCCGCGGTGCGGCCCGCGGTCGCGCGCAGCGCCGCCGCGGCGGCCGCCGTCTCGACCCGCTCACGCTCCCAGCCCTCGTCGTCCGGAGCGAACGCGGCCTCCGTCGTCTCGCCGAGCGTGCCGTTCGCGCCCCGCCACATCGCCCAGAGCCAGGCGAGCATGCCGAGCACGCCGGCAGCGGACACCGTCATCCACAGCCATTCGGGCCCGGCCGTCGCGTCCTTCTGGAAGAGGTAGACGATCAGCTCGTTCGCGAAGAAGACCGCCGAGAGCCAGAGGTAGAGCCCGCCCAGCCATCCCCCGAGCCCGAGCAGCGCCGCGAACGGGAAGAAGGGATAGAGGTAGCGCTCGTGCATCCTCGTCAGGCACATGAACGCGACGAGGGTGGCCGAGGCGAGGATCGACGCGTGCGCCCAGCGCGTCGGACGCCGCACGTAGGCGACGAAGAAGGCGAGCCCCAGCACCCCGCCGACCAGGTATCCCCAGATCTGCGTCGTGAGCCCCGCGACGACCGTCGCGTCGGGACGCCGCATGCCGAACAGCAGCGCCGGCAGGTTCATCGCGTTGACCGCGGTCTCGGCGTAGTAGCCGGTCGTCCCGGCGTAGAGGTCCCACAGCCAGCTCCACGGGCGGTCGCCCCGGAACGGGTCGGCGATCACGAACACCGTCGCGAACGCGGCGAGCGCCGCGAGCAGCGGCCGGCCGCTCTTCCACCAGCCGACCGGCCATAGGACGAGCAGCGGCACGATCAGCATCGCCTGCGGCTTGGTCAGGACCGCGACCGCGGCGAAGATCCACGCGAGCTCGTAGCGGCGCTCGCCCTGCGCGAAGAAGGCGAACAGGCAGAGCAGCGCCAGCACCGAGTCGGTCTGTCCCCAGGCGGTCGAGTCGAGCAGCAGCGCGGGATTCAGCGCGAAGGCCATCGCGCCGAGCCACGCCGCCTTCTTCCCGGCGCCCCGCAGCCGGGCGAAGATCAGGCGCGCGACGGCGAGGTCGGCGAGCAGCGCGGGGAGCTTGATCAGGGTGACGAAGCCGGCGGCGCCGACCGAGAGGGCGCGCGCCGCGAGCCCGATCCACCACAGCACGTACATGTAGCCGGGCGGGTAGTCGGCGAAGTAGCCGGGCGCGTAGAAGCGGGCGGGCCCCTCGGCGGCGAGCTTCATCGACCACGCCTGGTAGGCGCCGATGTCGATCTTGTACTGCCAGATCGGCGCGACCAGCAGCTTCGCCGCGAGCAGGGCGAGCAGGATGCCGTCGAGCACGAGGCGTTCCTTGAGCGGCACGTCGGCGGGCAGTCGCGCGTAGCGCCACAGGCCGTAGGCGACGAGGCCCACCAGCATCAGGGAGGCGGGCAGTCCGACGGGCGTCGTCGACTCCTCGACCGGGCCGAACACGTAGTCTGCGTTGAGCGGCGGCCCGCCCTGCGCGGTGAGCTCGATTCCCGTGCACCAGCCTTCGCCCGCCGCGAGCGTGCCGAAGCTGCCGAGCCGGCACGCGACGTTCGCGGTGCGCTGGTCGGGCGTCGTCTTGAACCACATCTCGACGCGCTGCCAGCCGCTGTCGGCGCCGCGGATCACCTTGCCGCGGTCGAAGCCCTCCTGGAGCGACAGGCTCAGACCGGCGTCTCCCTCGGTCACGCCGATCGCGCGCAGCTGGCCGGCGAGCCGGTACCAGGTGCTCGGCTGGACCTGCACGACCTGGACCCAGGCGGCGTCGTTCGGCTTCGGATTGCGGACCACGCCGATGCCGAGCCCGCTCGGGTCGCGACGCACCTCGAAGCTCGTGTCGGCGGTCTGGCTCCAGGCGGTCGTCGCCCAGCCCGGCGCGGACGCCCCGGCGCCCTCGGCGAACCCGCCGTTCAGGACGACCGACTGGGCCCGGGCGGACGGCGTCGCGAACGCGAGCAGGAGGCCTGCCGCGACGAGGAGTCCGGCGGCGAACCGCCGCGCCGCTCGGCGTTGAATTGCAACGGGGGGGTGGCTAGGGTTCGCGACCGGAATGGATCGCGCGCGTCGCACGGCGGAAGTCGCACCCGCGACGTCGAACATCGGGGCTCTTCCCACGGTGGCCGTCATCCTCTCCGGTCTCGGCGCCGCCCTGGGAGCCGTCATCCTCTTTATCCACCAACGGATGGCTGCAAGCCAAGGGGCGTACACCAGCTTCTGCGACGTCTCGGCCAAGGTCTCCTGCGACGTCGTCCTCGGCAGCGTCTACGCGAACGTGCTGGGATTGCCAGTCGCCCTCTGGGGGGTCCTGGCGTGCCTCGCGGCCGGGGTCCTGGCCTGGACGATCGCGAGGTCGACGGGCACGGCCCGGCTGAACGCCGCCGCGGCACTCGTGGCGCTCGCGGCGGTCATGCTCGCGATCTCGCTCTGGTTCCTCTCGCTCTCGGCCTTCGTCATCCGGGTCGCGTGCCCGCTGTGCCTGTCGCTCGACGCGATCGTCCTCCTGCTGTTCGTCGCCTCGGTCGCGATCCTGCGAGGGCTGCGGTCGTCGGCCCCCGCCGGCTGGCCGTCGTGGGGCTACGTCGGAGCCGTCGCGGCGGCGGCGCTCGCCTCGGTGGCCGGCCTCGCCGGATTGCAGGTCGGCGCGCGTGCGTCGGGCGGCCCGCTCACGATCGCCGAGGTGCGCGAGCGCGATCCGCGCTTCTACGCGTTCTACGTGTCGCAGGAGGTCGTCGACTCGGTGCCGACCGACGGCGGCCAGTCGATCGGGCGCCCCGACGCGCCCGTCACGATCGTCGAGTTCACCGACTTCGAGTGCCCCTACTGCGCGCGCGCCTACCAGGACCTGAAGTCCGCGCTCGGCGACGCGCCGGACGTGCGCGTGGTCGTGCGCAACTTCCCGCTGAACGCGAAGTGCAACCCGCAGCTCCAGGCGGAGGTGCACGCGAACGCGTGCAAGGCCGCGGTCGCCGCCGCCTGCGCGGCGGCCCAGGGCAAGTTCGAGCAGTTCCAGGGACTGCTCTTCGAGAACCAGTCGAATCTCGACCCGGCCGCGCTCGGCGGCTACGCGGGGCGCGCCGGCCTCGACGGCGCGGAGTTCGCGCGCTGCCTCGAGTCGCCCGCGGCGAGCGCCGCGGTCGCCGCCGACGTGGCGGCCGGCGCGGCCTCCGGCGTGACCTCGACGCCCACCTTCTTCATCAACGGACGCCGAATCCCCGGGGGCTTCCAGAGCGCCGACCAGTACCGCTACGCGCTCGCGATCGAGCGCGAGCTGGCCGCGACCGCGGCCCCGAAGCCGGTGAAGCCCTGAGTCTCGGGCCGGCCGACGGCGCCTCACGGCTGCGGACCGGGTCGCCCGGGCCGGCGTCCCGTTGGCTTCCCGTCCTCGCGTGGGCTTCGCTGATCTCGTTCTTCTCGAGCGACGTCTTCAGCGGCGAGCACACCGGCGGCTTCCTCCTGCCGCTGGTGCGGAGCCTGCTCGCCTGGGCACCTGCCTGGGCGCCCGACGTCGCTCACGCAGCGATCCGCAAGCTCGCGCACGTGACGGAGTACGCCGTGTTGGGACTGCTCGTCGCGCGGGCCCTCGACCGTCCCTCGCGTACGCGGGACGTCGTGCTGGCCGGCGCTCTCGCGTTCTGCGCGGTTCACGCCTCGCTCGACGAGTGGCACCAGACCTTCGTCCCGAGCCGGGTCGGCTGCGTGGCGGACGCGCTTCTCGACACCTTCGGCGCGGCGCTCGGGCTCGCGCTCCTCGCGGCCGCCCGGGCGCGGTCCGAGGCCGTCAGGACTCGCCGGACAGCGACTGCTTGAGTGCGCGCAGCGACTCGAGTCGTTGCGCCATCGCGTCGAGCGCCGCGAGCAGGGCATCGACCTCGTCGCGCGTCCGCTCGAGGTCCGCCGGGTCGAGCGGGGCGATCGCCGTCCGCAGCCGGTCCCACTGCGCGAGCAGGAGGTCGACGTCTCCCGCGCCGCCCGAGGCGGCCTCGATCTCGACCGCCGCCACGCGTCGCAGCAGCGCTTCGGTCCTGCGAAGGAGGTCGTCCATCCGGGCCCCCGGTCAGGCGCTGCGCTTCGCCGGCGCGAGAGGCAGCCCGCGCTGCAGTCTCACCCCGAGTCGCTCCAGTTCCGCCTGGAGCACGCGCAGCTTGCGGCCCGCTCGTCCCGCCACGCGTCGCAGGTCGCCCGCCTCCTCGTCGAGAAGCGACTCGTAGTAGGCGCGCAGCAGGTCGTCGCGGCGCAGGGACGTCGGCACGGCGACGCGCTCCTCGGTCGACGATCCATGGATCCCGAGCGGCGCCTCGTCCTCGTCGCGACTCGCCGGCAGCGGCGCATCGGGGCGCTCGGTCGCCCCGCCGGTGGCGAGCGCGTGCCCCCGGCTCGCCGTGGTCTGCGGCTCCGCTGCGACCATCGCTTCGCGTCTCGGCCGGCCTGCGTCGCTCGCGGACGGCCCGCCGCCGGCCGCCGCGGGATCGGTCGGAGCGGCAGCCCGCGGCAGCGCGGTGCCCGGGGCCGCCGTCGCACGCGACGCCAGCGCGGCCGCGGTCGCCGGGGTCCGCACCACGGGGCGCGTCCCGTGTGCGGCATCGCCGTGTCGCGGACGAGGCTCGCGCGCGCCCAGGTGGGCCGCGACCCTCGCCCGCATCGCCTCGCGATCGGCGCGAGCGGAGGCCTCGGTGCGAACGCGGGCGAACGCCGGGTCGGCGAGTACCGCGGTCGCGAGCCGCGCCTTCTCGCGCCAGAGCACCCACCCCATCGTCTCCTCGGACAGGTCGGGGCCGGCGGGAGACGACCACGTCGCGGCGAGGTCGCGCGCCTCGTCCCGCAGGGCCGGGAGCCTGTCGTTGGGTACCTGCGAGAGGTCGAAGACGAGGTCGTCGACGAGGGCGGTCGCGACCGCTCCGGCGAGCGGGGAGAGGCGCACCTCCGCCTGCCCGGTACGCATGAGGAGATCGCGCGAGAGACCGAAGCGTCCGGCGAGCTCGCGCGGCTCGACCGACGTCGTGGAGAAGACGAACAGGTCGCGCAGGCGTCCGTCGCCCGCGAGCAGGCCCAGCAGCTCCGCCTCGCCGTCGGGCGTCGTCGACTCGATCTCCGCCACCAGCACCGAACCGCGTTCGGGGAGGTCGGCGGCCCGCACCGACGACGGACCGCTGCCGAGTTCCGCCCCCTCGACGCGCAGCATCAGCGCGGGGCGTCCGGTGAGCACGTGGAGCAGGATCGCGAGCTGCTCGCGACCCGACCCGCGCGCGCCCGCGACCAGCATCGAGCGGACCGACCGCGCCTGGTGCAGGGCCCCGGGAAGCGCGTCGACCACGCTCGAGGGCACCGGGGCGAAGTCGGGGGACACGTCGCGCACGACCCCGACCAGGTCCTGCTGCAGGAGCCATCGCGCCGCGCGCCCGAGGAAGCGGACCTGTCCCGGGGAGAGGCCGTCGATCGAGATCGCGCCGTGCGCGAAGTCCCACTCGCCCTTCCACAGTCCGAAGAAGCCCCGGCCGTCGCCGCGCTCGTGCAGGGTGCGCAGGTAGGTCCGGCGCTTGCTCGCGACGTACTGGAGGAATCGGTCTTGGCTCTGGAAGCGCATCCGGTGGCCGAGACCAGCGGTAGCCCATCGCGGCGAGGGGGGTCAATCGCGACGAGCCTGCGGCGGCCGGCTCTCCACAGCCCTTCCCGATTGCGATAGGGAAAGGCCATGAAGCGACGCTCGTCCCCGATCGCCCTGCTGGCCTGGGCCGCGCTGCTCGCCGGCTGCCCGTCGTCGTCCGGACCGCCTCGCACGGCCTCCGCTCCCGCGGCGCCGCAGGCCTCCCCGGGCGTCGATCTCGGGAGCCTCTCGGGCAAGATGGTGGCGCGCTACGGAAGCGAGACCTACACCGCCGACGACTTCGCGGCCGACCTGCTCCACGTGCCCGAGCGCAACCGGGTTCGGATGACGCCGGACTCGCGCCGCGACTTCGTCGTGAACCGCGTGGTCTCGGAGCTCGTCGTGCGCGACGCGCAGGCCAAGGGGCTCGCCGACGATCCCGAGATCGAGCGCCAGGTCGCCGAGCTGCGCCGCCGCCTGATCGTCCAGAAGATGCTGCACGACCTCCAGCAGATGCCGGTCGTCGACGACGACACCGTCCGGCGCTTCTGGGCGGAGCACCCCGAGCGGTTCTCCGCGACCACGATCCACGCCCGCCACGTGCTGCTCGGCAGCGAGGCCGAGGCGAAGGCCGTCCGCGACCAGCTTCGCGCCGAACCCGCGACCTTCCCGAGGATCGCGCAGGAGAAATCGACCGACGCGGCCTCGGCCCGCCAGGGTGGCGACCTCGGCTGGTTCGGCCGCGGCCGGATGGTGCCGGAGTTCGAGGAGGTCGCCTTCACGCTCCCGGCGGGCAAGGTGAGCGACCCGGTGAAATCGCCCTACGGCTGGCACGTGATCCGGGTCGAGGAGGTGAAGCAGGGCGAGCCCGACCCGTTCGACCAGGTGAAGGAGCAGATCCGGCTCATGCTCCGGAACCAGACCGTCCAGGCGCGGGTCGACGCCTACCACGACCAGTTGAAGGAGGCGGCCAGCTTCGCGATCGACGAGCAGGCGATCGAAGAGGTCGGAAAGGCGATCGCCGCGACCTCGCCGCCGGCCGCGCCGGAAGGACTGCACGGCATGCCCGCGCCGCACTGAGGGCGGGCGCGCCGGGAGGAAGTGCTCGCGACCCGTCGGCGCGCACTTCGCGCGTTGCGAGGAGTCCGACGGGATCCGGCGGGCCTCGGAAGCCCCGCGGGAACGGACCTCCGGGGCGGCTCCGGCCGCCCCCGGCGTCAGCCGCGGCGAAGCCGCCGCGCGTCGCCGACGCGGATCGTGAGCGCCTCGCGGTCGAACAGGTCGAGCAGCGCGAGCGCGTACTTGCGGCTCGCCGAGATCAGGCTCCGGTACTCGGCGACGGTGATCTCGGGCTGCGCGGCGAGCCGCTCGAGGAGCACCGCCTTCGCGCGGTCGAAGGCGGGGACGTCGTAGAAGAGGTCGGGTGCGACCCGCACGACGCGCTTCGCCGAGAGCAGGACGGCGGCGAGCGCGAGCAGTCGTGCGGAAGGGACGCCCAGCACGGCTTCGAGCTGCTTCAGGTCGGGCGGCGTCGTCCCGCCCTCGGCGATCGCGCGGTGCATGCGCTCGGCGAGGGCCGCGTCGTCGTCTTCGAGGCGCACCGAGTGGGTCGGGAGACGCAGCAGCGACTCCTCGCGCACGACTCGTCCCTGCGCTGCGAGCAGGTCGACCACCGGGCGGAAGAGCTTCGGCGGCAGGGCGACCCGCAGCCGCGAGCGCGTCGACTCGAGGTCCATGCCCGCCTCCAGCGGGTGGGCCGCGTGGAAGCCCTCGAGCACCTCGACGACCAGCGCCCCGAGCTGCTTCCACTTCGCGCGCGTCGTCCACGCCTGCGGATCGGCCCGCGACGGCAGCGGCACGACCTCGGCCGACTCGAGCCCGGCGGCGCGCACCTCGGCCGGGGTGCGGCTCAGGCCCTGCGCCAGGTACTCGGTCGGCGCCGCGAACTCGTGCAGGAGCTCGAGAAAGGCGTGCACGCGCGCGGGCAGGGCGCCGTCGCGCAGCGCCGCGAGCCCGTCGAGGAGCCCCGCCTCGCTCGCCCGGTGGCGTCGCGCGAACGGGTGCAGCACGACGCCGCCGCCGCTCGTGCGCGAGGCGGCTCCCGCCCGCACGATGAAGCGGTCGCCGTGCGCGACGACGACCTGGTCGTCGAGCACGACCTGGCAGAAGGCGCGCTCCCGGGCGCCCACCTCGCGCGCCCCGCCCAGCATGACGATCCGCCCGGGCACCTCCGCCGTCCCCGCGTAGACGCGGATGCGGTCGAAGCTGCGGACGACGTTCTTCGCGCCGCCCCGCGTCTCGAACCAGCAGTCGAAGCGGTCGGTGGTGAAGTCGAGGCGCGGGTCGACCAGCACCTGGCCGCGGACGGCCTGGTCGCGCTCGAGGCCCGGCAGGTTCACGGCCACGCGCTCGCCCGCGCCGGCCTGCGGCACGCGTTCGCCGTGCACCTGCACGGTGCGCGCGCGCGACTCCAGGTCCCCGGGGCGCACGGCGACCGGGTCGCCCTCGCGGATCTCGCCGGCGATCGCGGTACCCGTGACGACGAGCCCGTGTCCCCGGAGCGGGAAGGCCCGGTCGATCGGCATGCGGAAGAGCCCGCGTGCCTCGCGCGGCGGGAGCGCGCGGATGCGATCCGCGAGCACGTCCCGCAGCTCGTCGATGCCGTCCCCGGTGGTACTCGAGACCTCGACGACCGGCGCCTGCTCGAAGACGGTCCCGGCCGCGAGGATCGCGACCTCCTCGCGCACCTCGCGCCGCCGCGCCGGGTCGACGAGGTCGCACTTCGAGAGCACGAAGACCGCGTCGCGCACCCCGAGCAGGTGCACGATGTCCATGTGCTCCTCGGTCTGCGGCATGACGCCGTCGTCGGCCGCGACCACGAGAAGGACGAGGTCGATGCCGTGGGCGCCCGCGAGCATGTTGCGCACGAAGCGCTCGTGGCCGGGCACGTCGACGACGCCGTGCCGCCGGCCGTCGAGCTCCAGGTGCGCGAAGCCCAGGTCGATCGAGATGCCGCGCTCCTGTTCCTCGGGCAGTCGGTCGGTGTCCTGTCCGGTCAGCCGGCGCACGAGCGCGGTCTTGCCGTGGTCGACGTGCCCGGCCGTGCCGATGACGATCGCGCCCGGAGCGCGCGTCGCGCTCGCCGACGGCGCGGTCACGAAAGCGTCCCGGAGAAGGCGGGCACGAGGTCGTCCGCGCGCAGCACTGCCTTCACGTCCAGCAGGAAGCGCTCGCGCGCGACCCGGCCCAGCACCGCGGGGCGTGCCGCGCGGAAGATCGCCGCGATCCGGCCGGCGTCGAGCTCCGGGTGCTCGATCGCGACCGCCCGGCTGGGCAGCCGGGCCCCGGGCTGGGCGCCGCTGCCGATCTCGGCCTCGGACTCGACCACGTCGAGCCGGAAGCCCGCGGGCAGCGCGGCCTGCAGTCGCTCGCAGGCCTCGCGCGCGATCTCGTCGAGCAGCGACACCGGCCGCAGGAGGAAGCCGAGCGCCGGGATCTCCTCTCCCGGATCGCGAGCGCCTCGCCACGCGTCCAGCGTCGCGGCGAGCGCGGCGACGACGAGCTTGTCGACCCGGAGCGCCCGGCGCAGTGGGTTGCGGCGCAGTCGCGCGACCAGGTCCGCGCGCCCCGCGGCGATGCCCGCCTGCGGACCGCCGAGCAGCTTGTCGCAGCTGAAGACGACGAGGTCGGCGCCGTCGCGCAGCGAGTCGGCGGGCCGCGGCTCGCGAGGCAGCCCGAAGGTCGAGAGGTCGACCAGGGCGCCGCTGCCGAGATCCTCGACCAGCGGCACGCCGCGCTCCCGCGCGAGAATCCCGAGCGCGGCGAGCGGCGCGCGCTCGACGAAGCCCTCGACGCGGTAGTTGCTGGGATGGGCGCGCAGCAGGAAGCCCGTACGACGCCCGATCGCCGCCGCGTAGTCCTCGACGCGGGTGCGGTTCGTCGTGCCGACCTCGCGCAGGGTGGCGCCGGCCCGCTCGAGCACGTCGGGCAGGCGCAGCGCGCCGCCGATCTCGATCATCTCGCCGCGCGACACGACGACCTCGCGTCGGCGTCCGAGCGTGTCGACCACGAGCAGGAGTGCTGCCGCGGCGTTGTTGACCACGACCGCGTCCTCGGCGCCGGTGATCGCGCGCAGGCGCTCGGCGATCGCCCGGTCGCGCTCGCCCCGCTCGCCCGTGTCCAGGTCGACCTCGAGCGCGCAGGGCTCGGAGGCGGCCCGAACGAGCGCGTCCACCGCGCGCGCACCGAGCGGGGCGCGACCGAGATTCGTGTGCAGGATCGTGCCGGTCGCGTTGACCACGCGCGGCGGGTGGGCGTCGAGGTCCTCCGCGAGGCGATTCCCGGCGCGCTCGGCGAGCGCCTCGCAGGAGATCGGCGCGGGTGCATCGCCGGCGAGCATCGCCCGGCGGGCCTCGTCGATCTCTCGCCGCAGCGCGCCCACGAGCAGCGCGCGCGGCCAGCGATCGAGCAGCGGCCGCGACGCCTCGCTCGACAGCACGGCATCGACGCCCGGAAGCGCACGCGGGTCCATCGGGGGCGGGATAGCAGTCCCGACCCGCGATCTCCCGCCGCGCGGCGCTCAGGCGCGCGAGCCGAACGACTGCAGGCGGCTCCGCACCGTGCCGAGATCGCCGGTCTCGATCGGGACGCCGGCCGAGAACGCGATCACCTGCCCGCTCTGCGGCGAGAGACGGGGCCCCGGGAAGAGGATGCCCAGCAGGTTCAGCGGGTCGGCAGCCGACACGACGAGCGGCTCGCCCGGATCGGCCTTGCGCCGGATCGCGCGCAGCGCCTCGACCGCCTCGGGCAGCGCGTACTGCTCGCCGATCGGGCCCGCGACGAAGCGTCCTCCGCGGATCTCCCCGCGCGCCTCCATCCTCCGCAGCGCGCCGAGCAGGAGTCGCCAGGGCGGCATGACCGCCTCTCGCGCGACCACCTCCCGCAGGACCACGCCCCAGCGCCGCAGCAGCACCCGGGCCATCGACTCCGCGAGCGCGGGCGACACCTCGGCGTCACGGACCTCGCCCGGAGCCCGTGCCTCGCCTCCGACGTCGCGCACGCGGAGCAGCGCCCAGCGTCCGGCCGGGACGCTGCGCGCACGCGCCCGTCCGCCGGTGATCGCGCGCAGCCGGGGTTCCGCGCGCCGCTTGTCGTCGGGCAGCAGCAGCGTGCGCAGACCGGCGAACCCGTCGCCGCTCACGAGCCCGCAGGACACGAGTTCCCAGAGCGCGTCCTCGGCCGCCGAGGGTAGGAGACCGGTCGAGCGGGCGATCTCGGAGAGGAACGAGGCGCCGTCGCGCGCGAGCAGCGCCATCACGTCGCGCGCGGCCTCCGACAGCGCGGACGCGGGCGACACCCGCCAGAGCGCGTCGGCTGCCTCTCGAAGGGGCGCGAGTTCCTCGCGCAGGAGCAGCGCGAGCGGCGCGTTGCGCGTCGGAGCGGTCCGCCTCCGACGGCTCGCCGTGGCGGTTCCGCGCCGCCCCCCGACGACACCCGCCGATGCGGTCTCCGCCTCGTCGGCCGTCGCGCCCCGGAGGAAGCCAGGCGGCGAGAGGCGCCCCCAGGCGACCGTGCCGGAGAAGCACGCGTCGTCGAGCAGCGATCCCGCGTAGCGCTCGACCCGCAGCGGGAGCACCGCGCGCTCCCAGGCCGGTGCCGGCAGCTCGAATCCGTGGAGGCGGGCGACCACCGCGGCGAGACCCTCGCGGCCGTGGAGGCGGGTGCCGGGCGCCGCGTGCTGCCACTCGAAGAGGAAGCGCGCGAAGTCGGCGATCGTGACCGGGTCGATCTCGCGCCGCAGGCGGCCGAGCGTGCCGCGGTGGATGCGCGCGAGCAGGCGCCGTTCGCACCACTCCTCCTCGCCCGCTCCCGGGACGAAGCGTCCGCGCAGGACGGCGCCGTCCATCTCGAGGCGCGCGAGCGCGCTCGCGACCGCCCCTCCTTCGAGCCCGAGCCGGCGCGCGAGGGCGGGCACGGTGACGGGACCGAGTGCGTCGATCCAGCCCCGCACCGCGAGGCGGACGCAGTCCTCCGCATCGGGTGCGTCGGGGACCCCGCGCGGGACCGCGACCTCCCGCTCCCAGCTCGCCCCCGCAAGCGCGCGCCGCGCGACGTCGGCGCGCTCGGCCGCGACGGCCGCGCGCACGGTCGTCCCGTCCGCGGGCGAGGTCCAGCGCAGCACGCCCGCGCGCGCACCTGCGAGCAGCCGGTCGAGGAGCGGCTCCCAGCCGTCCGCGAGTGCGTCGAGCGGCAGCCACACGAGCCCGTGGAGCGCGTCGTGGAGCTCGTCGTCGTCGCGCACGTCGGGCCAGGCCTGCCGGCGCACCTCCTCGATCGAGTCCACGTCGAGCGCGCCGATCCCGTCGGCGAGGCTCGGGTCCGATCGGCGCAGGTTCACGGCGCGTGCCCGGCGCTCCTCGAGCGGCGCGTCGTCGAGGAAGGCGTAGGGGTTCGCGTTCAGCAGCTCGTGCGCCATGGGCGAGGGCGCCGCGGTCTCGACCGAGACGGTCGCGATCGCGCCGGTGCGGACGTCTTCGAGCACCGCGCGCAGGCCGTCGATGTCCATCGCGTCGTGCAGGCAGTCGCGCAGGGTCTCGTTCACGAGCGGGTGGTCGACCGGCTCGATCGGTCCCATGCGGTTGTCGCCGCAGCCGAGCTGGGCGGGGAAGACGGCGGCGAGCAGGTCCTCGGCGCGCATGCGCTGGATGTTGAGCGGCACCCGCCGTCCGCCCTGGTGGCGCAGGAGCGCCAGCGCCCGGCTCGCGTTCCAGCGCCAGCGGGTGCCGAACATCGGCGCCTGCAGTGCCGCCTGCACGAGGTCGTCCTCGAGCGTCGCCGGGCGGATCATCGTGAAGACGGAGTCGAGCGGGAAGCTGTGCTGCTCGCCGAGCGAGAGCACGATGCCGTCGTCGGTCGCGGCCGCCTGCAATTCGAAGTCGAAGCCGACGCAGAAGCGCTTGCGGAGCGCGAGCCCGAAGGCGCGGTTCACGGCACCGCCGAAGGGTGCGTGCACGACGAGCTGCATGCCGCCGCTCTCGTCGAAGAAGCGCTCGGCGACGATGCGGGTGCGGGTCGGCACGGTCCCGAGCACCGCGACCGTCCCGCCCACGTAGGCGACGAGCTGTGCCGCGGCGCCCGCGTCGGTGCCGCACTCGGAGGCGACCCAGGCCGCGGCGGCCGCGGGATCGGAGAGGCGGTCGGCGATCCCCTGGCGCAGCGCGCCCACGGCCTCGGAGAGCTCGAGCGTGCGCGGCGGGGCCTCGCCGAACCAGAACGGGATCGTCGGCGGCGCCTGCCCCGCGTCCTCGACGCGCACCTTGCCGATCTCGACGCGGCGAATCTTCCAGGAGCGGTTCCCGAGCAGGAAGATGTCGCCGCGCATGCTCTCGATCGCGAAGTCCTCGTTCACCTTGCCGACGCGCGCCTCGGTCGGCTCCTCGACGACGTCGAAGTCGGCGGTGTCGGGGATCGCGCCGCCGCTCGTCATCGCGGCGAGCCGCGCGCCGCGGCGTCCGCGCACCCGCTCCTGCACGCGGTCGTGGTGGAGGTGGGCCGAGCGCCGCCCGCGGCGCGTCGCGACCCCCTCGGAGAGCATCTCCAGCACTTCGTCGAACTCGGAGCGCTCGAGGTTGCGCCACGGCCAGGCGCGGCGCGCGAGCCGGTAGAGGTCCTCGGTCGGGGTCTCGTCGGCCGCGGCGGTCGCGACCATCTGCTGGGCGAGGATGTCGAGCGGCTTGCCGGGCAGCTTGATCCGGTCGAGCTCGCCCGCGCGGATCGCGCGCACGGCGGCCGCCGTCTGCAGGAGCTCGTCGCGGGTCAACGGGAAGAAGACGCCGCGCGGCACGCTGCCGAGCCAGTGGCCGGAGCGGCCGACCCGCTGCAGCAGCGTCGCGAGCGCGCGCGGCGCGCCGACGTGGCAGACCAGGTCGACGTGGCCGACGTCGATGCCGAGCTCGAGCGACGCGGTCGCGACGACGATCGGCACCTCGCCCGACTTGAGCTTCTCCTCGGCTGCGAGCCGGATGCGCTTGTCGAGGCTGCCGTGGTGGGCCGCGACGCGCTCGGGCCCGATCTTCTCGCCGAGCGCGTGGGCGACCCGCTCGACCAGGCGGCGGGTGTTCACGAACACGATCGTCGTGCGATGCGCGGCCGCGAGCTCGACGATCCGGTCGTGGACCGCGTCGCGCAGCTCGTGGCTCGCGATCGGGCCGAGCTCGAACGACGGCACGGTCTCGACCGAGAGCTCCATCGCGCGGCGGTGGCCGCCGTCGATGATCGCGCAGTCGGGCGTGCCGTCGGCGGCGACGTTGGAGGTGCCGACGAGCCAGCGCGCGATCTCGTCGATCGGCTTCTGGGTCGCCGAGAGCCCGATCCGCTGGACGCGCGGGCGGAGCCCGGCGCGCGCGGGCGATTCGTCGTCGAACAGGCGAAGCGACTCGCCGGGGCGCGGCCCGGTCGCGTCGCCGGTCTCCTCGCCGTCCGCGGGGTGACGCGGGCCTTCAGCGACGAGCGCATCCAGGCGCTCGATCGAGAACGCGAGGTGGGATCCACGCTTGTCGCCCGCCATCGCGTGGATCTCGTCGACGATGACGGTGCGCGCGCCGGAGAGCATGCGGCGGCCCCTCTCCGCGGTGAGCAGGATGAAGAGCGACTCGGGCGTCGTGATGAGCACGTGCGGGGGGCGGCGCAGCATCGCCTGGCGCTCGCTCGAGGTGGTGTCGCCGCTGCGGACGGCGATCCGGACGTCGTCGAGCGGGATGCCCTCCGCCGCCGCGAGCTCGCGGATCTCGGCGAGCGGGCGCGCGAGGTTCTTCTCGACGTCATTGCCGAGCGCCTTCAGCGGCGAGACGTAGACGACGCGGGTCGCGTCCTCGAGGGTGCCCGCGCGCGCGTCGCGGACGAGGCCGTCGATCGCCCAGAGGAACGCGGCGAGCGTCTTGCCCGAGCCGGTCGGTGCGGCGATGAGCGCGTGGCGGCCCGCGGCGATCGCCGCCCAGCCGTCGCGCTGGGGAGGCGTCGGCGAGCCGAAGCGGCCGGCGAACCAGCGCGCGACGAGGGGGTCGAAGTCGACGGGGGTCGTCACGCCCGTTCAGCGTAGCCCCTCCGCGAATGCGGGTCACGGTCCCCGGCTGCGATCCATGAGTCCGCGAAATCCGCGGACGGACCGGCGTGCCTGCTGAACCAGCACCGTTCCACCTAGGGACGAGACGAGATTGTCCCGAAGGCTCTTGCGTCGTCCCGCCGGAGGCGTCGATCGTCGTCGGCGAGAGACTGCCGAGGGACGTCTGGCAGCGACCGTTGATACGCCGTCATTTTTCCGGGAAAAATGACGGCGGAGTCTAACCATTTGGAATTACATCGATTACTGGTCCCTCCGGAGGGTTCGTTCTTCCTCTTCGGGGCCCGCGGGACGGGGAAGAGCACCTGGCTTCGTCGCCACTATGGCGACGCGACCTACCTCGACCTGCTCGACGAAAAGCTCTTCCACTCGCTCCTCGTCGACCCGGGGTTGCTGGCAGGGCGTCTCGAAGCCTTGCCGCCGGGGTCGCGGGTCGTCATCGACGGGATCCAGCGGCTGCCGTCGCTGCTGAACGAGGCGCACCGCTTCATCGAATCGCGCCGGCTCACCTTCGCCCTCTCGGGATCGAGCGCGCGCAAGCTGCGGGCGGCGGGCACCAATCTGCTCGCTGGCCGCGCGATCCGGAAGGCACTGTATCCCCTCGTTCCGGAGGAGATGGGAAACGCGTTCGACCTCGAGCGCGTCCTCACCCACGGGAGCCTCGCACTGGTGTGGGACCGCGGCGGTGATCGCGAGGTGCTCGAGGCCTACCTGCAGACGTATCTTCGCGAAGAGATCCAGGCCGAAGCGTTGGTGCGCAACCTTCCTGGCTTCGCCCGCTTCCTGCCGGTGGCGGCGCTCCTTCACGGCCAGGTGCTCAACGCTGCCGGACTCGCTCGCGACGCGGGCGTCTCACGCAGCACCGTGCTCGGCTACCTCGACATCCTCGAAGACACCCTTCTCGCCTTCCGCCTCCCGGCGTACGAGGGCAAGCTGCGGGTGAAGGAGAGGCGTCACCCGAAACTCTACTGGATCGATCCCGGCCTCGCGCGCGCCGCCCGTCACCGGTTCGGCGCGCTGGTCGACGAGGAGCGCGGCGCGCTCTTCGAGGGGTGGCTCGCGATGGTGCTGCAAGCCTACCGTGCGTATCGCCATCTCTTCGAGGACTGGAACTACTGGGCGCCCACGCAGTCCGCGGCACTCGAGGTCGACTTCCTGCTGTGGCGTGACGACGCGTGCGTGGCGATCGAAGCCAAGGCAAGCACGCGCTACCGGCCGGAGTTTGCCAGGGGACCGGAGACGTTTGCCGCGAGCTATGGCGGCAAGCAGCGGCCGAAAACCATCGTCGTGTATCTAGGGTCGCACCGCTTGCAGACGCCGGGGGGAACGCAGGTGCTTCCGCTCCGTGACTTTCTCGATCTGGTCGAGAGGGACCGGCTGTTCACCTAGGGGTCCCCGGCGGTCGATGTCGTCCGGAAGCTGCGGCAGGACCAGCGTGAGTGCCGCGTTGACCGCTTCGGCAGGATGAAGTCTGAACGGCGAACTGGTCGACGCTCGGCTTCGGTTCAGGCGAAGGGCGGTTGGCGAAGGCCTGCAGCGGGGTGAGTCAGGCAGAGGGTCAACCAGCGGCAGAGCGAACCCTCGCCCGATGAGGACGCGGGCAAGGGGCGTCGGGCGCGGTGGTGCGCTACCTGCGGTCCGAGGTCGAGCCCAGAGAGCGGTGCCGAGTCTGCGCGTGGTGCCACGGCGGAGCCCGCCCCAGAGAGGAGCCCGCCGGCGGGAACGCCTGCGAAAATTGCACCCCCCGTTGGGGCGTGCGACCCTCCCCCGATGGAGCCGGGCGTCGCAGTCGGCGCGACCGCCCCGCCCGAGCGCGACCCGCGCCGGGCGCGCCGGGCCGCCGAGACCGTGGTCGCGCGCCTGCGCGCGGCCGGTCACGAGGCGCTCCTCGCCGGCGGCTGCGTCCGCGACCTGCTGCTCGGCCGCGAGCCGCTCGACTACGACGTCGCCACCTCGGCGCCGGCCTCCCTGGTCCAGCGGATTTTCCCCCGCACCGTCCCCGTCGGCGTGCAGTTCGGCGTCGTCCTCGTGCTGGAGCAGGGCGAGAAGATCGAGGTCGCGACCTTCCGCAGCGACGGCCGCTACGTCGACCATCGCCACCCGGTCGAGGTGACGCCGAGCGACGCGCGCGGCGACGCGCGGCGTCGCGACTTCACGGTGAACGGCATGTTCCTCGACCCCGACCGGCCTTCCGAGCCGATCGACTGGGTCGGCGGGCGCGCCGACTTGGAGCGCGGCGTCGTGCGCGCGATCGGCGACCCGCGCGCGCGCTTCGACGAGGACCGGCTGCGGCTGTTGCGCGCGGTGCGCTTCGCCGCCCGCTTCGGCTGGGAGATCGAGCCCGGCACGCTGGCCGCGATCGAGAGCCTCGCGCCGACGGTCACGACCATCGCCTGGGAGCGGATCGGCGACGAGGTCGTGAAGATCCTGCTCGAAGGCGGCGCGCGCCGCGGCTTCGAGATGCTGGAGACGACCGGGCTGCTCGCGGCCGTGCTGCCCGAGGTCGCCGAGATGCGGCGGGTCGAGCAGTCGCCGGACCACCACCCCGAGGGCGACGTGCTCGCCCACACGCTGCTCTGCCTGGGACGCATCGAGCCCGCGCGCCACTCCGAGCACGTGGCGCTGGCTCTCCTCCTCCACGACGTCGAGAAGCGCTCCTGCGCCGAGCGCCGACCCGACGGCCGGATCACCTTCCACGGCCACTGCGAGCGCGGTGCCGAGACGGCGGCCGCGATCGTGCGACGGCTGCGGCGCAGCGGCGACGTCGAGAGTCGCGTCGCCTGGCTCGTCGACCGCCATCTCTCGCACCTCGACGCGCCCCGGATGCGCGCGTCCACCCTGCGCCGCTTCCTCGGCGAGCCGTGGATCGACGACCTGCTCGAGGTGATCCGGATCGACGCGCTCTCGGGCAGCGGCGATCTCGGCCCGTGGGAGTTCTGCCGCGCGAGCCGCGACTCGCTGCCCGGCCACGCGGTGCTGCCCGAGCCTCTCCTGCGCGGCCGCGACCTGCTCGACCTGGGCTACCGCCCGGGCCCGCGCCTCGGCGAGATCCTCGACCGCGCCTTCGACGCGCAGCTCGAGGGCGAGCTCGTCGACGCCGAGCAGGCGCGGGCCTGGGTGCTGGACCGCTTCCCGCCCGCAGCGGAGCCGCAAGGCCGATGAGCGACGTTCGCGAAACCGCCGCCCGCGCCGACGAGTCCGGCCGCCCCGTCCTCGAGATGCGCGGCGTGCGCAAGCGCTTCGGCGCGGTGGTCGCGCTCGACGGCGTCGACTTCACCGCGCGCGCCGGCGAGATCCACGCGCTGCTCGGCGAGAACGGCGCGGGCAAGTCGACGCTCATGCAGGTCGCGAGCGGTCTCTACTCGGCCGACGCAGGGGAGGTCCGCCTCGGCGGTCGCGACGCGCGCTGGGGCTCGGCGGTCGAGGCGCGCGCGGCCGGCATCGCGATGGTGCACCAGCACTTCATGCTCGTGCCGACGCTCACCGTCGCCGAGAACCTCGCCCTCGCCCTCGGGCGCCGCGGCTGGCTCGACCCGGCGCGGCTCGCCGAAGAGACTCGCGCCTTCGCCGACGCGTTCCGGATCTCGATCGCCGACCCGGGACGCCGCGTCGAGGAGCTCTCGGTCGGCGATCGCCAGCGGGTCGAGATCCTGAAGGCGCTCGTCGGCGACCGGCTCGCGCCCGACGGCCGGCCGCATCCGCCCGCGCTGCTCGTGCTCGACGAGCCGACCGCCGTGCTCGTGCCCGACGAGGTCGACGTGCTCTTCGAGCTCCTCGAAGGACTCGCGGCGCGCGGCACCGCGGTCGTCATCGTGACGCACAAGCTCGCCGAGGTGCTGCGCATCGCCGACCGCGTGACCATCCTGCGCGCCGGCCGCGTGATCGCGAGCGGTCCGGCCGGCGAGCACGACGAGCGATCGCTCGCGGCGGCGATGGTCGGGACGAATCGCGACCGTCTGCCCGTCGCGGGCTCGACGACGGCAGGGGATGGCGTCGCCGCGACGGGCGCGCGTGGCGCGACCGGCGCGACGGCCGCCGGCGCCGCAAACCCGCCCGCGCTCCGGGTCGACGCCGTGTCCGCGCGGGACGCGCGCGGCGCGGTCGTCCTCGACGACGTCTCGTTCGAGGTGCGCCCGGGCGAGCTGCTGGTCGTCGCGGGCGTCGAAGGGAACGGACAGGGCGAACTCGTCTCGGTGCTCGCCGGCATCGGCCGCGACCGGCTGCGCGACCTGCGCGGCTGCGTCGAGATCGACGGCCGCCCGGTCGCGCGCGCGTCGGACGCGCGCGGGGCGGGGCTCGCCGTCGTGCCGGCGGACCGCGGACGCGAGGGGCTCGTCCACGAGCTCTCGCTCTGGGAGAACCTGCTGCTCGCCGAGCCGCTCCTCGATCGTGCGGCCCCGCGCGGCTGGATCGACCGCGACCGCGCGATGAAGGCCGCGGCGGGCCGGATCGCGGAGTTCGGCGTGCAGCCGGCCGACCCGCTGCGGGCCGCGGGCGCGCTGTCGGGCGGGAACCAGCAGCGACTGGTGCTCGCGCGCGAACTCGGCGGAGAGCTGCCTCGTGTCGTCGTCGCGGCGAACCCGAGTCGCGGCCTCGACCTCGCCGCGACCGCCTCGGTGCGCGCCCGCCTGCGCACGCTCGCCGAGGCGGGTGCTGCCGTCGTCGTCTTCTCCTCGGACCTCGACGAGGTCGAGGAACTCGCCGGGACGGTCGCCGTGCTGTTCCGCGGACGGCTGCTGCGGGCGTCCGCGCCGCGGCCCGCCCGCGACGAGATCGGCCGCCTCATGGCGGGACTCGGGGTGGCGGCGTGAACCGCCTCTCGGCGCTCGTCCTGCGTCTTCTCCCCGCCGCTCTCGCGGTCGCAGTCGCGCTCGGGCTTGCGGCGATCGTGGCCGCGGTCGGCGGACATGCACCCGGGCGCGCGGTGGGCGCGCTCGTCTCGGGCAGCCTCGGCTCGGCCGAGAACGTGGCCGACGTGCTCGTGCGCGCGACGCCGCTCGTCCTGACCGGTGCCGCGGTGATGCTCGCGTTCCGGAGCGGCATCTTCAACATCGGGGCCGAGGGACAGTTCCTCGCGGGTGCGCTCGCCGCGGGAGTGGTCGGCACGAAGACGGGACCGTTCCCGGGACAGGCGCTGGTCGCGCTGCTCTCGGGCGTGCTCGCGGGTGCCGCCTGGGCCTCGCTGCCGGCGCTGCTGCGGATCCGCCGCGGCGTGAGCGAGGTCATCACGACGATCCTTCTGAACTTCGTCGCACTCTACTTGGTCTCGTTCGCGGTGAACGGCCCGCTCCAGGAGCAGAGCCGGACCTACCCGCAGTCCGACGCGCTCGCGTCCACGGCGGATCTCTGGCGGCTCGCGCCCTCGATCGACGACCGTCTGCACGTCGGCGTTCTGCTCGCCTTGCTGGTCGCGATCGCCGCGGGTGCGCTGCTCTCGCGGACGAGCCTCGGGCTGCGCCTGCGCTCGGCAGGTCTGAACGCGGACGCGGCACGGCTCGCGGGCTTCCCGGTCGTGCGCGACCTGGCCCTCGCGTTCGCGCTCTCCGGCGCGATCGCCGGGTTGGGCGGCGCCGTCGAGCTCTGCGGCGTGACCCACCGCCTCTACGAGAAGCTCTCGCCGGGCTACGGCTACACGGCGATCGCGGTCGCGCTGCTGGGCGGCCTGCGCGTGCCGGGAATGGTCGCGGGCGCCCTCTTCTTCGCGGCGCTGGGCGCCGGCGCGAGCTCGATGGAACGCACCGTCGGCGTCTCGGCGGTGCTCGCGGTCGCGGTGCAGGGCGCGACGCTGCTCGCGGTGGCGGTCCTCGGGACGCCCGCGGTCGCGCGACGGCTCGAGCGTGCCGGGCTCCGCCGCCCCGCGGCCACGGGGGAGACGTCGTGATCGTCGAGTTCCTCGCGGCCGGGCTCGCGCTCGGCACGCCGATCCTGCTCGCCGCACTCGGCGAGCTGCTGGTCGAGCGCTCGGGCGTCCTCGACATCGGCCTCGAGGGAACGATGCTCGTCGGCGCCTTCGCGGCGGCCGTGGCGGCGCAGCAGGCCGGGACCCCGCTGCCGGGCGTGCTCGCGGCGGCGGCTGCGGGCGTCGCGGTCGCAGTGCTGTTCGGCACGGCGGCCGTGCTGCTCGGCGCCGACCAGATCATCGTCGGCACGGCGATCAACCTGCTCGCGCTCGGCGGCACCGGCGCGCTCTACCGCGAGGTCTACGGCGAGACCGGGACCTCGCTCGTGCTGCCGACGCTGCCGCGCATCGAGCTGCCGGTCCTCTCGAAGCTGCCGGTCGTCGGACCCGTCCTCTTCTCGCAGCATGCGCTCGTCTACCTGGCCCTCCTGCTGGTGCCGGTGATGGCCTTCTTCCTCGCGCGCACCGGGCTCGGGCTCCGGGTCCGCGCGCTCGGCGATCATCCGCGCGCGGCCGAGAGCCTGGGTCTCCCCGTCCGGCGCGACCGGATGATCGTGCTCGCGGTCGCGGGCGCGCTCGCCGGCCTCGCGGGTGCCGCCCTCTCGCTCGCGAGCGCCGGCAGCTTCGTCGAGGGGGTGACGGCGGGGCGCGGGTTCGTCGCGCTCGCGGTGGTCGTCTTCGGCCGCTGGTCGCCGTGGGGCGTGCTCGCGGGATCGCTGCTGTTCGGCGTCGCCTCGGCGCTGCAGTTCCAGTTCCAGGCGACCGCGATCCGGCTGCCCTACCAGCTCTTTCTCATGCTGCCCTACGTGCTCACGCTGCTCGCCCTGCTGCTGCCGCGTGGGCTCGCGCGGGCGCCGCTCGCGCTCGGTGCGAGCTACGAGCGCGACTGACGCGTCAGCCCTGCGGGCCCTCGGGCTCCTCGGCCTCGATCGAGTCGGGCGCGGCCCGGCTGCTCCAGAACGTCCCCTTCGCGAGGTACCAGACGAAGGCGCCCGCGGCGGCGTACATGAGCACGCCTTCGACCAGTCCGAGTCCGCCGCCCAGCACCATCACCGTCACGACGAGGATCGTCGAGACGACCGCGACGACCTTCTCGATGCGCTCCTCGCGGTTGCGCTCGGCGGCGACGAAGTCCGCGACCTCGGCACCGCAATCGGGACACCGCCCGGCCGGCTTGCGCACGAGCGGCTTGCCGCAGCCCGGGCACGGCGGACGACTCACGACCGGCATGAGTCCGATTCATCCCGATCGATCGGGCGGGCGCAAGGGCGCCGCTCGCGTCGAGGCTCAGCCGCAGTGGCGGAGCGGCTCGATCTCCTCGGTCTCGACGGCCTGCGCCGGCGCGGCCTGGGCCGCCGGACGCTTGCCTTCCGCGCGTCGCGCCTCGAGTCGCCGCAGGAGACCGTCGCGCAGCCAGTCGGCGTCGATGTCGAGCACCGCGCAGACCGTCGTGAACGAGAACAGGTCCGCGTCGTGACGGGCGCGCAGCCACGCGAGCGCGTCGCAGAACGCCTCCCGGCCCTCGGCGTCGGTCGCGTGGACCGTCTTCTGGAGGGTTTCGATCCCCTCCTGGAGCACCGCGGCCATGAGGCGCCGCTCGCCGCTCGTGCCGGACTGGGACCGGAGCGCACCGAAGAACTGCCCCGGGAGCATGTGGTCCGGCTCGAGGCCGTCCACGCCGCGCTCCTCGGGGGTGGGGATCTGGGTTTCCATGCCCCGTCAGACGCCCCGCCCCGGGGGTCTATTCGATTCGATCCTCGTGGAAGGGCCGGGGGTGGAAAACCGCGCCCCTCCCGCCGCCGAAGGGCAGGAGCCCGGGAGGTCGACGGGCAGCTGGAGGTGCCCGCGTGGGGGGAGTCGCCGACTCCTCCGGGGCGTCCGGGGGACTAGCCCTCGCGTGCCACCGCCCGGCTGGCCGGCGCGGGTCGTCCGCCGCCGATCCCGCCTGCCGGCAGGAGATCGGAGAGCCGGGTCGCCGCGAACAGGTCGACCAGTCGGCGCTGGCCCTCGGCCCAGACGTGCTGCATCCCGCAGGTCGGGCTGACCGAGCACAGGCTCGGGCCGCCGGTGCAGACGTTCAGCGCGATCGGCCCTTCGACCGCCTCCATGACCTGCTTGAACGAGATCTCCGACGGGCTCCGCGTGAGCGCGTAGCCGCCGTGCGAGCCGCGGCGGGATGCCGCGACGCCTGCGTGGATCAGGTCCTGGAGGATCTTCTCGAGGAACTTCTTCGGGATCGCCTCCGACGCCGAGATGTCGGCGAGCGAGGCGGCCTGCCCCGGCTCCCTCTGCGCCAAGTGGATCGCCGCGCGCAGCGCGTAGTCGACTCTCCGGCTCACCTGCATCAGCGACATGGGCGCACCTCGTTCACGTCCGGCACCTTCAGAACTCGGGGATCTCGACGGTCACGTCGCCCCGCACGACGGCCTGGCAGCCCAGCCGCGAGGTGGGCTCGAGGCCCGGCGCGAGGTCGAGCCGGTCCTCCTCGTCCTCCTGCATCGGCGAGAGGTTCTCGCCGCCCGCGCGGACGATGACGTGACAGGTCGTGCAGGCGCAATGCCCGCCGCAGTTGTGATCGAGGGCGACGCCGGCCGCAAGCGCGACGTCGAGGATCGAGCCGGGCTTGCCGTCGTCGCCGTAGGGATAGGCGTCCTCGTCGACCTCGACGACCACGTTCGACGGGAGAAAGGTCACCTTGTGCTTCACGGCGCGATCTCCTCGACGCGCTTCGTCGCGAGCGCCGCCTGGATCGAGCGGTCCATGATCCGCTGCGCGAACGGGGTCCCCGCGGTGTTGAGCGCGTCGATCCGGTCGCGGATCAGGCCGTGGTCTTCGCCCACGCAGGCGAGCCGCAGCTCGGATGCCGCCCGCGCGATCGCCTCGCGCTCGGCTTCGTCGAGCAACTCGCGGTGGAGCTGCCCGGCCTTCTCCGTCGCGTTCAGGATCGTCTCGGCCTCGGTGCGCGCCTCGATCAGCTGTCGCACCGCGAAGTCCTGCTCGGCGAGGTCGAAGGACTCCTCGATCATCGACTCGACCTGCTCGTCGGTGAGCCCGTGGCTCGGCTTCACCTCGATCGAGTGCTCGGTGTTGGTCTTCACGTCGCGGGCGGAGACCGAGAGGATGCCGTTCGCGTCGATCAGGAAGGTCACCTCGACGCGCGGAATCCCGGCCACGGCGGGCGGGATCGGGATGCGGAAGCGCGCGAGGCTCCGGCAGTCGGACGCGAGTTCGCGCTCGCCCTGCAGCACGTGCAGCTCGACGTGGGTCTGGTCGTCGACCGCGGTCGTGAACTGCTCGCGGGCCGCGGCCGGGATCGTCGTGTTGCGGTCGATCAGCCGGGTGAAGACGCCACCCATCGTCTCGATGCCGAGCGAGAGGGGAACCACGTCGAGCAGCAGCATGTCGGTCGAGCCGCCGGACAGGATGCCCGCCTGCACCGCGGCGCCGAGCGCCACGACCCGGTCGGGGTCGATGCCGGCGAGCGGCTCGCGCCCGAAGAAGCCTGCGACCGCGCGGCGCACCACGGGGATGCGGGTCGCGCCGCCGACCAGGATGACGCGGTCGATCCCGGCCGCGTCGAGGCCCGCGTCGCGCAACGCGCGGCGGCAGCTCTCGAGCGTGCGGTCGACCAGGTCGGCACACGCCTTCTCCATCGTCGCGCGGTCGATCTCCGCGATGCGCGTGCCGCCGGGCAGTGGCAGCTCGACGCGCGCGGACTCGCCCTCGCCGAGCAGGCGCTTCGCGCGCTCGGCGCCCTCGAGGAGGACCGCGATCGCCTCGGGCGTGGAGGCCTCCGCGGGGGCCAGGCCCAGCGTGGACGCGAAGTGCGCGGCGATCCGGCGGTCGAAGTCGTCGCCGCCGAGCCGCGTGTCGCCCCCGGTCGCGAGCACCTCGGAGAGACCCTCGCGGAGACGCAGGATCGAGACGTCGAAGGTGCCGCCGCCGAGATCGTAGACGGCGATCGTGACCTCGTCCTCCTTGTCGAGCCCGTAGGCGAGCGCCGCCGCGGTCGGCTCGTTCACGAGGCGGAGCACGTCGAGTCCCGCGAGCCGGCCCGCGTCGCGGGTCGCCTGGCGCTGGTTGTCGTCGAAGTAGGCGGGCACGGTCACGACCGCGCGCGACACCTCCTCGCCGAGCGCGTGCTCCGCGCGGCGCTTCAGTTCCCGCAGGATGAGCGAGGAAACCTCGACCGGCGTGATCTCGACGGCGGCGGGAGCGTCGCCCTCGGACTCGAGGCGGATCGCGATCCGGCGCGGGTCGTCGGCGAAGCGGTAGCGCTCCCGGTCGGTCGCATCGAGGTGATCCGGGCCGATGCCCATGAAGCGCTTCACCGAGAGGATTCCGCCGCGCGGGTGGAGGGTCGCGCGGCTGCGCGCGGTCGCCCCGACGACGAACGAGCCGTCGGGCAGGAGCGAGACGGCGGACGGCAGGAGCGCCGAGCCCGTCACCGGGTCGGGGATGATCTCGGGGCGATCGTCGCGCATGATCGCGACGAGGCTGTTCGTCGTGCCGAGGTCGATTCCGACGATCGGGGGCATGGGATCAGGACTCCAGGGCCGTGCGCACGTCGCGCTCGAGGGTGCGGAGGTAGGAGAGCTCGGAGAGGAGCGCCTTCAGCGCGGCCTGGTCGCCGGGGGCCGGGGCGTGGGAGCCGTTCGTCGCGAGGCCGGCGGCCGTGCCGTTCGCCGCGCGCGATCCGTTCACGGAGACCGCCGCGCCGAGGGCCGACGCAGTCGACGCGGCCGTCGCGCCGTTCGTCCCGCCCGGCCAGTCGCGGAGCATCGCCTCGAGCGCGGCCCGGCGCTCCGCGCGCCTGCGCTCGAGATCTGCCCGTGCCCGGTCGACCTCGCCGCGGACGGACGTGCGCGTGTCGCCCGAGGCGTGGCGCAACTCGTCGAGCTTCTCCTGCACCTCGAACACGGTCGCGGCGAGCGCGGGCGGGACCGAGGCGTTGTCGCGGCCGAGCGATCCGCCGGCTCGCTCGAGCCAGTAGCGACCGCGCGACTCGACGTCGCGCAGGGAGCGGAAGGCCGAGTTCAGCGCCGCGGTGGCGGAGACGGCCTGCTCGAGCTCGCGTGGCTCGCCCGCCTGGAAGCGGTCGGGGTGCACGCGGCGCGAGAGCTCGTAGTAGCGCTCCGAAAGCGTCTTCTCGTCGACCGCGGGGTGCACCGGCAGGCCGAGTACCGAGAAGTGGTCGACGCCGGGAGCCGGCGCCTGCACGGCGCCGCAGGAGGAGCAGAGCACCGCCGGCGAGACCCGGCCGCCGCAGCGCCAGCAGACCGGGGCGTCCACGTCAGACCCCGAAGGACGCGCCGCAGCCGCAGCTCCGCTTCACGTTCGGGTTGCGCAGGTTGAACCCGGCGTGCATCAGGTCGTCGCTGTAGTCGAGCTCGGTGCCGTTCAGGTACAGGAAGCTCTTGCGGTCGACGATGACCCGGGCGCCGTCGCGCTCGAAGACCCGGTCGCCGTCGCGCTTCTGGTCGAGGTCCATCTTGTAGGACAGACCCGAGCAGCCGCCACCCACGACCTTCACGCGCAGGCCCTTGTCACCGAGGGCGGCGTCGGGGCACAGCGCGAGGATCTTCTGCACCGCGCTGTCGCTCAGCTGGATCCCTGCGGCCGGCATCTTCGACTCCTTCCCGATCTCCCGGAGGACGCGATCGCGGCTCAGGCCGCGTCGGTCTCCTTCGAGCCCGGGCGGCGCGACTGCCAGTCCTTCACGGCGGCCTTGATCGCGTCCTCGGCGAGTACCGAGCAGTGGATCTTCACGGGAGGCAGCGAGAGCTCCTCGACGATCACCGAGTTCTTGATGCCCATGACCTCGTCGA
>JAFMJW010000131.1 GCA_017853315.1 Alphaproteobacteria bacterium
GACCTCAACCTTGGCAAGGTTGCGCTCTAGCCAGCTGAGCTACACCCGCGCTCCGCCGGCACCCATACCGGACGGGAATCGGGCTGGCAACCGCTTCGGGACGACGCGCCCCTCGAACGTCGGGATCCGGCGGTGCGAGGCGTCCTGTCGTCGCTGCACGTCGACGGCCCGTCGATCGCACGTGGCGCACGGCAGGCCGATGCCGTAGGCGTCGGAGAGTCGCCATGAAATCGCCTGGAACATCGCCGGATCCGGCGCCGCTCCATCCGCTTCATCTCGTTTCGGGAGACAGTGCCGTGGGGTGCGTGAGGGCGGCCTGTGCCTCGCTCGGGATGGCGGGCGCCGTGGTCGGTTTTTCCGACGACCTCGCACAGGGGCCGCTCGACGACGGCGAGGCACGCCGCGCCTACATGCACGCCCTTTTCAGGGGATACGGCGAAGAAGGGATCGGCGACTACGTCCCGTTCGGGGAGTGGCCGTCGCTCCTCGAGCGCCTCGATCGCGAACGGCCGGACGCGGTGATCGTCTGGACGGGCGACAACGTCGCCGACGCGATCTTCGTCGCCATGGCGTGCGACCGGCTCGCGCGGCGACAGGAGCCGATGTGGCGCGTTCGCGTGCCCGGGATCGACATCCCTCCCTACGTCGCCGCGCATTCGCCGGAGAGCCTTGCGCGACTCTACGGCACGCGCGAACCGTTGAGCGCCGCGGATCGAGCGTCCCTGGCGCAGGACTTTGCGCGCATCCGCGACGCCCGCAGCGCCGTCCGGCGCCTCGAGTGCGGCCGCGTGATCGGCGTGCCCGTGGAGCACTACGATCCCCTGCTGCTGGCCGCATGCGGCCCGCAGTGGCGAGCGGCGGCGAAGGTCGTGGGCACCGCCATGGGAAACTGCGACGCGCAGAACCTGGTGGGCGACGTCTTCCTCGGCGCCCGCCTGAATGCGGTGATCGACGCGGGGCTCGTCGAGGCGAGCGGGCCGCGCACGACGCTGCGGGACTACGCGGTGAGGCTCGTCGACCGCTGAGGAACGGTTCGGACGGAGAGGGTGGGATTCGAACCCACGGTACCCTGATTAGGGGTACACACGATTTCCAGTCGTGCCCATTCGACCACTCTGGCACCTCTCCCGCGAACCGCGTCCTGCCACCCGGCGATCGATCCGGCCGGGCGACCGCGCCGGAAGGCGAGGCCGCCCCGGCAATCGAACCGACGACGGAGGGAGGAACGGAGAGGGTGGGATTCGAACCCACGGTGCCTTTTTAGGGCACACACGATTTCGAGTCGTGCGCCTTCAACCGGGCTCGGCCACCTCTCCCGGACGACCGGGTGTCTACCGACCCTCTCTCCGGCCCGCAACCGGCGGGCGCACGTCGCTCAGTCGGCGGAGCGACCCGCCCGCCGCGCCTGGAAAAACTCCCGGAGCAGTCGCGCGGACTCGTCCCCGCGAACCCCTCCGGCGACGTCGAACCGGTGGTTGAAGCCGCGCACCGCGCCCAGGTCGACGAGCGAACCGAGAGCGCCCGCCTTCGGATCGGCCGCGCCGAAGACGATGCGGTTCACCCGGGCCGAGAGCGCCGCACCCGCGCACATCGGGCAAGGCTCGAGGGTGACGTAGAGGGTCGCACCGGAGAGTCGATAGGCACCGGTCGCGATCGCCGCCCGCCGCAAGGCGAGCACTTCTGCGTGCGCCGTCGGGTCGCAGGTCGCGATCGGCGCGTTGTGTGCACGGCCCACCTCCCGCCCGTCCGCCACGACGACCGCGCCCACCGGGACCTCCCCTGCCGCGACGGCGCGTCGCGCCTCGTCGAGCGCGACCGCCATCCATGCTCGATCGGTGATCTCCTCCGCGTCGCCCATGGCTGGTCGGCCGTCCCTCCCCCGGACCGCGGCGGGTGTAGCGCGGTTTTCGGTGGACTGCTAGGAAAAACGCGTATTTCGAAGCCGAAAGGGGACCTGACGGGATGTCCAGCCTGCCCGAGACCAAGCGCACGACCAAGCACCCGCTCGCCGGGACCGCGATGAACGGGGCCGACATGATGGTCCAGGTCCTCGCCGACGAGGGCGTCGACACGGTCTTCGGTTACAGCGGCGGCGCGATCCTGCCGACGTTCGACGCGATCTTTCGCCACAACGCGGCGCGTCCGAAGACCGAGGAACTCCGCCTGGTCGTTCCCGCGACCGAGCAGGGCGCCGGCTTCATGGCGGCGGGTTACGCGCGCTCGAGCGGACGCGTCGGCGTGTTCGTCGTCACCTCGGGCCCCGGCGCGACCAACTGCGTCACCCCGATCCGCGACTGCCACGCCGACTCGATCCCGGTCGTCCTGATCTGCGGACAGGTGCCGCGCCCGGCGATGGGCACGGACGCCTTCCAGGAGGCGCCGGTCTTCAACATCATGTCGGCCTGCTGCAAGCACGTGTTCCTCGTCACCGACGAGAGCAAGATCGAGGAGACGGTGCGCACCGCGTTCGAGCTGGCCCGCAGCGGGCGGCCCGGCCCGGTCGTGATCGACATCCCGCGCGACGTGCAGCTCAGCCAGGGCGTCTTCAAGGGCCACGGGACGCTCCACCTGCGCGGCTACGACGAGCGTCTCGAGGCGCTCGGCCGAAGCGTGATCCCGGAGGAGACCGCCAAGGCGTTCTTCCAGATGCTCGGCGCGAGCGAGCGTCCGCTCGTCTACGCCGGCGGCGGCGTGATCAACGGCGACGCCGCGACCGAACTGCGTGCCTTCGCCCAGCGCTTCGGCATCCCGGTCGTCACCACGTTGCTCGGCATCGGCGCGATGGACACGACGAACGACCTGTCGCTCCACATGCTCGGCATGCACGGTACCGCGTTCGCCAACTACGCCGTCGAGGACTGCGACTTCCTCTTCGCGGTCGGATCGCGCTTCGACGACCGGGTTGCCGGCAAGGTGAAGGAGTTCGCGCCGGGCGCGAAGATCGCCCACCTCGACGTCGACGCCTCCGAGATCGGCAAGGTGAAGGGCGTCGACTGGGCCTGGGTGGGAGACGCGAAGCGGGGGCTCGCCCAGCTGTCGCGCGCCGGCAAATCCTTCCGCCGCGACTTCTCGCGCTGGCAGAAGCACGTTTCCGACCTGCGACGCGCCCACCCGCTCGACTTCAACCGGGGCTCCGACCTCGTGCAGCCCGAGGAGACGATCGCGGTCCTGAACGAGATCACCCGCGGCGAGGCGATCGTCACGACCGGCGTCGGCCAGCACCAGATGTGGGCCGCGCAGTACCTCGATTTCGTGAAGCCCCGCTCCTTCCTCACCTCGGGCAGCATGGGCACGATGGGCTTCGGGCTGCCCGCGGCGATCGGCGCACAGCTCGCGAACCCCGGCAAGCTCGTCGTGGACATCGACGGAGACGGCTCGATTCGCATGAACCTCGGCGAGCTCGAGACGCTCACGACCTACGACATCCCCGTGAAGGTCCTCCTCTTGAACAACTATGGCGACGGGATGGTCCGCCAGTGGCAGGACCTTTTCTACACGAGCCGCTACTCGGGCTCCGACAAGTCGCTGCACAAGAAGGACTTCGTGCGCGCTTGCGAGGCCGACGGGTTCGGTTTCTCGCGCCGCGTGACGACGAGAGCCGAACTGCGAGGCGCACTCGAGGCGTTCGTCGGCTACGAGGGACCGGCGTTCCTCGAAGTCGTCGTGGACCAGAGCGCGCACGTCTACCCGATGATCGGTCCCGGCATGGGCTACAAGGACATGATCACCGGGAAGTGGATCAAGCCGCGCGCCCACAAGGACGTGGTCGTCGACCCCAACGCCGGGTTCTGATTTGGCGGCCCAGCGACGCTCGGGGCGAGGCTCGAAGCCCGCCCCGACCGCGTCGCGTGGCGGCTTCGGATCACCTCGCGACGCGGCCGGGGCGCCCCCCCCGAAGGCCGTCGGCCTCGCCCACGACCCGCGCCTCGCCGACGCGCTCTGGGAGGCGGTCTCGAAGCTCGACGTCCGCTGCCGCCGGGGGACCATGTTCGGCTGCCCGGCGGTCTATCTCGACCGGAGGCTGGTCGCGTGCGTCTGGGAGCGGAGCCTCGCCATCCGCGTCCCGGCATCGCTCGCCGCGGACCTCGTCGCGCGCGGACGAGCGGTGCGCTTCCGGCCCTACGGACGAGCGGCCATGGCCGAATGGGTCCAGGTCGCCGTCTCGGGCAGGTCGTTGCGGAGGATCGAGGAGATCCTGCTGGCTGCCCTGGAACGCGCGGACGGCACCGCGGGGTGCGCCCGCCCCGCCCGACCGACGCGTCGGGCTCGCCCCGGGCCCGCCTAGCGGCGCGAGCCCCAGGCGTTCCAGTAGGTCCGCTCGCGCGCGGGGATCCGGTGGGCGGGCTTGAAGTCCGTGCCCGTGAACCGGGCCACCGGGAGGAGCGCCGCCTGCGTGACGTGCTCCGGGATGCCCAGCACCGCGGCCGCCTCCTGCTCGAACATCAGGTGGATGGTCGTCCAGGCCGAGCCGAGCCCGCGCGCGCGCAGAGCGATCATGAGCGACCACACGGCGGGCAGGATCGACCCGTAGACCGAGGCTTGCGCGAATTGCGGTGCCTGCTCCACTCGGCCGTCGATGCACGGGACGATCATCAGGGGAGCTTCGTGGAAGTGCTTCGCGAGGTACTCCGCCGACTCCACGATGCGGGGCATCTGCGCGGCGCGCGGATCCGACGCGTCGAGCGTCACCCGCGCCGAGGCGTACATGTCCCAGCCGCGGCGGTAGAGGTCCGCAAGGGCGCGGCGCTTCTCCGCATCGGTCACCACCATGAAGTGCCACCCCTGCTGGTTCGAGCCGGTCGGCGCCTGGATCGCGATCTCGATGCAGCGCTCGACGACGGCCGGGTCGACCGGGGCCGCGAAGTCGAGCCGCTTGCGCACCGAGCGGGTCGTCGTGAGGAGGTGGTCGACGGTCGAAAGGTCCATGGGGTCTCCCGGGTCAGTGCCGCGCGGCGTAGCTCAGGACGAGGTGGGCCACGGCCGGCTCCGGACCGTGGTTGGCGTAGGCGTGGGGCACGTCGGCGCGGAAGAAGATCGCGTCCCCGGAGGCCAGGCGAGCCCTCGCCTCCCCGGCGGTGAGCTCGATCTCGCCGCGCACGACGACGAGGTGCTCGAAGGTGTCGGTCGCGTGCGGATGCGCCTCCTCGATGCAGCCCGGCGCGAGCGTGAGCTCGTAGACCTCGGGGGAGCGAAGGTCGCCTTCGAGGAACAGCACCCTCGAGCGGAACGCGCCGTCGGCCGACGCAAGCACGCGACCGCTGCTCGCCCTCTGGACGCGGAAGTCCGGATCGCTCGACGGCGACAGCATCGTGTTGGCGATCAGCTGCCCGAACGGGACCTCCAGCGCGGTCGCGAGGTGCCACACGGCGCGCAGGCTCGGCACGGCCTGCCCCGCCTCGAGCGCCTCGAGCAGGTCCGCGCGGATCCCGCTGCGGCGCTCGAGCTCCGCGAGCGAGAGGCCACTCGCCCGATGGTGGCGCGCCACGTTCGCTCCGACCGCGCGGCCGATCTCGCGGCCCTCCGGGCTGTCGGGGCCCTGGAGCGCGTCGATGCGCTCGGCCCTCACCTCGTCGAACAACGCGTCGTCGAGCGACACGGCGATGTCCTTCCCGTCCCCCATGGGCCTCTCTTGCCCACGGAAGGCCGGGGGCGCAACCCGGGCCGGTGGCACGGGCGATGGATCAGGCGACGGGAAGGCGCCTCGCCACGCGCGCCGGGCGACGCCAGAGGAGAACGGCGGGAACGAGCGTCGTGGCCATGAGGCCGCTGTAGAGCCGCCACACGGGCAGGTAGCTCCCCGTCCGGTCGAACACCCCGGCCGAGAGGAAATTCCCGGCGATCGTGCCGGCCATGCAGAAGACCATCGCGACGCCCATCAGGCGGCCGATCGAGGCGGAGCCGAACAACTCGTTCAGCACGAGCGCGAGAAGCGCCACCGCCCCCGCGTTGACGACGCCGAAGGCGAACGCCCAGGCGTACCAGCCGGCGTCGGAGAGGGGCAGCCACAGGCCCAGGGAGGTGACGGCAAGTCCCGCCACCACGAGGAGCAGCGCCCCGCGCGAGGAGAATCGCTCGCAGGCCCAGCCCCAGGCGACGGAGCCGAAGGCACCGACGACGGTCGTCAGGCCGTAGATGTAGGATGCCGCCTCCGCGGAACGACCGAGGTCGCGCTGGAACGCCGGGAAGTGGATTCCGACCGAGGTGATGAAGGCGTAGATCGGGACGTAGGACGCGAGCAGCAGCCAGAGGCCCGGGTCGCCCCACGGCGCGCCGGGCGCCGAGTGCGTCTCGCGGGTGTCGGCGCCTTCGGCGCCGGAAGCACGAGCGGGCGCGCCGTCGCCGGGCGCATGGTCGGCCCGCGAACTGCCCTCGCCTGCGCGCAGGACCAGGAACACGAGGACGGCGAGTGCCAGGTAGGCGAGCCCCAGCGTGCCGATCGCGCCCCGCCAGCCGCTGCGGGCGAGGAGTGCCGCGGACGCCATGTGCACGCCGCTCGTGACGAAGTTGTCGCCGCCGTTCAGGATCCCGATCGCGAGCCCGCGCCAGCGGCGAAAGAGCCTGAGCACGAGCGCGGAACCCGCGACCGAGCCGACGCAGGCCTGGCCCGGACCGATCAGCAGGCTCCATCCGTAGAGCGGCCCGAGCGACTCCATCCGGGACAGGCCGAGCGTTCCGATCCCCATGAGGAGAGCCCCCACGGCGAGCACCGAGCGAGCGCCGAAACGATCGACGAGGCGCCCCGCAGACGGGGCCACGGCCATCAGGAGAACCATCCGAAAGTTCATCGCGGCGGCGTACTGGCTGCGACTCCAGCCGAGCTCGTCGGTGATCGGCTTGAGCAGAGGCGACATCCCGTAGGCGAGCGCGGAGTGCGCGCTCACGGCGAGCACGCCCACGGCGAGTGCGACCCACGCCCGCCAGCTCTCGCCGAGAGGACCCGCCCCCGCGACGGCGGCTCCGCCTCGCCCTTCCACGCCCGTGTTCACGAGCGCCTCCTAGGTCGAGCCGGCCGCGCGATCAAACGGCGGCGACGTCTTCTCCCGCGGGCGTGCGGTGGGCCGTCGGCCGCTCAATGGAAGAAATGGCCCCCGTTCACGTCGAGCGCCTGGCCCGTCACGACGCGGGAGAGGTCGGACGCGAAGAACAAGACGGCGTCCGCGATCTCGGCCGAGGTCGGAATGTGGTTCAGCGCCGTCTGCCCGGCGATCTCCGCGTGGACCGCCTCGGGCGTCGTGCCCCGCTGCGCGGCGAGCATCCGGAAATACCCCTCCACCGGCTTGCCCCAGATGTAGCCGGGGACGACCGAGTTCACCCGGATCCGGTAGCGGCCGAGTTCGCGGGCGAGCGTCTGGGCCGCGGTGAGGAGCGCCCCCTTCGACGCGGCATAGCTCCCGGCTCCTTCCTCGATGATCCGCGTCGACATCGTGTTGATGAAGACGATCGAGCCACCGCGCTCCTTCATGTGCGGCACGACCACCTGCGTGAGTCGCAGCGCCCCGAACACGTTCACGTCGAACACCGCCCGCCAGGACGAGAGCGCGTCGTCCTCGAAGCGCTTGAACGACGGGCCCTTGAAGGCGTTGTTCACCAGGACGTCGACGCGACCGAACTCCCCCACGGCCGCGTCGACGAGGCGCTCGGCGTCGCCGTCGCGGGCGATGTCGGTCACCACCCCGATCGCCCGCCGCCCGGTCGCGCGGACCTCCGCCACGAGCGACTCGAGGGACCCGGCGGTGCGGGCCGCGAGCACCAGGTTCGCGCCCTCGCGGGCAAACGCCAGCGAGATGTCGCGGCCCATTCCCGGGCCGATCCCGGACACGATCGCGGTGCGGTCCTCGAGCAGCATGGAGCCCCCCCTTCAGCCGTCGACGAGCGGCCCGACCCGGCTTCCGAACAGGTCGATCTGTTCGACGAGCTCGGCGCGGGAGCGCGCGCGAAACCGCACCCCGCAGTGGTGGACGCCGAGCGCCTTCAGCCCGCGCAGGTGCTCGGCCAACTCCTCGGCCGAGCCGGTCTTCGTGTTCGCCGGCACCTCGAACGCCGGCTTGCCGACGTACATCCACTCGCTGATGGTGCCGATCTCGATCGGCCGGTCGCCGATCGTCGCGCGCCGGTGCGCCCGGATCGACTCGATCGCCGCCGGGATCTCCGCGCGGGGCGTGCCCTGCGGCAGCCAGCCGTCACCGCGCTCCGCCGCGCGCCGCAGCGCCGCCGGGGTGGAGCCGCCGATCCAGATCGGCGGACGCGGCTGCTGGACCGGCCGCGGCCGGATCCCGACGTCGCGAGCGACCCAGCCCTGCCCTTCTCGCGTGACGAACTCGCCCAGGAAGGCCGCGCGCACCGTCTCGATTCCCTCGTCGAGCAGACGCCCCCTGCGCGCGAAATCGACGCCCAGCGCCTCGAACTCGGCCTCGAGGTGGCCGGCGCCGACACCCAGGATCACGCGCCCGCCCGACAGCGCGTCGAGCGTCGCGAAGGACTTCGCGGCGACGAGCGGATTTCGATACGCGAGCACGTACACGTGCGAGAGGAGCCGCACGCGAGTGGTCGCCGCCGCGAGCCACCCCAGCGTCGCGACGGTGTCGTACCACGTCGTGCGCATCGTCTCGGCGCGGTCGCGAGGCACGCAGACGTGGTCGCATACCGCGACGTAGAAGAAAGCGTTGCGATCGCAGGCGCGAGCGACCTCGAGGAGATCCTCGGGGCCTGCCTCGAGTTCCCAGGGCGCGGCGAACACCGCGCTCTGCGCCTGGACCGGAAGCTGCATGCCCCAGGCGAGCCGCCCGGGCGGCACGACCTGCACCGCCCCGGCGTCGCCCGTGGGCGTCAAGCCGCGGCGCTCCGGGCGAGCGCCGCCTCGCGGTGCCGCGTCGTCCGGTGGACGGGGTCCTTGTCGAAGTGCGGCATGACCTCCTTCGCGAACAGCGCGGTCGACTGCTTGGCGAAGTCCATCGGCTGGGTCGACGCGAGCACGCCGAAGATGAGCTGGTCGCAGCCGACGTCGACGTACTTCTGGACGCCCTTGCGGCAGTCTTCGGGGTCGCCGACGATCCGGATGCCTTCCTCGATGCGCTTCTCGAGCTCCTCCGGCGTGGGCTCGGGGATCAGGTTCGGCCACGCGGGAACCTGCGGCGGACGCGGGAAGGTGTCGAGGTACCGGAAGACGAGGCTGTTCTGGTAGGCGCCGCCCATGTTCAGGCACATGTGGCGCGCGACGTTGCGGTCCTCGTGGCAGACGAGCGTCGAGACGCAGGCGACGTTGTCGTTCACGTAGTCTCCGACCGGCTCGGCGTTGCGGATCGCGTCCTTGTAGACCTTGATCAGCTTCTCGA
>JAFMJW010000132.1 GCA_017853315.1 Alphaproteobacteria bacterium
GGCGGGCTCGAGCTGCGCATCCCGCCCGGTCGCCTGCTCTGGGGCGCGTACACCCCGTGGGTTCCCTTCGGGAAGGACTGGCGGGAGCGCCTCGAGCCCGTCGAGGCCGGCATCGGGCACCGCTTCGAACTCCTGATGGAGTACCAGCGTTGCGACGCGCACGCGGCCCACGTCGCCGAGGCGCTGGTCCGCATGCGCGACGAAGGCCGCGTCCTCCTGCTCAGCTTCCAGCCCTTCATGCCCGGCAGCGACGAGCTGCTCGTGCCCGCGTTCATCGAGGGACGCTTCGACGAGCAGATGCGCGAGTACGGGCGCCTCCTGCGCGAGGTCGGCGCGCCGGTCTTCCTGCGCTTCGCCAACGAGATGAACGGCGACTGGGTCGGCTGGTGCGCCTGGTGGCTCTCGAAGGACGCGGACCTCTGGGTCGCCGCGTGGAAGCGCTTCCGCCGCCTCCTGCTCGAGGAGGGCGCGCACAACTGCATCTTCGTCTGGAATCCCCACGACCGCTCGATGCCGAACTTCCGCTGGAACTCGGCCCACGTCTACTGGCCGGGCGACGAGGAAGTCGATTGGGTCGGGCTCACCGGGTACAACAACGGCGTCGGAACTCCCGGCGGCGTCTGGCGCGAGTTCGACGAGATCTACCGCCCCGTCTACGACGACTACCGCGCGCGCTACCCGACGAAGCCGTTCATGATCACCGAGTTCGCCTCGCACGAGGACGGCGGGCGCAAGGACGAGTGGATCCGGCGCGGCCTGCCGAGCCTCGCGCGGAACTACCCCCAGATCCGCGCGGCGGTTTGGTGGAACGCGATCGACGACACCTGGCTCTACGAGATCGGGTCGTCCGAGTCCGCGCGCGCCGCGTTCGCCGAGGCGATGCGCGATCCCCTGCTCGCGCGCGGAGCCGTGCGGCGACTGCTCCCGGAGGAGGCGAAGCCGTGAAGCCCGAGTTCCCGTCCTACATGCCGCTCCCGGCGCTGGAGCCGGACACCGAGTTCTTCTGGAAGGCCGCGCGCGAGGGTCGCCTCGTCATGGCGTGCTGCTCGGCCTGCGGCTGGATCGTCCACCCTGCCCGCCCCGTCTGCTCCCGCTGCCGAGGTCGCGATCTCGCGCCGCGCGAGCTCTCCGGGCGCGGCCGCGTCGTGTCGTGGACGGTGAACCACCAGCGCTGGATGCCGGGGCTGGAAGAGCCCTACGCGATCGCGGTGGTGGAGCTCGCCGAGCAGGCGAACCTGCGGCTCACGACGAACCTCGTCGACACGCCGCTCGACCGCATCCGCATCGACCTGCCGGTGCGCGTGCGCTTCCGCGAGGCGAGCGAGGACGTCGGGCTCCCGGTGTTCGAGGAGGATCCCTCGCCCGAGGGTGCGGCCGCGCTCGCGGCCTCGATCGCGCGCCCCGCGCCGGACCCGGAGCCGACCACGGCGACCGCGCGCGTCCTGTCGCACCCGCCGCGGCGGGTCGCGCCCGAGGAGCGGCTCGAGCGGCGCGCGATCCTCTCGGGCGTCGGCCAGAGCAAGGTCGGACGGCGGCTCTTCCGGACCGACATGGACCTCACCGCGGAGGCCGCACTCGCCGCGATCGAGGACGCGGGACTCACGCCCGCGGACGTCGACGGCATCGCGTCGTACCCGGGCGCGATGGGCGCGGGCCCGCCCGGCTTCGCCGGTCCCGGCATCGCCGAGGTGCAGGACGCGCTCGGGCTCTCCGTGAACTGGCACCTCGCGGGCCCGGAGGGCTCGGCGCAGATCGCGCCGGTCATCGCGGCCTGCCTCGCGGTCGCCGCCGGACTCTGCCGTCACGCGCTCGTCTACCGCACGGTGAGCGAGGCGACCGCCGCGGCGCGCGGCCCGGGCGGCGGCGGGAGGCAGGGCATCGGCGCCGGATCGCGGGCGATCGGCGGCTTCGGCGCCTGGCTCATCCCCTTCGGCGCGATGTCGGCCGCGAACTGGATCGCGACCTCCTGCGTGCGCCACATGCACGAGTTCGGCACGAAGCGCGAGCACCTGGGCGCGATCGCGATCGCCGGACGCAAGCACGCGGCGCTGAACCCGAACGCCGTCTACCGAGACCCCATGACGATGGACGACTACCTCGCCGCGCGCATGGTGTCGTGGCCCTTCGGGCTGTTCGACTGCGACGCGCCGTGCGACGGCTCGACCGCGGTGATCGTGTCGTCGGCCGACTGCGCGCGCGACCTGCCGAAGCCGGCCGTGCGCGTGAACGCGGTCGGCACCGCGATGCGCTCGCGCCCGAGCTGGGACCAGTGGGAGGACCTCGCGACGATGGCCGCGCGCGACGCGGGCGCGCAGCTCTGGTCGCGCACCGATCTCCGGCCCTCCGACGTCGACTGCGCGCAGCTCTACGACGGCTTCAGCTTCCTGGCACTCACCTGGATCGAGTCGCTCGGCTTCTGCGGCAAGGGCGAGGGCGGCCCCTTCGTCGAGGGCGGCCGCATCGAACTCGGCGGGGCCCTGCCCATGAACACCTGGGGCGGACAGCTCTCGGGCGGGCGGCTCCACGGTTTCGGCTTCCTCGCCGAGGCCGTCCGGCAGCTGCGCGGCGACTGCGGCGAGCGGCAGGTGCCCGACTGCGAGGTGGTCGCCGTCGCGAACGGCGGCGGCCCGGTCGCGGGCTGCATGCTACTGACGCGCTGAGAGGAGACGGCGCCGTCGATCGGCGCCGAGACCGGAGGACACGCCGCATGAAGATCCTTCCCCTGTCACGCGATCCGCTCGTCGCGCCCACCGACCGCGACATGCTGCCCTCGGAACGCCGCGAGTTCGTGCGGACGCACCGCACCTGCGTCTTCGGCCACGCGCGCCGCGCCGACGGCCCGTCGATGTCGATCGTCTACTACGTCCCGACCGACGAGGACGAGTTGCTGGTCTCGACGATGCGCGGTCGCGCGAAGGCGAAAGCGGTGGCTCGCTCGGGAAAGGTGAGCCTCTGCATCCTCGACGAGCGCTGGCCGTTCGCCTACCTCCAGGTGTACTGCGACGCCCACGTCGACGACGAGCCGACGCTGGTCGTCGACGTCATGATGGCGGTGGCCGGACGGATGTCGGGCGAGCCGCTCCCCGAGGCCGCGCGCCCGGTCGTCGCGACGATGGCGAAGGACGAGGACCGGGTCGTGATCCGCTGCCGCCCGTACTCGACCTTCGCGCAGCCGCCCCGGCACCTGCACCGCAACGACCAGGCGGAAAAGATCACCCACTGGATCACGGCAGCGATGCCGTGGGATGCGCCCGACGAGCGCAGCTGAGGCCGCCCGACCGCGCGCGCAGGCCGTCGCCGGGCCGCCGGCCCGCCATCGAGCGCCGGTCGGCCGCCCCCGCACGGCGACGATCCCCTTCGCTGGAGCCGGGCGGTGAGATGTTGTTACCTCTGCAGCCGTGAAGCCCCGGTCGGCGCTGTCGATCCTCGCGTGCATGCTTCTCTCGTGCGCGAGCACCCCGCAGGGCAACGGCACGTGGGGCGGCAGCTGGGACGTCCAGCGCTCCGACGGTGGCGGGCGGCTCGTGCTGCAGGAGCAGGGCGACCGCGTGACCGGCACCTACGAGCCGCAGGACGGACGTGTCGATGCCACGGCGCACGGCCGTCGTCTGGAAGGCACCTGGCACGAGGGCGACCAGTCGGGCGCGATCGAACTGCTGCTCGGCGACGACGGCAGGTCCTTCGCGGGGCGCGGCGAAATCCACGGCTGGTGGACCGGGCAGCGTTACGGATCGCACCACCAGAGCACGCCGCTTCCGCCCACGAATCTCGACTCGCCGCGGGACGCGCTCCTCGACTTCCTGTTCGCGTCGAACGTCGCGCGCACCGGCGACGAGGAAGCCTGGGGGGCCGCCGAGAAGGCGGTCGAGTTCCCTGCCGGCACGGAACCGGCGGAGCCGTCGGAGCGCCTTCGCGCCGTGCGCGACTTCTTCGAGGTGATCGACCTGACCACGATCGACCCGTCGTCGATTCCCACGTCGTCGCAGGCCGACACCGTCGTCCTCCGTCTCGAGCAGCCGAGATCCGGGGAGTCGCTCGACGTGACGGTCCACCGCGACGCCCGGGGCGCGTGGCACGTCGTCGTCCCGCCGGCGGACGACGTCGCGGCGGCCCGCAGGCGGCTGCTCGCGGCCTGGGGCAGGAATCCCCCGACTGCGCAGTCCTTTCGCCGCCTCGGCACCCCGCGCGACACCGTGCGGGCGTTGCTCGAGGGCATGGACGACTGGGAGGGGCCGGGTCGCGCGCTCGCCCTCTCGGCGCTGGACCTGAGACAGGCGCCGGGCTTGACCGAGGGCCACGGAATCCTGCTCGCGCAATACCTCCGCAGGACGTTGCAGTCGATCGGACTCCCGGCCGTGCAGGCGATCCCGGACGACCCGACCAACCGCGACGCCGTGATGCTCTTCTCGCACGCGGCCGGCTCGGTCGCCGTCGCGCCGAGCGATCCGGACCCCGACGCGCCCTGGCAGTTCACGGCCGACACGATCGACCGGATCCAAAGCCTGTACCTCGTCACGGAGGGCCTCTCTCCGTCGAGGCACCTGCCTCCCGGGCGAATCCCGCCGCACCCCTACTTCGCGCTGCGAGCCCTCGTGGGAGAGCGTGCGCCTTTCCTCCTCCACCGGATCGGCCGGCTCGATCGCTGGCAGGCCCTGCTCCTGCTCGCGATGGTTCCGCTCGCGTCCGTGATCGGCGCCGGCGTGGGTCGACTCGCCTCGATGCTGCTGGACCGCAGCGTTCAGGCCGGGGGCGCCCGGTCGCGCGTCTTCCCGGTCGCGATCGCCTACCTCGTCGGGATCGGCTTGCTGAGCCGCTCGCTCGACCTGCTCGGGTTTCCCGAGCGCCTGCGGAAGGTCACGATGCCGACCCTGGGATCGGTCGCCATCGTCGCCGCCGGGGCGGTCGCATGGCACCTGCTCGCGCTGCTCGGCCGCTGGGCCGCGACCCGGGCGAAGCGCACCCCGGGGCAGACCGACGACATCGCGGTGAACCTGGTGGTCGCCGCGGGACGAGTCGCCATCGTCGTCGCGGCGGCGCTCGCGACGGCGGACCTGCTCTCGATCCCCGCCACCCACATCCTGACCGGGCTCGGCATCGGCGGGCTCGCCTTCGCGGTCGCCGCCCGGGACACTCTCGCCAACATCCTCGGCGCGGGAAACCTCGTCACGGATCGCCCGTTCCGCAGCGGCGACTGGATCGACGCGGGCATCGTGCAGGGATCCGTCGAGGCGGTCGGGATGCGGTCGACCCGCATCCGGACCGCCGAGGACAGCGTCGCGGTGATCCCCAACGGGCGACTGTCCGACGCGCTCATCAACAACCTCGGCGCGAGGCGGCACCGCGTCGTGAAGCTGCGACTGCCGGTCACCGAGGGCGCGACCCCCGACCGGCTGCAGGCCTTCGTCGAGGCGATCCGCAACCGCATCGTCGGCGACCGCGAGTTCGTCGCGCGCGAGACGGAGGTCGGCGTTTCCGACATCGAGAACGGTGGCGTCCCGGTCGTCGTGAAGACCTACCTCGTCGTGAAAACCGACGCCGAGGAAGTCGCGGCGCGCCACGCGCTCGCGATCGACCTGCTCCGGCTCGCCGAGGAGCATCACCTGCGGCTGGGAGCGGGAATGCCTTCGCCGCAGCCCAGGGCCTGAGATTCCGGGCGGCGAGTCGATCGGTCACGGGCGAGCGAGGGGGGGCGGAATGCACGGATTCGGAGCGAGGGGACGACGGGCGGCGGTCGCGGCGGCCTCCCTGCTGGCGGTCGTCTCGTCGGGATGCACGACCGGGCTCGGCCCGATGACGCTGCGCACCGAGCGACCCGACTACAACCGCCAGCTCCTGCGATCGCACAACGCCGAGATGCTGCTGAACCTGGTTCGGCTTCGCTACAACGAGTCGCCGCTCTTCCTCCAGGTCGGATCCATGGTGGCGAACTACAAGTACGAGGCGGGATTCAGCGGCGGGGCCGGGCTCGGCGCGGGAAACGGCGGGACCTCCGGCTCCTTCGGAGGCAACCTCGACTACCGCGAGCAGCCGACGATCACCTACTCGCCGCTCATCGGCGAGGAATTCGCGCAGCGCATGCTGACGCCGCTGCCGCTCGAGTCGATCATGCTCTTCGAGCAGTCGGGCTGGAGCGCAAACCGCCTGATGCTCGTCGGCGTGCAGCAGATCAACGAGGTCTACAACGCCCCGACCTCGGCAGGCCCCACCCCTCGCACCGAACCGGACTACGAGGCCTTCCTCGATCTCGCCGAACGACTCGAGAGGCTGCGGGACGCGGGTCTCGTCGGCTTCAACTGGGAGTTCCCGAGTGCCGGCAAGGGACCGACGGGCCGGGCCCCGCACGCGAAGGCTTCGAGCGGCGCGAAGGCCTCGATTGGCCCTTCGAAGGAGTCGGCCGGGACCGAGGCGAGCCCTCCTCCCGGCGGCCTGCCGCGCATCTGGCTGCACGAACCGGGAGATCCCGCGGACCCGCTCGCGGCCGACGTCGCCGCGGTCCGCCGGATCCTCGACCTGCCGGCGGGTCTCGACGAGTACGAGCTCGACGGCTTCCCCTTCGCACGCAAGCCCGACAGCGTCGGCATCCGCTGCCGCTCGCTGCTCGGCATCATGTTCTTCCTCTCGCAGGCGGTCGAGGTCCCGCCGGAGCACGTCGCGGCCGGGCTGGTCACGGTGACGACGGCGAAGGACGGACATCCCTTCGACTGGCGGCGCCTCACCGACCGGATCCTGGCGATCCACTCGCAGAAGACGGAGCCGCACGACGCCTTCGTCGCGGTGCGGGACCGCGGGTGGTGGTTCTACGTTGCCGACGACGACCCGGACTCGAAGGCGACCTTCACCCTGCTCGACATCCTCTACTCGCTGCAGCAGGCGACCGGCCACGGCAAGATGCCGGTCCTGACGCTGCCGGTGGGCGACTGATCGAGCGGACTGGCCGCGAAGCCGATTGACTCTCGTCCGGAACGCGGGCTAGCCCGGACTTCGATCTTCGCTGCAGCGCCCGCCACGCGGCCGAAGTCGCGCCGGGAAACGATCAGACTCGGAGGGGGCCCCTCGGGCCGGGAGATTCTCGACATGAAGTTGACACGACGCGCTTTCATCCGGACCACGGTCGCGCTCGGAGCGGGCGCAGTCGGAGCGACGACGGTCCGGGCGAAGGAGTCGACGACGCCCGGGGGCGCGACCGTCGAGGACACGACGGCCCACGCCGTGCGCTGGTTCGGCGCGAAGGGATACGCGCCGGACGTGGCGGCCCCGCTGATCAGCGGGATTCCCTTCAACGGCGGCCTCAATTTCGACGACCACTTCGAGGCGTCCGAGAAGGCGCGCTACGTCGTCCAGCCCTGCTCTCGGGTCGAGGACCTGCGCAAGAAGGACTCCCCGGGCACCTTGCCTCTCTTCACGATCTTCGGAACTGCGCCGGACCCGGGCAGACCGCTCGCCGATCACGTGAAGGACCTCGTCGGCTTCCTGACCGGCCCCGCCGGAATCGACCCCGCGCGCCTGCGCGTCACCACGACGGAGCTCTCGAAGTCCGTGTTCCCGGTGCTCGCCGATCTCGGGATCGCCTCCGACCGCATCCGGCTGCAGCCGGTCGAGAAGGCGAAGCGCGAAGGTGCCGGCTCCGGCTTCTTCGCGCCTTCCGGCCATCCCCAAAAGCCCGCGTTCGCGACGTTCTCGGTCGAGTTCGCGATGTCGGACGGCAGCGAGCTCGAGATCGCCGAGATCGGCACGGAGTCCGGGGGGCGCACGTCGGGCGCCGGTGGCTTCGGGCTCGAACGCGTCACCATGGCCCGCAACGATCGCCCGATTCCCTGGAGCGAGAGACTCCCCGTCTTCAAGGACGCGGTCGAGGCGGACGCGAAGAGCCGCGGGGTGCCGCTCCCGCCCGGGTACTACGAGGTCCTCGGCCTCCCTCGCCCCGACGCGGTGAAGAAGAGCTGACGGCGGCAGGGCCGGGGATGCCCGTGGCGCCCCTCGCCGACGCCCGGACGGCTTCGAACCGGCAGCCCGTGCGCCCGGGACCGACCGCGACGACGTGCGGCGACTGCGAGCCTCGCGGGTGAGCACGGTCTGGTACTTCGCCTACGGCTCGAACCTGCAGTCCGCGACGCTGCGCGGGCGGCGCGGGATCCAGGTCGTCCGCTCGGCCGCGGTTCGCGCGGCGGGGTGGCGTCTCGTGTTCGACAAGCCGGGACTCCTGGGCCGGGCCGCGTTCGCGAACATCGTGCCCGAGGAGGGTGCCGAGGTGCTCGGCGTCGCCTTCGAGATCACGGTCGACGACCACGCCCACGTCGAGCTCACCGAGGGCGTCGCGATCGGGAACTACCGGCGCGTCGAGCTCGCGGTCGAGCCGCTCGATGCGTCGGTGCCGTGGGCGCCCGCGACGGCGCTCTCGCTGTCCTCGGACAAGCGCGACGCCTCGCTCCTGCCGACGACGCGCTACCTCGGCCTCGTGATCGAGGGTGCGCTCGAGCACGACCTGCCCGATCCATGGATTCGCTCGCTCCGCGCCGTCCCGGTCCGGGAGGAGACGGAGGAGGAGCGCTCGTTCCGGGCGGTCGTGGACGAGGCCATCAGGCGGAGGTGAGATCGAGCGACGGACTTCGCGCGACGAGGATTCGCAAGGCGTCGAGGCGCGGACGCGCCGCGCGAATCCAGAGGGCCGCCTCGGCCGCGGCGCGGTCGACGTCGGCGAGCATCGCCGGTCGGCCGGGATCGACGGCGGGCACGAGCGCCTCGACCCGGTCCCGCTCCGCCGCGAAGTGGGCTCGCGCGAGGTCCAGGGCCTCTCCGAGGACGGCTTCTGCCGCGGCGCCCGCGGCCGCGCGCGCGGCGGCGACCATCGACTCGAGCGCCGGGCGGAGCCGGGCGAGCAGGTCGCCGGCGAGTGCGGGCGGCACGTCGCGCAACGTAGGGTCGTGCGCGGCGAGGCCCCGCGAGCGATCGCGCAGGTCGCGGTCGATCGAGACGCGCAACGGCGTCGAGGGAAGGAACCGCCCGAGTCCGAGGCGTGCCGGCGCCGAGGTCTCGAGCACGAAGAATGCTTCGACGATCGTGTCGCCGGCGGGTTCGCCGGCGAACGTCGCGAGCGCGAGCGTACCGGCCGGCGAGGACAGCAGCCGGTCGAGCGCACCGACCGCGATCGGGTGGTCCCAGGTGAGGAACTCGACGTCCTCGCGGCGGCAAGCGATCTCACGGTCGAAGGTCGCGGTGGCGCCCTCGGACCCGATCGCCGGAAACGGCTCCCCGGACGTTTCGTCGGCGAAGAGACGCCAGAGGCCCGGGCCGAGGTCCTCGACCTCGACGCTCGCGTGGTCGAAG
>JAFMJW010000133.1 GCA_017853315.1 Alphaproteobacteria bacterium
CGGCAGCCCTGGCCGCGCAGCGCCTCGGCGCAGCCCTTGCCGACCTCGCCGAAGCCGCACACGACGGCCATCTTGCCGCCGAGCATGACGTCCGACGCGCGGTTCAGGCCGTCGATGAGCGAGTGGCGGCAGCCGTAGATGTTGTCGAACTTGCTCTTCGTGACCGAGTCGTTGACGTTGATGGCCGGGAAGAGGAGCTTGCCCTCCTTCGCCATCTGGTAGAGCCGGTGCACGCCGGTCGTCGTCTCCTCGCTCACGCCCCGGACGCGCGGGGAGATGCGCTCCCACTGGCCGGGCTCCTCGCGCTGGATGCGGCGAATGAGTTGCAGGATGACGCCCCACTCCTCGGAGTCGGCCTGGGGATCGAAGGCCGGGACCTTGCCGGCGCGCTCGTACTCGAGGCCCTTGTGGACGAGAAGGGTGGCGTCGCCGCCGTCGTCGACGATCAGGTCGGGGCCCGAGCCGTCCGGCCACACGAGCGCCTCGTTCGTGCACCACCAGTACTCCTCGAGGGTCTCGCCCTTCCAGGCGAAGACCGGGGAGCCCTTGGGCCGCTTCTCGGTGCCGTCGCGGCCGACGACGACCGCGGCGGCTGCATGGTCCTGCGTGCTGAAGATGTTGCACGACACCCAGCGCACGTCGGCGCCGAGGTCGGCGAGCGTCTCGATCAGGACCGCGGTCTGCACGGTCATGTGCAGCGAGCCCATGATCTTCGCGCCCGCGAGCGGCTGCTTCTTCGCGTAACGCGCGCGCACCGCCATCAGGCCGGGCATCTCCTGCTCGGCGAGCCGGATCTCCTTGCGGCCGAACTCGGCGAGCGAGAGGTCGGCGACCTTGAACGGCAGGCGCTCCTTGCGGCGCTCGCGGGGCTTCAGTCGTGAGATCGTTGCCATCGGTTCCTCCTTCGGCCGGACGGGGACTCCGCCCGGGTCTCGACTCCGTTGCTTCGCATGGGGACGTGCGCGGTCGCGGCGAAGAGCGCGGGGCCGCGCGCCTGCGACGCGGGCGGCAGGGGGACGACGCGTCCCCCGGCGAGCCCGGCGCCGGAAAGCCACTCGCGGGTGCGGTCCGGCTCGAACCCGAGCCAGACGTGACCCATCTGCTGGCGGTACTCGGTGCGGTCGTGCGGCAGCATGTCGACGACGAGCAGCCGCCCGCCGGGGCGCAGAGCGCGCGCGATCTCGCGCAGCACGGCGGGCGGGTCGGCGACGTGGTGCAGGACGAGGCAGGCGACGGCCGCGTCGAGGCTGCGGTCCTCGACCGGGAGCGCCTCGAGCGCGCCGGTTCGGAGCTCGACGTTGTCGAGGTCGGCGAGCCTGCGACGGGCGGCACGCGTCATCGCGCGCGAGCTCTCGACCGCGACCACGCGGGCGACGAAGGGGGCGATCGCCGCCGCGATCTGCCCGGTGCCGCAGCCGAGGTCGCCGACGGTCCACGCGGGATCGAGCAGGCCGAGCAGGCCGAGCAGGTCGAAGCGCTCGCCGAACATGTCGCCGCGCAGGCGGTCCCACTGTCCCGAGGCCGTGCTGAAGAAGGCCTGCGAGGTCGTCTGCCGCTCGGCGAGCACGCTCGCCGCCCTGCGGTCGTCCTGCGAGGCGACCGCGAGGCCCGAGGCCTGCTCGCGCAGCAGGTTCCAGAGCCGGCGGGCCGCGGGGTCGAGGTCCTCGACCTCCATCCGGTAGAGGCGGCTGGTCGCCTCGGGCCGCGCCGCGACCCAGCCGTCGTCGGCGAGTACCTTCAGGTGACGGCTCACGGTCGACTGCGGCATCTGGAGCACCGCGCAGAGCTCCGCCACCGTGAGCTCGTGACGCTCGACCAGGCGCAGGATGCGCAGCCGGGTCGCGTCCGCGAGCGAGCTCATCCAGGAGAGCACGGGCGGGCTGGCGTGGAGGTTCATCCGTCGATCCGGATCGAAGGCTAGAAGAGGATCGGGGATTCGTCAAAACCGGGGCGAAGTGGCCCCCGGGGGGCTCCCGCCCCGCTTCGACCCGGAGCACCGGGGGCCGGGCGCGCGGGCTCCCCGGGCGCGCGCGCCGCACGCCGTCGGCCCGGGCCCCCGGGGGTGCCGGGGCCCCCGTGGCGCCCCCGCCCTGGTCAGCCGTCGCAGGCGGCGAGGATCGGGTCGCAGAGGCGGGTCATGCGCAGGTAGTTGTCGATCGAGCCGCGCACGCCGTTGGTGAAGAAGGCGACCGCGAGGTCGCGGCTCGGGTCGGCCCAGGCGGTCGTGCTGCCGTGGCCCGAGTGTCCGAAGGCGAGCGGGCTCGAGCGGCGGCCGAAGGCGGAGGTCGGGCCGCCCAGGTGGAAGCCGAGCGCCCAGCGCACCGGGATCTCGAGCGTGCGGTCGCGCGCGCCGTCGACGACCGGGCGCACCGCGCGCTCGATCGTCTCGCGACGCAGGAAGCGACGCCCCTGCCACTCGCCGCCGGCGAGCAGCATCGAGTAGAAGAGGGACAGGTCGCGGGTCGTCGTGATGCCGGTCGCGGCACCGGCCTCGGCCGCGTGCACCTCGGGGCGGTTGAAGTCGGCGACGAACGGGAACTCGCCGGAGAGGTCGGTGTGCAGGGCGACCCGCGGCTCCATCTCGGGAGGGAGCCCGAGCCAGGTGTCGCGCATGCCGAGCGGCCCGAACAGCTCGTCGGCGAGGAATCGGCCGAGCGAGCGGCCGTCGACGCGCCGCACGACCTCGCCCAGCGCCCAGCCGTAGTTGAGCGGGTGGTAGCCGACGTCGGTGCCGGGCTCCCACCGAGCGGTTCGCTCCTCCATCGCGCGCGCGACCGAGGCGCGGTCGCGCCAGAGGTCCCAGGTGAGCCACTTCGGCCCGATCGGGAAGCCGCCCTGGTGGGAGAGCACGTGGACGACCGTCGCGTTCTCCTTGCCGCGCTGGCCGAACTCCGGCCACACCCGCGCGACCGGCGCGTCGAGGTCGAGCTGGCCGCGCTCGGCGAGCAGGTGGATCGCGAACGCGGTGAGCGGCTTCGTCGCGGAGAAGACGAGGAAGAGCGTGTCCCCGTCGACGTCGCGCGCGTCGTCGGCCGGCGAGGTGCGACCGCCGGCGGCCTCGAGGACGATTTCGCCGCCCCGGCGGACGGTGAGCTGCGCCCCGGGGTGGAGTCCCGACTCGAGCTGCTGTGCGAAGGTCTCCGCGACGCGGCGGATCCCGTCGGCCGAAACCCCGGCGGCGCGCGCCGCCTCCTCCCGGACGTCGACTTCGATGCGCATCGACGGATCCTAGGCTCTCGCGGGGCGGCGGGGAAGGGCGGCCCCGCCTTGAAACGGAACCGGTCGTCCTCCATCCTCCGGCGCGTGTCGGAGGGCGCGAAGATCCTGCGGGGGCCCTGGCGCGAGCGCGCCGAGGCCGAGCGCACGCCACCCGCGTCGCGGCCGGCCGAAGCCGGGAGGAGCGGCGGGATCCGACGCGACGGCCCGGCGAGCGATCTCGCCGAGGGACGCGGCCCGGTCGCGCCCGACGGCGAGGTGCTCGCCCCGAACCGGATCCACCTGGGCTTCGTCGTCCGGGACTGCGCGGTCGCGCTCGGCCGCACGCCCACCCCTGCGGAGCTCGCCCACTGGGCGAACCACCAGGTCGACGACCGCGGCGAGTACCGGCTCTTCGGTCGCGACATCACCGCGGCCGAGGCGAAGGTCATCCTCGCCCACCCGGGCCGTACCGTGACCGTCCGGCCCGACCGGGCCCGAGGACGCGGGCCGGGAGACCCGCCGCTCTCCTCGCGCGGCTGAGCGCGGGGCCGGGCTCGCGCGCGGCGCCCCGTGGCGCCGGAGTTTGACCGGCGGCGGGGTCGCTGGTAGCCGGTCGGGCGTCGGGGCCGCCGTCGTCGTGTGCGACGTGCGGCGGTTCGTCCGCGGGAGGCCCGCGGCGCGAGCCGGCTCCCCCGTCGACCATCGTCTTCATCATCCCGGCAGGCCGGGATTCCGGAGGAGGGGCTCCCATGGACGCGTTGCAGTCGATCCTGCGTTGGTTCCACGTCGTGTTCGGCATCCTGTGGATCGGACACCTGTACTTCTTCAATTTCGTGAACGTGCCGTTCCAGGGGCTGCTGGACGGGGAGACCAAGAAGAAGGTCAACCCGGAGCTGCTGCCGCGCGCGCTGTTCTGGTTCCGCTACGGAGCGCTCTGGACCTGGATCACGGGCATCCTGCTGCTCGCGCTCGTGTTCTACCACGGGTGGCGTGGCGGCAACATGTTCGACGCGACGACCGACGTCGACACCACGCGCGCGGTCGTGATGATCCTCGTGAACCTGCTCGCGTTTCTCGTCTACGACGTGATCGCCGGGCAGGAGTTCGCGAAGGACCTGAAGGTGCTCGCCGGCATCGGCGTGCTGCTCGTCCTGCTGGTCGCGTTCCTGAACACGGTCGTCGGCGGGTTCAGCTTCCGCGCGATGGCGATCCACGTCGGCGCGATGTTCGGCACGATCATGGCGTTCAACGTCTGGTTCCGCATCTGGCCCGCGCAGCAGAAGATCATCTCCGCGGTGAAGGCGGGCACGCCCCCCGACGCGGCGCTGGTCGCGCTCGCGGGCACGCGCTCGAAGCACAACACCTTCCTGTCCATCCCGCTGGTCTGGCTCATGCTGGACAACCACAACACCTGGGCCGCTTCGGCGCTCGGCCTTCCCGGCTGGGCCTGGGTCGCCATCATCACGGCGCTCGGCTGGTGGATCTGCTCCATGCTGTACGGCCGCTCGACGAAGGTGCCGGGCTTCTGAGCCACGGTCCGCTCCGCGCGGACGGGTGAACGACGAAGGGGCCGCGCCGGATCCACCGGCGCGGCCCCTTCGCGTTTCCGGCGCCGGCCCCGGTGCGGGCCGTGAGCGCCGCTCAGCCGGACATCCGCTCGTCGAGCCAGGCCGAGAGCTCGGCGAGGCTCCGGGCGTTCACCTCGTGACCCATCGCGTACTCGCGAGCGTCCGCCTCGATCCCGAGCGAGCGCAGCGTCGCGACCGACTCGCGCGCGCGCGCGACGTCGATCATGTCGTCGCCCGTGCCGTGCTGGACCAGCACCGAGAGGCCCGAACGGTCTGCCGCGGGCAGCGAGCCCGCGAGGTCGGCCGGGATCCAGGTGCTGAGCGCCGCCAGCGCGCGCCAGCGGGCCGGTGCGGCGAGGGCGAGTGCCGACGCGATCACGCCACCCTGGCTGAAGCCGAGGATCGCCGTCCGCGAGCGGTCGATCGGCAGGCTCTCGAAGGCCTCGTCGACGAACGCGCGCGCGGTCGCGATCGCGCTCGCGATCGCGAGCGGCGACGGCGGCGTGGCGCCGAGAGGAAACCAGGCCCAGCCCTGCGGGGCGCCGCTGCCCGCCGGTCCGAGCGACACCGGGTCCGGCCCCTGAGGCGCCACCACCATCAGGCGCCCGCCGCAAAGGTGGGGCGCGAGCGACAGCAGGTCGAGCGCGTTCGAACCGAAGCCGTGCAGCGTGAACAGGGTCGGGTAGGGCCCCGGTCCGGCCGGCTGCCAGGTGGCGTGCGCGAGCCTCACCAGCCCGACGCCCGCGCGACGCGTTCGCGGTGCCACGCGGGCTCGCCGAACCACGTCTCGGACTGCTTCGCGCGCTTGAACCAGAAGTGCATGTCGTGCTCCCAGGTGAAGCCGATCCCGCCGTGCATCTGCACGGCGACGTTCGCGACCCGGGAGTAGACGTCGGAGAGTCGCGCCTTGGCCATCGAGGCCGCGCGCGCGGCGTCCTTCGGGATCTCCTGCTGCGCCCACGCGGCGTACCAGACGAGCGACCGCGAGGGCTCGACCAGGGCGACGCACTCGGCGGCCATGTGCTTCACCGCCTGGAAGCTGCCCACCGGGCGGCCGAACTGCTCGCGCACCTTCGAGTACTCCACGGCCATCTCGAGCGCGCGCTCGGCGCCTCCCTGGCTCTCGGCCGCGATCGCGACGCTCGCGACGTCGAGCAGCGCCTCGAGGTGTCGCCATGCCTTGCCCTCGGCGCCGAGCACCTGCGAGGGCGCGATCGCGACGTCGTCGAACGAGACCTCGAAGAACCGCCGCGTCCGGTCGATCGACGGAAGCGGGACGACGCTCACGCCCGGGGTGTCGCGCGGGACGAGCACCAGCGTGACGCCGGCCGGCCCGGTGCCCGACCCCGTCCGCACCGCGACCAGGAGCAGGTCGGCCTGCTGCGCATCGACGACGAAGCGCTTGGCGCCCGAGAGTCGCAGCCGGTCGCGCGCGCGTCGCGCCCGCAGCGCGATCCCCGTCGCGTCGAGACGCTCGGACTCCTCGAGCCACGCCACCGTGGCGAACGCCTCGCCCGAGGCGAGCCGCGGCAGCCACGCCTTCTTCTGCGGCGTCGAGCCGGCTGCGAGCAGCAGCGAGGTCGCGAGGACCCCCGACGAGAGGAACGGTACCGGTGCCAGCGAGCGCCCGAGTTCGGCGAGGATCACGGCCGCGTCGAGCATCCCGAGCCCGAGCCCGCCGTGGCTCTCCGGCACGAGCAGGCCGAACCAGCCCTGCTCGGCGATCTTCCGGTTCAGTTCGGGCGAGAAGCCCTGGGGGTCGTCGGCGATCCGCCGCACCGTGCGCGGGGGGGCCTCGACGGAGAGCACCTGGCGCGCCGTCTCGGCGAGCATCTGCTGGTCGGCGGTGAGTCCGAAGTCCATGACGACGCAACCCGGCCCGGGCGGGCTCAGGCCCCCCTGGGCATGCCGAGCCCGCGCTCGGCGATGATGTTCTTCTGGATCTGCGAGGTGCCGCCGCCGATGATCATGCCGAGCGTGAACATCCAGTCGATCGGCCAGACGCCGCGGTCCTCGACGTGCGGGCTCGTCCTGGACAGCCCCGCGTGGGAGCCCAGGATCTCGAGCGCCGCCGCGCAGATGTCGTGGTTCAGCTCGGTCGTGACGAGCTTGTTCACCGACGCGCCGATGCCGGCCGACCGGCCGTGGATCCCGTCGGAGAGCTGCTTCAGCGAGTGGTACTTCATCGACTCGACCCGGATCTGGAGGTCGGCGAGACGCTGGCGGGCGACGGGGTCGCGCAGCACGCTCACGCCGTGGCGCGAGCGGCGCTTGGCGAGCCGCAGCAGGTCCGACATGAGCTGCTGGGTGCGGGTCGTGCTGGCGAGCATGTTGCGCTCGTGGGAGAGCGTCGCGTTCGCGACCAGCCAGCCCTCGTTCAGGCGGCCGACCAGGTTCTTGCGCGGCACGCGCACGTTGTCGAAGAAGACCTCGTTGAACCCCGCCTGCCCGGTCATCTGCACGAGCGGGCGCACCGTGATGCCCGGGCTGCGCATGTCGATCAGCAGGTAGGAGATGCCCTTGTGCTTGGGCGCCTGCGGATCGGTGCGCACGAGGCAGAACATCCAGTCGGCGAACTGCGCGGTCGACGTCCAGACCTTCTGCCCGTTCACGACGAAGAAGTCGCCGTCGACCTCGGCGCGCGTCTTGAGCGAGGCGAGGTCGGATCCGGAGCCCGGCTCCGAGTAGCCCTGGCACCAGAGCTCGTCGGCGGTGAGGATCGGCGGGAGGAAGCGCTCCTTCTGCTCGGGCGTGCCGAGCGCGATGAGCGTCGGGCCGAGCATCTGGACGCCCATCATGCCGATCGGCGCCGGCGCGCGGGCGAGCACCATCTCCTCGTTCAGGATCGCCTGGCGCACGATGCCGGCCCCTTGCCCGCCGTGCTCCTTCGGCCAGCCGATCGCGACGTAGCCGGCGTCGAAGAGCTTGCGCTGCCAGGCCTTCGCGCGGGCGATGCGCTCGGGGTCGGCGACCGTGAGTTCGCCGCCCTCGTCGTCGTCGGCGCGCTTGGGCAGGTTCTTGCGGAGCCACGCGCGAACCTCGCGCCGGTACTCCTCGTCTTCCTTGCTGAAGGAGAGGTCCATGCCGCCCGTATCGCCGGGCCGGTCCGAAGGGTCAAGCCGACGCGGCGGTCGCGGGTCGGCGTGAACCTCGACGGCCCCTTCGCACACGCGGGCTTCGAGCTGCGGCGCTCGGCGCCTCGGGCTCCCCGGGCCCGCCCGGCACCCCGCGTCACTTCACCCGGCGGATCGCCTTTCGGCGTCGCTCGACGTCGAGCGCCTTCTCGTAGCGCGGATCCACGACCACGTCGCCCTCGCGGGCCGCCTGGCCGTGGAGGATGCGGCCGCCCGCCTCGTCCCGGGCGCCGCGCGCGCAGGCCTCGCACAGGTCGAACGAAAAGGACTGCCCGGCGGCGCCGGGCACCCGGACCTGGGCGGCCGGGGGATGCTCGGCGCACCAGTCGCAGCGCCCTCGCCTGCGCGCCGCGAGCTCCGCGAGCCCGCGCAGCTCGGCCGGGTCGAGTGCGTGATCCTCGAAGCGCGAGCCGCACTCCGCGCAGAGCCAGGTGCGGCGATCGGCGCGGCCGCCCAGCAGGGCGAGGCGCGCGACGATCGCGCTCTTGCAGAGGTCGCAGGATCTCACGACCGCGGAGACTACCACGCACGGGGCCGGCGCGAACGCCGGGCCCACGCGGCGACGCCGCGCGCCCGCGAGCCGCGCCGTTCGACTCGCGCGCCGCGCGCCGCTAGGACGACGGAAGGAGGTCGCATGCTTCGAGGCGAACGGGATCCGCGTCGCCGCCGTGCCGCGGCGGCTTTCCTTCTGTTCAGTGCGCTCGCGTCGCCGCAGGCGGGATGCGCTTCGCCCGCACGGGCCCCGGCGCGGCCGCCGTCGCCGCCGGTCGTCGCGTCGCCGGGCGGGCCGAAGGTCTCCTCGGAGCCCTCGCGCCGCTTCCTGGTCTCGGGCGACGGCGAGATCTCGCTCGTGAGCGGGCACGGGGGCGGGTCGCTGCGAGTGCAGTACCGCCGGCCCGACGGCAGCTACGACCCCGCCGCGATCGCCCGGATCGACGACTTCTTCCGATCGCGCGGCGACTCGGAGAAGACCCGCGTCTCGCTCCGGCTGGTCGAGACGATCGACTTCCTGCAGGACCGCCACCACCCGAGCCGGACGCTGCTCATGTCGGGCTACCGCAGCGGCGAGTACAACGCGGCGATCATCGCCCGCGGCGGGCAGGCGGCGCGCTCGTCGATGCACACCGAGGGACTCGCCTCCGACCTCCACTTCGACGGCCTCGACCAGCGCGAGCTCTGGCTCGCGATCCGCGAGCTCGAGTGCTGCGGCACCGGCTACTACGCGTCGTCGAGCTTCGTGCACGTGGACGTGGGCAAGCCCCGCTTCTGGGAGGAGACGACCTCGCGCGTGAAGGAGAACCTCTCGAAGGGCAACGCGCGGATCTTCGCCCGCACCGACTTCGACCGCTACGACCGGCTCGACGGTGCGATCCTGCGGCTGCACGCGGTGACGCTGCGGCCGATCCG
>JAFMJW010000134.1 GCA_017853315.1 Alphaproteobacteria bacterium
CCGCGACGTGTCGCTGCCCGCGGCATGGCGGCACCTCGAGGCGCGGCGGCCCTGAGTCTCGGTGTGGACGGAGTCGTCGCGGACGACGGTATTCCCCCGGCACCGCGTCGACGCCTTCCGAGCCTGCGGGCGCGGGGGGCTCTCCTGGCGGGACCTTCGCACACCTGGTTCGGTCCGTCGCTCGGTCGACTCCGCTCAGCGCAGTTCGACCACCGTCGCCCCCGCCCCGCCGTGCGCCGGGTCGGCCTCGACGTAGCGCGCGACGTAGGGCGACCTCGCGAGAAACTCGCGCACGGCGGACCGCAACGCGCCGGTCCCGAACCCGTGCACGATCCGCACCGCGTTGCGGTCCTCCAGCACCGACTGGTCGAGAAAGGCCTCGAGCCGCACGAGGGCGGGCGCCACGCGCTCGCCGATCAGGTTCAGTTCGGAGAAGGCGACGAGCGGGCGGGGGGCGTCCCCCTCCTCGCCGTCGTCGTCCACTTCACCGCCCGCCGGTTGCCCACTCCGCTCGCGGAAGGGATCCGCTGCCGCATGGCGCGCGGCCTTCCGGACGAGCGACGCGACCGGCGGACCGGGGCGAGTGCCCGCCCCGGTCGCCCGCGCGGCCGCACCCGCCGAGACGAGTCGCAGCTGTGCGAGCGGCACGTCGAAGCGGATCGAGCCGCGGGCGATCGAGGCCCGGGCGCCGTCGATCCGCGCGACCTGGCCACGGAGTCCCGATCCGAGCACCTCGACCGTGTCGCCGACCGCGAGCGGGCGCGTCGGCCCGCCGCGCGCGGGTTCGGCGTCGCGCCCGCCTGCGAGTTCCGCCTGCTTCGCGGCGATCGCGTCGCCCTGCGCGCGCCCGCCCTCGGCGAGTCGCCTCGCGGCGCCTCGGACGTCCTCGCGCGCTTTCTCCTTCGCGTCGGCGAGCATGCGGCGAGCCTCGCGCTTCAGATCGTCGGCGAATCGCTTCGCCTCGCCGAGTTCGTCCGACCACTTGCGCTCGCGCTTCGCGCGCAGTTCCGCCAGCAGCCGGTCGCTCTCGTCGCGCGCGCGCCGCAGCTCCTCGCGCTCGGACTCCGTCTCGGCCGCGAGCTCCTCGTAGCGGCGGCGCTCCCGGTCGAGCCTGTCGACCGCGTCCGCCAGGTCCGCCGTCGCGGTGCCGCGCTCGGCGAGCGCTTCGTCGAGCAGCCGCTCCGGGAGACCGAGTCGCCGCGCCATCGCGAGCCCGAGGCTCGGCCCGACGCTGCCCACGACGAGCCGGTAGCGCGGCGCGAAGGTCTCGGGGTCGAAGTCGACCGCGGCGACGCGTGCGTGCGGCGCCGAGAGCGCGAACGCCTTCACCCCCTGGAAGTGGGTGGTCGCGAGCACGAGGGCTCCGCGCCCGGAGAGTTCGCGCAGCAGCACCTTCGCGAGCGCCGAGCCGTCCTCGGGGTCGGTGCCGGTGCCGGGTTCGTCGAGGAGCACGAGCGAGTCGCGCGTGGCGCCCGCGAGGATCTCGCCCAGGTTGCGGACGTGCCCCGAGAAGGTCGAGAGGTCGCCCGCGAGGTTCTGCGGATCGCCGATGTCGGTCCAGGCCGCGTCGAACACCGGGAGCGTCGCGCCCTCGGCCGCGAGCACCGGGATGCCCGACTGCGCCATCGCGGCCGCGAGCCCGAGCGTCTTCAGCGCGACGCTCTTGCCGCCGGTGTTGGGGCCGGTCACGACCAGCAGCCGCGTGTCCTCGTCGAGTTCGAGGTCGACCGGCACGACCGGGCGACCGGTGAGCGCGAGCAGCGGGTGGCGCGCGCCGCGCAGCACGACGTCCCGCGCCCCGAGCTCCGGGCAGACCGCGTCGTGCCGGCGTGCGAACGAGGCGCGCGCCGCGATCGTGTCGAGCGCGACCAGCGCCGAGAAGGCGTCGCCGATGGCGTCGGCGTTTCGTCCGACCTCGGCGGTGATCTCGCCGAGGATCCGCGCGACCTCCTCTTCCTCCTCGCGCTGGGCGATCGTCACCCGGTTGTTCGGTTCGACGGCGAACAGCGGCTCGACGAACAGCGTCTCGCCCGAAGCCGAGCGGTCCTGCACGATGCCCGCGATCGCGTCGGCCGAGCCCGCACGCACCGGCACGACGAAGCGGCCGTTGCGCACGGTCACGTACTGGTCGGCGATCGCCGACGCGGTGCCCGACTGGCGGAAGAGCCGCGAGAGCCGCTCCTCGATGTCGGCGCGCAGCGCGCGCAGCTCGCGGCGGAGCGCGCGCAACTTCGGGCTCGCCTCGTCGCGCAGGTTGCCGTCCTCGTCGATCGCGTCGGCGAGCAGGCGCTCGAGTTCGGGCATCGGGTGGAGGGAGCCCGCGAGCGCGAGGAACAGCGGCTCGCCCGGCAGGCGTGCGCGCAGGAAGGCGCGCATCGCGCCGACCGTGCGCAGGACGGCCGCGATCTCGCGCAGCTCCGTCCCGGCGAGCCGGGCGCCGCCGGTGCGCGACTCGGCGACGAGCGGACGCACGTCGGGGAAGTCGCCGAGCGGCGCGGGCTCGTCCTCGGTCGCCGTGCGGAAGCGGGCGACGCGCGCGAGCTCGTCGCGGGCGGCACGGACCTCGATGCGCGGGCGAAGCGCGAGGCAGGCCTCGCGGCCGGCCGGCGACGACGCGTGAGAAGCGACTGCGGCCAGCAGGCGCGGGAACTCGAGCGTGTCGAGGTCGGAGGGTCGCACGCGCTTCCCGGGGGCGATCAGTCCCGCTTCGCGGGACCCGGCGCGATCGCGGACGGGGGCCCGACGCCGCCGCCGGCAACGCGGGCGCCCTGGCCTGCGCCGGGGTGGGCGTCGCCGGCACCGTCGCGACCCGCCGCGGACCCGCCCGAGGCGGAGACCCGCTCCGCATGCTCGTGGTTCGCCCCGTGCGCATGCGCGGCGTCGCTCCAGGCACCCACGCCGCAGCACTGGTCGCCGATCCACACCTCCCCGCCTTCGAAGAACTCCTTCTTCCAGATCGGCACGACCTCCTTCAGGCGGTCGATCGCGAAGCGCGCGGCCTCGAAGGCGTCCGCGCGGTGGGCCGAGGAGACGGCGATCGCGACGCTCGCCTCGCCGACCGGCACGACGCCCGTGCGGTGCACGATCGCCACCTTCTGCAGCGGCCAGCGCCGGCGAGCCTCCTCGCCGATCTTCTCCATCTCGCGCTCGGCCATGCCCGGGTAGGCCTCGTACTCGAGTCGCTCGACCTGCCGTCCCTGGTTGTGGTCGCGGGTCGTGCCGACGAAGAGCACGAGCGCACCCGAGGCCGGGTCGCCGGCGGCGCGCACGAGGTCGTCGAGCAGGATCGGTTCGGAGGTGAGTCGGATCATCGTCGTTCGGTCTCCGGGCGTTTCTCGGGCCCTCCGGTCGCGCGGTCCTGCCCGCCGCTCACCGGCGGGATGAGCGCCACCTCGTCGCCGTCGGCGAGCGCCTGCCCGCCATCGGTGTAGTCGGAGTTCACGGCGATCGCGAAGCGCCCGGCGCCGTCGAGGTCCGGGAACTCCTCGCGCAGGCGCTCGACGAGCGAGCCCGTCGTGGCTCCCGCCTCGAGCGTGCGCACCACCTCCGAGCAGCCGAGCCGCTCGCGCAGCGAGGCGAAGAACAGCACCCGGACCTTCACGGCCGGAGCAGCCCCACCAGGTGTCCGAGCTCCGGTGCGACCAGCCGTCGCACGCCGAGTTCGACGGCGGCCGTCGAGCCCGGCAGCGCGAACACCGCGGTCCGCCCGAGCGTGCCTGCGATCGCCCGGCTCAGCATCGCGGCCGACCCGATCTCCTCGAAGGAGAGCATGCGGAACAGCTCGCCGAAGCCGTCGATCCGGCGCTCGAGCAGGTCGGCCACCGCTTCGTGGGTGACGTCGCGCGGTGCCAGCCCGGTGCCGCCGGTCAGCACGATCGCGTCGATCTCCGGGTTGGCCGCGGCGGCGCGGATCACGGCGGCGATCGCGTGGCGGTCGTCGCGCACGATCTCGCGCTCGCGGATTTCGTGGCCGCCCTCGCGGAGGATCTCGCAGGCGCGGTCCCCCGAGCGGTCGTCGGCGAGCGTGCGGGTGTCGCTCACGGTCACGACGAGGCAGCGGACGCCCGCGCGGTCGGCCGCGTGGTGCCCGGCGGCTTGCGACGCATGACTCGAACCGTGCCGGGTCGCCGCGGCCGATGCTCGCTTCGATCCGGCGTCTGCAGGCCCTCCGCCGTCGCGTCCTCCGTCACCATGTCCGTGTCCATGCGCCATCGCTCGCTCAGGAGATCCCCGCGACCGAACCCGTCGCGTCCCCGGTCGGCACCTGCTCGGCCGCGCCCGGCGGCACCAGGTGGCCGAGCTCGCGCGGGTGCAGCAGGCCCGCGAGGATCTCCGCCGACTCGACGAGCCGCGGCCCGGGCCGGTTGAAATACGCGTTGCCGTCGATCGCGAACACGCGGCCGTCGCGGAACGCGGGCAGCGACCGCCAGCGCGCGTCGCGCAGGAGGCCCCCGATCTCGCGGCGCGTCTGCGCGAGCGGGAAGCCGCAGGGCACGAGGCACACGGCCTCGGGCGCGGCTTCGACCAGCGCCTCGACCGGGATCGCGGCCGAGTGCGCGCCGTCCTCGGCGAGCAGCGGCTCGGCGCCGGCCGCCCGCGCGAGCTCGGGCACCCAGTTGCCGGCGGTCATGACCGGGTCGAGCCACTCGATGCAGGCCGTGCGCGGGTGCGGCAGGGCGGCCGTCCGCTCGGCGAGCGCGGCCAGTCGCGCCCGGAGTCCGGCGGCGACCTCGCGACCCCGGGATCCCACGCCGGCCGCCTCGGCGATCCGCTCGACGTCGCGCCACACGTCCTCGAGTCGCGATGGCCGCAGCGACAGGATCTCGGTCGAGCCGCGAGCGAGACGCCGGATGGCGGCCTCGAGGTCGCGCGGCGAGACCGCGCACACCTCGCACTGGTCCTGGGTGACGACGAGGTCGGGCGCGAGCTCCGCGAGCAGGTCCTCGTCCACGCGGTAGATCGAGAGACCCGAGGCGAGCCGCTCGCGGACGTCGCGGTCGATCTCGCGGCTGCCGAGCGACGGGTCGATCGAGGGTGCGGTCAGCACCGGGAGCCCGCGCACGTCGGCGGGAAAGTCGCACTCGTGGGAGACGCCGACGAGCGCGTCCCGCAGCCCGAGCGCGCAGACCATCTCGGTCGCGCCGGGCAGGAGCGAGACGATGCGCGGGAGGCGAGACATCGGCCCTTTCTCGCTACGTCGCCGCGTCGGATGCGGCAACCCTCGATACCTTCCCGCCGAGGGCCGGTGCCCGCGTGGTCAGGCCTCCATCTCGAACGTGACCCCCGCGTGCGTCCGCAGTCGCTCCACCAGCCGACGACCCATCGCCGAGGCCGGCGTCCACAGGCCGCCGCCGGGCTCTCCGGGCGGCAGGCCGGCGAGGCAGATCGCGGCCTCCCCGATCATCTTCGCCGTCGATCCGTAGCCGGGGTCGCGGTCGCCCTTCACGCGCGCCCGCCAGGACTTCCCGTCCGCGCCCTTGCCGACGAAGAGCAGGTCGAAGTGGCCCCGCTCGCGCACCTCGGGTGACGGCCCCTCGCCGGGCTTCGGCAGCACGAAGCGCTTGAGCAACGCCCGCGTCGGCGGGAAGACCGCCGCGGCCCCGAAGGCGGCCATGCCGCCCGCGACGGCGAGCGCCGCCGGCGCGCCGAGGACCGGGCCGCCGGTCCGCATCGCCTCCTCGTAGGCGAAGTCGGCACCGTAGGCCTGCCCGAGGAGCGCGTTCGAGCGGTGTACGACCCGTGTGTTGATCGCCGCCATCACGAAGGGCGCGGTCCAGCAGCCGACCTCGCGGTCCCAGGAGATCGGCAGGCCGCCCGGCTGCCGAGGCCCCTTGCGATCTCCCGCCGGGTTCAGCGCGAACGGGTTGCGCAGCGTCTCGCGCACGCGCGGGTCCTCGTTCATCGTCTCGATCATGTGGAGCATGCTCGCGACCGTGCCGCCGCTCACCCCGCCGCTCGCCGAGAGGACCCGCATGCGGATCGAGCGGCACGGCGCACCCGTGCGCGCGCGGACTTCCTCGTTCAGGAAGAACACGCCGAGATCCGAGGGGATCGAGTCGAAGCCGCAGCAGGGCACGATCCGCGCGCCGGTCGACTCGGCGGTCGACTGCCAGGTGTCGATCATGCGCTGGATCCACGGCGTCTCGCCGGTCAGGTCGCAGTAGTCGGTTCCGGTGCGCGCGCAGGCCCCGAGCAGCGTGGATCCGTACTTCGCGTAGGGGCCGACCGTCGTCAGGACCACGCGCGTCCGGTCCGCGAGGGCGAGCACGCCCGCCTCGTCGGACGTGTCGACGACGATCGTCTCGACGCCGGCCGCGGCGGGGCCGAGCCGTTTCGCGAGCGCGTCGAGCTTGGCCCGGCTGCGGCCGGCCATCGCCCACCGCACCTCCCCGCCCCGGTGCTTCGTGGCGAGGTGTTCGGCGATCAGCTCGCCGACGTAGCCCGTGGCTCCGACGAGGACGACGTCGAAGGGTCTCTGGTCGCGCGGGGTCGGGGTCATGGCGTCACTCCTCGTGAGGCGTGCGGGTTCATGTGCGAGGATGGACGGAAGTCGGGGACCCGTCGAGCCCCTCGGGGCGACGTCGGCGGCTTCTCCGGACGGGCGGCGACCGGCACCTTCCCGCGAGGGTGGCGGCCGCGAATCCGGCCGATCGAAACGGGGGGAAGGCGGACATGGGCAAGCTCTCGATGACGCGCACCGAGCGCGAGGCGTTCCTCGCGGGACTCCACGTCGGCGTGATCTCGGTCGCCGAGGACGGTCGCGGTCCGCTCGCGATCCCGATCTGGTACGCCTACTCGCCCGGCGGCGAGGTCCGGATCGTGACCGGCGCCGACTCGCGCAAGCTCGAACTCCTGCGGCGCTCGGGTCGCTTCACGCTGTGCGTGCAGGACGAGAACCCGCCCTACCGCTACGTCACGGTCGAGGGTCCCGTCGTCGCGATCGAGCCGGCCTCGGTCGAGGACGACGAGCGCCCGCTCGCGCACCGCTACCTCGGACCCGAGCTCGGCGACGCCTACGTCGCCGCGACCACGGCCGAGCCCGGCCCCGGGAACATCCTCGTGCGCATGCTTCCCGAGCGCTGGGCGACGGTCGACTACCGCAAGGAGTGGGGCGGTGGCGGCTGACCCGTCGTCGCCGCGCCGACGAGGCGGCGCGCTGCGCCGCGCACTGATCGTCGCAGGCTTCCTCGCGCTGAACCTGTTCGTGCTCGAGCTCGCCACGCGCGCGTGGTTCGCCTGGCGGCTCGGCCCGCGCATCCTCGCCTACGGCACGCGCTGGCACCGCTCCGAGCCGTCGAAGGACGCCTTCCCGGGGTCGGTGCAGAGCCACCACAACGACTTCGGCGCCTTCAAGGCCTACGACCCCGACGCGGCCGGCTACAGCAAGTACTTCCCCGGCGACAGGAAGTGGACCGACAGCCCCGACCGCGGCGAGCGCTGGCCGGTCCGGATCAACAACCGGGGCTTCCGCGGCGCGGACTTCGAGATCGAGAAGGCGCCCGGAACGATCCGCATTCTCACGATGGGCGCCTCGTCGACCTTCGGCTACCACGACCGCGACGACGAGACCTACCCTTTCCTGCTCGAGCGTGAACTGGAGCGCCGCGCCGGCCCGGGTCGAAGGATCGAGGTCATCAACTTCGCGATCCCGCACGCGATGACCGACAACGTGCTGGCGATGTTCCTCGCCGAGGGCGTGGCGCTGCGGCCCGACCTCGTCACCTTCTACGAGGGCGCGAACGACGCCGCGGTGATCGAGCCGCGCCCCGGCACCACCGCCGTCCGCAGCCTGCGCCAGCGCCTTGCCGACGTGTCGCTGCTGGCCGCGCTCTACGACTCGGTGGCACCGCCGCCCGGCGCGGACGAGCTCGACGTCGAATGGTGGTGGAGCGACGAGCTCGCGAAGCGTCGCAGCGACCACTTCGTCGGCAACCTGAAACGCCTCGCGGACGAGTGCGCGAAGCGGGGGATCGCGCTCGTGGTCGCGACCCAGCAGTTCCAGTCGACGCTGCTGTCGGACGAGGAACGTCGAGCCACGACCTACGACGCCGAGGTCGAGATCGTGCGACGGAAGGTGGCCGCGGGCGAGATGGGCCCCTCTTCCCGCTCCGTGCGGGTCGGAGGGAAGCCCGGCGAGGTCACGGACCTGGTCCTCGACCTCCGCAAGGCGGGGCAGGATCCCATGGCCGCGCGCCACCTCGCCGGCTTCGACCCGCCGCGGGCGATGCTCGTCCACGCGCGGCTGATGGACGACCTGCGTACCTGGGCGGGCTCGCCGGGCTCGGGCGTGACGCTCGTCGACACGATCCGCGCGCTCGACCCGCACCGCGACTGGATGGTGAACTGGGTCCACCTCGAGGGGCGTGCGAACGCGGTGATCGCCGAAGCCCTCGCGGACGCGATCACGCCGATGCTCGGGCTGGGGGCGGCGGCGCCTCGCGGCTCCCGGACAGGCGTTGTCCCTCTCGTGAGCGATCCTTCGGGACGATGACGACGAACGCACGTCACCGCGGTCGCGCCGCGGTCCGCGCTTCCGGGGGCGGCGCGCGATGAGGTTCCTCCACGCGGCGGATCTCCATCTCGACAGCGGCTTCGATCCCGCGGCGGGGGTGCACCTGGACGAGGCCCGGGCCGCGAGCCGCCTCGCGCTGGAGCACCTGGTCGCGGCTGCGCTCCGCGAGCGAGTCGACCTGATCGTTTTCGGCGGCGACGTCTTCGACCGCAGCCGTGACCACGAAGAGACGGCGAACTTCTGGAAGGAGCAACTCGACCGGCTCCACGAAGCGCGCGTTCCCGTCGTGATGGTGGCGGGCAACCACGACGCGGAGAGCGAGATCTTCGGGCATGTCGTCCATCCCGACGACGTGACGTTGCTCTCGATCCACGAACCGACGAGCCGGGTTCTCGACCACCTCGACGTCGCCGTGGTCGGACAGGGCCTGGACGAGGCCGGCTTCGCCCCCGACGGCGGTCCGGATCTCGCGGCCGGCTTTCCGGAAGCCGATCCCGGCCTCTTCACGATCGGCCTGCTGCACACGAGCCTAGGGGGTCGGAAGGGATACAAGAGCTTCGCACCGACGAGCGCCGAGGTGTTGCGTGCGCGCGGCTACGGGTACTGGGCGCTCGGCCACGTCCACCACCGCGAAGTGGTGTCGGAGGATCCCTGGATCGTCTACCCCGGGAACATCCAGGGGCGCGGCATGCTGGAAACCGGGCCGAAGGG
>JAFMJW010000135.1 GCA_017853315.1 Alphaproteobacteria bacterium
CGGCCGCCGCGGGGCCCGCCCCGGTCGCCTCGCCGGCGCCGCGGCCGTGGGCGCCCTTCGACCTGCTCGCGCTCGCGGAGAAGTCGATCGACCCCTCCTCGCGACGGCGCGTGACGACGCTCGCCAACTTCGGCGAGCAGCGCCGTGTACTGGCGCTGCCGATCCCCGACCGGCTCTCGTTTCCCGTCGAGATCCCGCCGGGCGCGATCCTCGAGACGGCCTTCGCCATCCAGGCGCGCCTGTTCAGCGTGGACTTCCTGCCGAAGGCCGGTCCGACGGTGTTCCGGGTCGCCTTCACGGCGGACGACGGAACCGAGTCCGTGCTCCTGCGCCGGGTCGTCGCGCCGCGCGACTCGACCTACCACCGCAAGTGGTTCGACGAACGCGTCGACCTGTCCTCGCTCGCCGGCCGCCGCGGCACGCTCGCGTTCTCGGTCGAGCGCAAGGACGACCCCGCGGCACCCGGCGAGGTGACCGCACTCTTCTCCGGCGCGCGCATCGTCCCGGCCGCGGTCCCGGGCGAACCGAACCTGCTGTTCGTCACGATCGACTGCCTGCGGGCCGACCACGTCGGCGCATGGGGTCACGACCGGCCGACGACGCCCCGGATCGACGCGCTCGCGGCCGGCGGCATCCGGTTCGCACACGCCTACACGAGCGCCCCGATGACGCTGCCGTCGCTGCCGCAGATCTTCACGTCGTCGGTCTTCCCGCAGCCCGGCGCCGCGAGTTTCGCCAGCGCGATCGCCGGGGCCGGGATCCCGAGCGCCGCCGTGGTGAACAACGTGTGGCTCGTCCTCTGGTTGTCGCGCAACGCGGTGCCCTTCGACGTGATCGCCTCGGGCGACTTGATGGCCGAGGCGATCACCGACCGGGCGCTCGAGTGGCTCCGCCTGCACGGCGACCGGCGCTTCGCGCTCTACCTGCACTACCTCGACGCGCACACGCCCTACCACGGCCCGAAGCGGTACGCGCGCATGTTCGCCGACCCGGAGTACCGCGGGCGGGTCGGCGACGGGTTCGACGACGTCGTGGGCGCGAACTCGGGCCGCCTCGACGAAGCGGACCGGCGTCGAGTCGTGTCCCTGTACGACGGCCAGGTCCGCCTCGTCGACGACCAGCTGGGGCGCGTGCTCGACGACCTCGAGTCGCGCGGCCTGCTCGAGAACACGATCGTCGTCGTGAGCGCCGACCACGGCGAGGAGTTCTGGGACCACGGCCGATTCTTCCACGGCCAGAGCCTCCACGACGAATTGCTCCACGTGCCGCTGGTCGTCCGCCTCCCGGGCGGGCGCGGCGCCGGCACCGTCGTCGAGCGCCCGGTGCGCTCGATCGACGTCGCGCCGTCGCTGCTCGACTGGATGGGCGTGCCGATCCCGCCCTCGTTCGAGGGGCTTCCGCTCTCGGGAGTACTCGCGCGGCCCGAGGGTCGTCCGGAGGATCTCGTCGCGACCGCGACGATGGGCCAGTTCCCGACCCGCTACGGCATCCGGACGCCCGAGGCGAAGCTCGTCGACACGGTCGACGACGGGCGCCGCACGCTCTGGGACCTGCAGCGAGACCCGCACGAGGACCACGACGTCCTCGACCGGAACCCCGAGCTCGCCGCCGACCTCTCCGCGCGACTCGCCTCGGCGCGCAAGGCGATGGACACCGACGGAGTGCAGCTCCGCGTGGTCGGCGCCGCCGGTCGAGCCGCGCGCTTCTCGCTCTCGATCCGGAGCGTCGCCGACACCGGCGTCTTCGAGACTCTCGACCGCACCGGCGGGCCGCCCGACACGAGGGTCGGTCTGTCGAGCGACGGGCGCGACCTCCGGGTGCGGGGGCGAACCGACGACGGCGGGCGGGGCTTTCGCTTCGACCGCAGGCTCCTGCTGCTCGCGGCGGCCGGCGGGAAGCCCGACCGGCTCCGCCTGCGGCTGCGCGTCGACGGCGTGCGCGCCGCCGCGGACGCGATCGTGGTCGGCGACGGCCTCCCCCTTCCCGAGGACGGTTCGATCTCCTTCGCCGACCCCGCTCTCCGCGCGGCGGGGCGCCCGGCCTGCCCCCCGCCCGCGACGGGAGTCCGGGTCTGCCTCTGGCGATCCGCGAGCGCGCGCGCGGAGCCTTCGCCCGTGCCGCTCCCGGCGCCCGACGACGGCGCCCGCGAACGCCTGCGAGCGCTGGGCTACCTGCAGTGAACCGCCCCTCGCTCCGGGAGTTCCCGGTCGCGCTCGCACTCGCGGCCGCCGCGGTCGCCCTCCACCTCGTCTACTGGGACCGGGGATTCATCCTCCTCGACGAGGGCTTCGTCGCGACCACGGCCTCGGTCATGGCGCACGGCGGCCGCCTGTACCGCGACGTCGTGAGTTACGCGCTTCCCGGGGGCTACGCGCTGCTCGCGCTCGCGTTCGCGACCTTCGGCGAGTCCCTGCGGATCTCGCGCGCGGTCACGCTCGCGCTCGTCGCGGCGCTCGTGCTCGCCTGCTGGCGCGTCGCGCGCTCCGCGATGTCGGCCAGGGCCTCCGCCGTCGCGGTCGGACTGGTCGTGCTGCTCACGGTCTGGTCGTTCCCGCAGTGGCAGGTCTACGGCTACCAGCAGCCGGGACTCGTGGCGGTCGTCGCCGCGGCCGCCCTGCTCGCCCCCGCGGGCGAGGCGAGCCGATTCGCGCGACCCGCTCTCGCCGGGCTGCTGCTCGGCGCCGCGGTCTGCACGAAGCAGACCTACGCGGCGGTCGCCGCGACGCTCGGCCTGTTCCTGTTCGTCGATCGTGCGCTCGCGGGCCGGCGCGGCGACCCGCGGCCGTGGCACGGCGGCCCGGTCCTCGGACCCGTGCTCGCGCTCGGCGCCGGGGCCGCGGTGCCGGCGCTGCTCGTCCTCCTCTCGGCGCTCCGGGCGGGCACGTTGGGCGACCTCTGGACGCAGAGCGTGCTGTCGCCGCTCCACGGCGCCGACTTCGACGGCTACGTCGGCCTGCCCGACTTCGGAAACCTCCTGTCGCAGGACCCGGGGCTCCGCGCGAAGCTCGTGCACTACCTGCCGCCGCTGCTCGACGTGCACCGGGACCTGCTGCTGCGAAGCCGCCTGTGGCGACTCACGAGCGTGCCCGACTTCCTGCTGAAGATGCTCTACCTGAAGCCGCTCCTCGTGGTCGGCCTCGGCGCGGCGGCCCTCGCATGGCGTCTCCGGGGGGGTTGGGCCGCGGCCCGAGGCGGCGCGCTCCTGCTCGCGCTCGACGCGGGCGTGCTGGCAGCGACGAATCGGCCGTACGACTGGATGCACGAGTCGTACGCCTGGGTGGGCACGCTCCTGCTCGGGGTCTGGATCGTGCTGCCCGGCGAGACTCCGAATCGGCGCATCCTGCGCGCCCTCACCACCTTCGCGGCCATCGTCGCCGTCGCGACCGCCGGGTTCGCGTTCGCACTGCGCCGGGCGAACGACACGCCGGTCGCGCTCGAGCGCGCCGGCGTGTTCGCCCCGGCGCCGGATGCGCGGACCCTGCGGCGGATCGTCGAGTCGATCGATCACGCGACGCCGAAGGACGAGGCGATCGCGGTCCTGCCCTACCAGCCGCTCGTCCAGTTTCTCTCCGGACGCGAGCCCGCCTCGCGCTTCCTGCTGGTCTGGCCGGTCGAGTTCCAGTCCGGCCGCGACGCGGAGATGCTCGCGGACCTCGACCGTCGCGGCGTCCGCACGGTGATCGTGGGCGCGACGTCCGCCCCGCAGCTCGGCACCCTCTCGCGCAGCGCACCGGATCTGCTCGCCGGCCTCGCGCAGCGTTTCCGCATCGCCGAGGTGATCGTCGAGGACCCCCGCGGCATCTCGTTCCTGCGCCTCGAACGACGCCCGCCCGAGCCGCGCGGCACGCGGACGCTCGCCCTGCCCGAGGGACTCGCGATCTCGACCTGGCCCTTCGAGAAGGTGGTCTCGCCTCCGCTGCGCCCGGGCGAGGCCTCCGAGATCCGGATCGCGCTGCCGGCCGGCGAGCCGGGGGTTCTCGTGCTCGGCTGGGGCGCGAATCCCGACCGCTGGATCGCCGACCGGCCGCTGCCGCTCGTCTTCTCGGCGCGCATCGAAGGCGACGGCGCCTCGCGCGAAGTCCTGCGCGACGAGCGCGAGCCGCGCTTCCGGCTCGCGGATCGGCCGTGGCGCGCAACCCGCGTCCCGTTCGACGGCCGCCCCGCGACCCTCGTACTGTCGATCGCGACCGCGGCGGGCGGCCCCGACGGCGACGGCCTCGCGGGCTGGACGCTCCCGCGCATCGAGCCCGCGGGCGCGAGCGAGGTCGTCACCCCGCCGACCTCCGGGACCGGGGAGAGCCTCGTGCCTCCCGTGCCGCGGCCCCCGGAATCCGATCCCGCGCCCGCTTCCGACGACGAGCAGCTGCCGCGCGCGGAGCCCGCCGCGCTGCAGGTTTCGCCGCGCCGCGAGCCTGCGCCTCCGCGACGCGCCCCCGGGCTCGCCATCGACCGCTCGGCCGTGGCAACCTCCCCTCCGATGAACTCGCGCACCGCCGCCGCGCCGGAGCCTTCCTCTTGAGCGAAGTCCGGACGCATGCGGCCGGCCGCTGGCGGCGCGCGCTCGCCGCGCTCGCGCTGTTCCTGCTGCTCGGCGAGGCCGCTGCCCGGCTCACCGGCTTCGTCGACCGCGTGAACCCGATGCCGCGTCGCCTCTACGTCGCGACCGACGTGCCCGACCTCCCCTACCGCCTGCGGCCCGGGGTCGAGCTCGAGGTGCAGGGCTCGCACGTCTCCGTGAACGAGCTCGGCATGCGCGAGCGTGCGAACCCGTCGGCGCGGCCGGCGGCGGGCACCCGTCGCGTGCTCGTGCTCGGCGACTCGGTGGCCTTCGGCTGGCTGCAGGAGGTCGATCGCGCGTTTCCCCGGCTGCTCCAGGGGGACTTGCGCCGGGCCGGCGGCGCGTGGGCGGGCGCCGAGGTCCTGAACGCGGGCGTGCCCGGCTACGCCGCGACCACCGAGGCCGCCTGGTTCCGCGACCACGGCGAGGCGCTGCATCCCGACGTGGTCGTGGTCGCCGTCAACCTGAACGACTTCGACCGGGTGCCGCACATGAACGGCCTCGGCATCCTCTCGACCGACGACGACCGCAGCCCGTCCTGGTCGCCGTCGAACTGGTCGGAGCTCTGGCTCGCGGCGCGCTGGGGCTGGCTGCTCGCGCGGGGAGACGCGCGGATCGCGAGGGCGCCCGCCGTGCAGGCGACTCCCGCACCGCGTGCGACCGACGCATCGGGCGCACCCGCGCGCTGGGATCCGCTCGATCGCTACGTGTCGGCGATCCGCAAGCGCTTCTACCACCAGCCCACCGAGCCGCAGTGGGGCGATCTCGCGCGGGCGTGGAACGACGTCGCCGAGCGCGGCCGGCGGATCGGGGCGCGCGTCGTGTTCGCGATCTTCCCCGACGGGGACCAGGTCGGCGTCGACGCGCCCGATCTGGCGCCGCAGGAGAAGTTGCTCGGTCTCTGCCGCGAGCGCGGCTTCGAGTGCGTGGACCTGACGCCGGCCTTCCTCGCCGCGCCGGCCGGCACGGAGCTCCACCGCGACATCATGCACCCCAACGACGAGGGACACGCGATCGCGGCGAGGGTGGTCGCGGGCTACCTCCTCGGCTCTCCGGCGGGAGACGGCGGCGCGCCAGCACCGTCGGGGCCCTGAGCGCTCGCGTCCCGGAGACGGCTCGCGCAGGCCCGCCGCGGGTTCCGCGGAGCGGCGCGGTCAGCGCAGGCCCGCGACCGCGCGGATCGCGTCGTCGAGCGGCTGGCGCGCCTCGAAGAAATCCTCCCAGGGGTCGGCGATCGCGAGTCGCTCCCCGATCGTGCCGAGGTTGAAGGAGGTCGGGTCGAGGTCGGATCGCACCTCCGACCACTCGAGCGGCGTCGAGACCGGCGCCTTCGCCCGAGCGCGCACCGACCACGGCGGCACCACCGTCTGCGCGAAGCCGTTGCGCATGCAGTCGAGGTAGAGCCGCTCGCCGCGGGGCGCGATGCGCGCCTCCACCGTGAGCTCGTCGCGGAACGCGCGCGCGAGGTGCCGCGAGAGCCCGAGCGCGAAGTCCTTCACCTGGTCGGCGTCGGGGCCGACTTCGATCGGCACGAAGACGTGGAGCCCGCGCCCGCCCGAGGTCTTCGCGAACGACCGGAGCTCGAGGGCATCGAGCGCGTCCTTCACCCGGAGCCCCGCGCGCGCGGCGTCGGCGAAGCCGCCCGAGGCCGGGTCGAGGTCGAAGCACACCCAGTCCGGCTTGCGGGGGTGGGCGGCGCGGCTCCCCCAGACGTGGATCGCGAGGCAGCCCATCCCGGCCAACGCGAGCTGGGTCTCGAGGCGTCCGCCCACGACGTAGCGGGTGCGGCCCGACTCGTGCTCGATCTCCCTGGTCGGGGTGTCCGGCGGAAGGCCCGCAGGGCGCTCCTTCTGGAAGAAGCAGGGTGCGCCGACGCCCTCGGGGCAGCGCTCGAGCGAGAGCAGGCGATCGCGCAGGAAGGGTTCGAGACGCGGCCAGACGAGCGCGTAGTGGCGCAGCAGGTCGAGCTTCGTCCAGCCCTCCTCGGGCCAGTAGACGCGCTCGGGGTGGGTGATGCCGAGGCGAGCGGGCAGCGCGCCGGCCGGGTCCTCGGCCGGAACGCCCGCGCCCACGCCCCGATCGCGGCGGCGCGCGCTCAACGGAAGCGCTCCGGAAGCCTGCACTCGCGCGGTGCCTTGTCGTCGCGCAGCCCGAGGAACACCGGCTGGCGCAGGCGGCCGTCGAAGGTCCACTCGACGAAGGCGACCTGCGCGACGAGCCGCGGCTCGACCCAGGTCGCACCCGGCTCGCGCGGCGGGTCGACGAACGGCGGGCGATCGACGACGAGCGGGCGGAGCCGCGCGGCCAGCGCCGCGAGCGTCCGCTCGTCGAAGCCGGTGCCGACCTTGCCGACGTAGCGGAGACCGCGGTCGTCCCAGGCCCCGAGGAGCAACGCGCCGAAGTGCGAGCGCGCGCCGCGGCCCGGGGTGAAACCCGCCACGACGAGTTCCTCTCCCTGCTTGATCTTCACCTTGAGCCACGAGCGGGAGCGCCCCTCGCGGTAGGGCGACGACTCGTCCTTGCCGATCACGCCCTCGAAGCCGCGCCCGCGCGCCTCGCGGTGGGCCTCGATCCCGTCCGCGGCGAGACGCCGGGCCGGGAACAGGCGATCGGATCCCTCGACCAGGTCTTCGAGCACGGCCCGCCGCACGGAGAGCGGTTCGTCGCGCAGGTCGCGGCCGTCGAGCCACAGGCAGTCGAAGACCGCGAACAGGACCGGTGCACTGCCCTTCTGCAGCCGCTCGAAATTCGAGACGAGGTCGTCGTCGAGGGCGACCGCCTCGCCGTCGATCGCGGCCGTGCGGACGGGAAGTCGTGAGACCGAGGCCAGCAGGTCGGGGAAGCGCTCCCCGCAGTCGCCGCCGCTGCGCGAGACGAGCGTCGCGCGCGCCCCCTCCTTGTACGCGATCACGCGGTAGCCGTCGTACTTCTCCTCGAAGACCCATCCCGGCCGCGAGAAGGGCGCATCGACCTCGCTCGCGAGCATGGGCCCGCTCCGGAAGGGCACCTCGTCGGAGGCTCCGCCCGGCGACCGTACGGGGGTCGTCGCTGCCGGAGGGGCTCGCACGGCACGCCGGGGAACGGGTTACTTCGCGCGCGAACGGGACGCGGCACCGGCGCCGCCCGAACCGCCGGCGGCGCGGGTCGGGGGCTTGCGCCGGACCGGCGCGCCCTCGTCGTCCTCCTCGGAGGCCTCCGGCGCAGCCTTCTCCGCCGCGGGCGCGGGCGCCGCCGCGGGTGCGTCGGGCTTGCGCCTGGTCGCGCCGAGGCTCGCGCGCAGCGCCTCCATGATGTCGACCACCTTGCCCTTCTGCTCGGGGGCCGCCGCGATCACGATCTCCTGGCCGGCGACCTTCTTCTCGACCAGAGCGCGTCCCGCGCCCTTGTCGGCGCCGAGGTACTGCGTCGTCTCGAAGTAGATCGGGTCGATCGAGGCGATCGGCACGAATTCCTCGATCGCGATCGTGCCGTCGCTCTTGGTCTCGAGGGACTCGAGCTCCCCGGCGCTCAGGACGACGTACTGGCCCTTCGCGTGCTCGTAGCCCCGCACCATGTCGGCGCGCTCGACGACCTCGTTGCAGCCGCTGCACACCCACTGCTGGCGGACCCGCTGCTGATCCTTCGCGTGCAGCATCCGGTACGCGAGATTCTTCGACTGCGTCGCCGCGTAGAGGCGGACGGGGACGTTCACCAGGCCGAAGCTGATGCTGGCCGAGGTCGTGCTGTGCGGAGGCATGTCGGATCCCCTTCTCGACGGAGCGGGCGGGCCGGAAGCCCGGACGGCGCCACCCCTACCATCGGCCTCCCGGGGCGGAAATCGTAGCCGGGGGCCCGGCCCTCGCCGTCGCGGTGCGTCAGGCTGCGCCGGGAGAAGCATCGGGGGACCCAGCGGGAGGCGGCACCTGCGCGTGCGGTCCCGCGGGCGGGGCCGCCCCGGGGCCGAGCACCTCGACCGGGGCCTCCCAGGAGGCGATCGCCTCCGCCTGCCCCTGCTGGCGCAGCGTCACGCGCAGGCGCCGCGCCGTTCCGGGCCGCGGGGTGAGCACGAACAGCGGCTCCTCGATCTCGCCTCCCGCGGGCACGTCGCGGCCGAGCCTCCCGGGGCTCCCGGTGACCACGACCGCGCCCGCGTCGTCGAGCCATGCGTACTCGAGCATGACGAGGCCACGGTCTCCGGCCCCGAGCGCGGGCCAGGCGCAGTCGCTCCGATTCCCGATCCTCGCCCGGAGCCGCTGCTTCGCGAACCGGTGGCGCACGCCCGAGTCCGGGACGAGCACCTCGATCGAGCCCGCGCGGCAGCGCGCGGCGAGCACCGCGCGCGGCACGCCTTCGAGCGACGCGGGCGCGTCGACACGGTCGAGGCCTTCAGCGCGCGACGGTGGAGGCGGGGCGACGACTTCGTAGAGCACGTCCTCGCGATCGCGGAGCACCTCGCGGAGCCCGGGCGGCGGCGCGGCGAATCCCCGGCGCTGCTCGGGCGAGAGCCGCGCACCGTGCACCAGCACCCACCGCAGGTCGACCAGCGAGAGCATCCGCTCGAGCGCGTCGGGCTCGGGCAGTCGCTGGGCGATCGACGCGAGCACGTAGCGCGAGGGCGCCTCGTAGGCGGTGTAGCCGTTCAGGAT
>JAFMJW010000136.1 GCA_017853315.1 Alphaproteobacteria bacterium
GGCGCCCTGGGCGCGCGGCCGCCGAGCAGTCGCTTCACGAGGCCGCCCAGGTCGTCGCCTTCGCGCACGCCCATCGCGCGCTGCGCGAGGAGCCCGACGAAGTCCGACGTCGGCCCGCCCGAGAGCGCGGGCCAGGTGCCGTGCAGGACGATCGGGATCGTGACGAGGCCGTCGCTCGCCGAGAGCAGGGAGGCCATGCCCGACTCCGACACGAGCGCCTTCGAGGCCGCGCGCGAGATCGCGAGCTTGCCTTCGAGATCGGTCGCGCCGTCGAACCCGACGCTGCCGTGCGCGTCGAACGTGTAGTCGTCGCTGTCGAGCCGCACCCGCTCGAGGCGGATCGCGCCGTCGCCGACCCGACCCGCGACGTCGAGCGCGCCGAACTCGCTCGCCGGAGAGAGCAGGCGAGGCGCGTCGGCGCGCGCGCTCCGCAGCACCGCGTCGCGGAGGCCGGGCACGCCTCGCAGCCCCGAGAGCGTCGTCGCGGCGACGTTCAGCCCGCCGATCTCGCCGTCGCGCAGCACCACCCGGAAGTCGCCCGAGAGATTCCGGACGGCCTCCGCGAGATCGACGCCCGTGGTGGCGAGCCGCGCCGTGCCGGCGAGCTTGCCGCGCCCCGACCCGCTCGAGCCGGCCACGGCGAGCAGGCCGGCGAGATCGATCGACTCGAGGCGCGGGTCGATCGCGGCGCTCCAGCGGCCGCCGTCGGCGCGCGTGATCCTGCCCTGCGCGACCACGGCACCGCCGAGCGCGTCCGCCCGGGCGGCGCGCACGTCGAGGCCGCCGTCGACGACGGCTCCCTCGAGGGCGATCCGCTGCAGCGGGGCGCCGCGCCAGTCGCCGTCGCGCGCCGCGAGCTCGATCTGCACGCGGTCGCGTCGCCCGGAGACCCGGCCTTCGACCCCGCCGAGCCTCGCCCCGTCGCCCGCCACGCGCGCGATCTCGACCGTTCCCGAGACTCCCGTCCCCTCCTCGTCGAGGTCGAGCCGGATGCGCCCGTCGCCCAGGTCCACCGGCACGCCGGCGGCGGAGACGCGCACCGACTCGCCGCCCAGGTCGACGCGTCCTCGCGTGGGCCGGCCCGGCTCGATGCGACCCGCGAGCGAGAGCGCGCCCGAGGGCTCGACCGCGGCGAGAACGGGCACGAGGCGCGCGAGGCCGCCCGCGTCGAGCCCCTCGGCCGAGATCTCGAGCGGTGCCTGCTCGGCACCGCGCGGGGATCCGTCCTCGCGCAGCCGGAGACGGCCGCCGTCGAGCCGGACGTCCGCGGACGCGAGCGCGATGCTCCCGGGCGCGGCGCGCAGCGACAGGTCGGCGTCGAAGCCGCTGCCGGCCGGCTTGCCGATCCACCCCCCCGCGGTGCGAAGCGCGGCGTCGCGCCCCTTCACGGCGAGGCGGACGTCGGCGAGGTCGGGCGGCCAGGACGCGGGAGCGCGCGCCTCGACGCGCAGGTCGAGCGGCCCCTCGACGGAGAGACCGAAGGGCAGGCGGCCGCGCAGGAGCGCGACCAGTTCGCCGGCCCGCGCGCCGTCCACGCGGTCCGCCTCGAGTTCGAAGCTCGCCTCGGCCTCGCCTCCCGCGGGGATGCGAAGCGAGCCGCCGAGATTGCGTTCGTCTCCGCCGAGCGCGCGGCCGTCGAAGTCGACCTCGATGCCCGAGGCTCCGCGCCGCAGGCGCAGGTTCACGTCCCGGAGTTCGTGCTCCCCTGCCCCGGCCAGGCCGCGGTCGCGCAAGGTGAAGCGCCCGCCGCGGATGCGGACCGTCTCGACCGAGACCCCGGGCCCCGAGGGCGCGGCCTTGCCCTCGAGCGGCGCGGCCGATCCGGCCGGGCCCTGGCGGCGGAGGTTCCAGCCCCCGTCCGCTCCCCGCACGGCGCGCACGACCGGCGAGGACAGCCTCACCTCGTCGACCACGATGCGGCCGCGCGCGAGGCTCGCGAGCGAGAGGTCGAAGCGCGCCTCCTCGGCATAGGCGAGCGTCCCCGGTCCGTAGGGCGACTCGTCGGGGACGCTGAGCTCGCGGGCGACGATCGCCGGCGGAAACCAGGACACCTCGATCGACTCGGCCCGGATCGGCCAGCCGACCAGCCTCGAAACCGAGGCCAGCACCTCGTCACGCTGGCCCGCGAGGGGTGCGACCGCGCGCCACGCGAAGAGTCCCGCCGTCGCGACGGCCGCCGCGACGGCGGCCGCGCCGAGGCCGATCGCGCGCAGCGCCGGCCTCAATCGAGCTCCTGGAAGTTCGCGACCCGCCACGCCCCGCCCTCGTCGCGCATCGTGACGAGCGTGCGACGGGCGAGCTTCTCGCCCCCGTCGAGGTGGATCGAGAGCTCGAAGACGAAGCCGCGGCGATCGCGCTCGGCCTCGTCCTGCGCCTGGAGCAACTCGTAGTGGATGGTCGGTCGCTGACCCGGGTCGGAGGGCGCCTGTCCCGCCAGGAGCTTCACCTGGTCCTCGATCTTCGAGCGCGCGAGCCCGACCGCCTCCTCTCGCGCCTTCGGCAGGTTCGCCTCGACGTAGTAGGCGTCGATGAAGTGCTCGGCCGCGGTCCGGGCCGCGTCGCCGCGGGAGCAGCCCGAGGCGAGGAGGAGCACGACCGCCAGGATCGAGCCGACCGCGTGCCGTCGCCGGGTCGCGACGGCGACCGCGAACGGCCCGGGACGGCCGCTCGGGCCGACTCCGGCCGGATGACCCGCACCCCCTCCGCTGGCCCCTGCCACGGACGGAAAGGAAGCACACCGGGCGGCCCCCTGCACCCCGCGGAGGCCCCCGGATGCGGCCGCGGGCCCGGGTTCCGGGAGCCGGCGAGCCCGTTCCGCGACCGGGTTCCCAAGTGGTATCCTCCCGGCCATCGAACCGGGTGCGCGGGCCTCCCGGGGAGGCCCGGACGGAGGTCGGCTGGGGCGGCCCGGGTGGAAGGAGGAGCGGTGGCGGAAGGCGTGGAGGATCGCCTCGGGCAGGAAGACCCGGAGGTCGCGGCCTACCTCGCGCACCTGCGCGTCGAGCGCCGCGCGTCGATCCACACGCTGCGCGCCTACGAAGCGGAACTTCGCCGGCTCGCCGAGTTCCTCGACGGCCACCCCTGGGAGGACGTCTCCGCCGACGACCTGCGGCGCTTCCTCGCCGATCGCGCGGGCCAGGTCGAGCGGCGCAGCGTCGCGCGCACCGTCGCCGTGATGCGCGGCTTCTTCGGCTTCGCCAAGCGCCGGGGTCGGCGCGCGGACAACCCCGCTGCGGGGCTCGGCAGCCCGCGCTTCAGCCGTTCGCTGCCCCGCTGGGTCGCCGAGTCGGACCTGGAACGCCTCTTCCGCTCGCTTCCCGCTCCCTCCGACGAGTGGGGCGCACGCGACGCGGCCCTGCTCGAGGTCCTCTACGGCTGCGGACTGCGCGCGAGCGAGGCGGTCGCCCTCGACTGGGCCGACCTCTCGCTCGACGACGGACGGGCGCACGTGCGGCGGGGCAAGGGAGGGAAGGACCGCTTCGTCCCGCTGGGCGGCGCGGCGGTCGACGCGCTTCGCACGCTCGCCGCACTCGCCGCGGCCGACGGCCCGAGGAAGGGGCCGGTGTTCCGCAACCGCAGCCGCAAGCGGCTCGACGTCCGCAGCGTCGGGCGGATCCTCGCGCGCGCGCTCCGGGCCTGCGGTCTCTCCGAGGTGAATCCGCACGCGCTCCGACACAGCTGCGCGACCCACCTGCTGGATTCCGGCGCCGACCTGCGCTCGATCCAGGAGCTGCTCGGGCACGCGAGCCTCGCGACCACGCAGCGCTACACCCACGTGAGCCTCGCGCGGCTGCGCGCCGCGTACTCGAAGTTCCACCCCCGGGCCTGAAACCCGCCCCGGGCGGAACAGCGCTCGCCGCCGAAGCCGGCGACGCGATCGAGTCGGGCCGCCGGGCGGGGCACCCGTCGCGCAGGAGGGCCCGACACCGAGCGCGCGCGCCGCCCCCCGGGGCTTCGGAGTCCGTCGCGGAGCACGGCGCACTCCGGGCGGGATTGCCGGCGCTCCGGGCAGCGGCTACCACCGGCGTCGGACTCGGCTCATGGCCCTCGGCATCGGAATCGTCGGACTGCCCAACGTGGGCAAGTCCACCCTGTTCAACGCGCTCACGCGCGCGCAGAACGCGGAGGCCGCGAACTACCCGTTCTGCACGATCGAGCCCAACAAGGCGATCGTGCCGGTGCCCGACGCGAGGTTGGCCGAGCTCGCCCGGATCGTCTCGCCCGAGCGGGTGGTCGCGGCGACCGTCGAGTTCGTCGACATCGCCGGGCTCGTGCGCGGCGCCAGCACCGGCGAGGGGCTCGGCAACCAGTTCCTCGGGCACATCCGCGAGACCGCGGCGATCGTCCACGTGGTGCGCTGCTTCGACGACCCCAACGTGATCCACGTCGACGGCTCGGTCGACCCGGTGCGCGACGTCGAGGTCATCGAGACGGAGCTCGTGCTGGCCGACCTGCAGGCGGTCGAGAACCGCATCGAGCGGCTCGGCCGCAAGGCCCGCGGCGACAAGGACGCGGTCGTCCAGCTCGAGGCGGCGAAGCGCCTCGTGGCCCACCTCTCCGACGGGAAGCCCGCGATCGCGTTCCCCGACCGCGGCGCGCCCGGCGCGGCCGAGCTCTTCGCCGAGGTCGGCCTCATCACCTCGAAGCCGGTCATCTACTGCGCGAACGTGGACGAGGGAGCACTCGCCGACGACAACGCGCACGTGGCCGCACTCCGCGCCTGGGCGGCCCCGCGCAAGGCGCACGTGGTGAAGATCTCGGCCAAGGTCGAGGCGGAGCTCGTCGGCCTCGAGGAGAACGAGCGCGCGGAGCTGCTCGCCGCCTACGGCGCCACCGAGAGCGGCATCGAGCAGGTGATCCGCGAGGGCTACGCGATCCTCGGGCTGGTCAGCTACTTCACCGCCGGCGAGAAGGAAGTCCGCGCCTGGACGATCGAGCGCGGCTGGAAGGCGCCGCGCGCGGCCTCGGTGATCCACACCGACTTCGAGAAGGGCTTCATCCGGGCCGAAGTCATGTCCTTCGCGGACTACGTCGCCCACCGCGGCGAGGCCGGCTGTCGGTCCGCGGGCGTGTTCCGCGTCGAGGGCAAGGACTACGTCGTCGCCGACGGCGACGTCATGCACTTCCGTTTCAACGTCTGAGGACGGCGCCGCCGACGAGGGCGTCGGGCCACGAGGGCGACCGCGCGGATCGCGCCGAAACCTTGCGCCGACCGGGTGGTTTCCGTATCCGCTGCCCGTGGCCGACCCCACCCTGATCGAGCGCGCCGACATCCTGCTGGAGGCGCTGCCGTACATCCGCCGCTTCGCCGGCAAGACGATCGTCATCAAGTACGGCGGCCACGCGATGACCGACGCCGCGCTCAAGCAGGCCTTCGCCGAGGACGTCGTGCTGCTGAAGGCCGTCGGGATCAACCCGGTGGTCGTCCACGGCGGCGGACCGCAGATCGACCGCATGCTGTCCGACCTGCAGATCCCCTCGGAGTTCCGGCGCGGGCTCCGGGTGACCGACGCGGCCACGATGCGCGTGGTCGAGATGGTGCTCGCGGGCCAGATCAACGGCGAGATCGTCACCATGATCAACCAGGTGGGCGGACGCGCCGTCGGCATCTCGGGCAAGGACGGGAACCTGATCGTCGCGAGGCGGGTCGCCCCGCCGGGAGCGGAGGGCGACATCGGCCAGGTCGGCGAGATCGTCGGCATCGACCCCGAGCTCGTCGCGTCGCTCGAGCAGCGCGACTTCGTCCCGGTGATCGCGCCGGTCGGCGCGAGCGCCGAGGGAGAGAGCCTGAACATCAACGCCGACACGGCCGCGGGCCGGCTCGCGGAGGCGCTGCGCGCGGAGAAGCTCCTGCTGCTCACCGACGTGACGGGGATCAAGGACGCCGACGGCAACCTGATCGCGACCCTGACGGCGTCGGAGGCCGAGCGGCTGATCGCGAGCGGTGTCGTCACCGCGGGCATGATCCCCAAGGTCGAGTGCGCGCTCCAGGCGCTCCACGGCGGCGTCCAGAAGGTGCACGTGATCGACGGAAGGGTGCGCCACGCGGTCCTGCTCGAGCTCTTCACCGACCAGGGCGTCGGCACCGAGCTCGGGCGAGACGCGATCGCGCCCGGCAAGCGCGGCGGGCGGGCGTCGACGCGGGCGAGGAGCGCGGGTTGAGCGCCCCGCCGCCGGAGCCTCCCGGCCCGAAGAGTGCCGCGATCATCGCCCGCAACCAGCGCTACCTGATCCCGACCTACGCCCGCTCCGACGTGGTGATCGCGCGCGGCCGCGGCGCCGAGATCTGGGACGCCGACGGGCGCCGACGCCTCGACTGGTTCTCCAGCATCCTCTGCACGAACCTCGGGCACTGCCATCCCGCGGTCACCGCCGCGATCCAGCGCCAGGCCGAGACCGTCGTGCACGTCTCGAACATCCAGCACAGCGAACCGCAGTCGCGGCTCGCCGAGCTGCTGGTCGAGAACTCGTTCGGCGACGCGGTCTTTCTCTGCAACAGCGGCGCCGAGGCGAACGAGGCCGCGATCAAGGCGGCCCGGCGCTACGGGCACGCGCGCGGCGGGCGCTACGAGGTCGTGACCGCCCTCGGCTCCTTCCACGGCCGCACCTTCGCCGCGATCGCGGCGACCGGACAGGAGAAGGTGCGCCGGGGCTTCGAGCCCTCGCTGCCCGGCTTCCGCTACGCGCCGTTCGGCGACTCGGCCGCGGTCGAGGCCGCGATCGGTCCTCACACGGTGGCCGTGCTGGTCGAGCCGGTGCAGGGCGAGGGCGGCGTCGTGGTACCGCCCGAGGGCTACCTCGCCCGCCTGCGCGAGATCTGCGACCGCCACGACCTGCTGCTCATGCTCGACGAGGTGCAGACCGGCTGCGGCCGGACGGGGACGCTGTGGGCCCACGAGCAGACCGGTGTCGCGCCCGACGTGATGACGCTCGCGAAGTCGCTCGGCAACGGCGTCCCGGTCGGCGCGATGGTCGCGAACCGGCGCGCTGCCGCGGGGCTCGACCTGGGCTCCCACGGCTCGACCTTCGGCGGCAACTGCGTGACCAACGCCGCCGCCGTCGCGACGATCGAGACGCTGCTCGACGGACGCACCCTGCCGCGCGCGCGCGAGGCCGCCGCACGCCTGCGGGCCGGCCTCGACGCGCTCGGAACCCGGCACCCGGACCTCGTCCGGGAGGTGCGGGGGCTCGGGATGCTGTGCGGCATGGAGCTGGTCGACGCCGACCGGGCGAAGGCGGTCGCCGCGCGGGCCCTCGACCTGGGCCTCCTCCTGAACGTCACCGCCGAGCGGGTGCTGCGCATCGCGCCGCCGATCGTCATCACCGACCCGCAGATCGACGAGGGTCTCGACCTCCTCGGAAAGGCGCTCGCGGAGTGAACAAGGACCTGCTCTCGCTCGCCGAACTCTCCCGCGAGGAGATCCTCGCGATCTGCGACGACGCGGAGACGCTCAAGGCCGAACTCCGCTCCGGCATGGGCCCGCGACCGCTCGTCGGCCGCACGCTCGCGATGATCTTCGAGAAGCCGAGCCTGCGCACGCGAGTCACCTTCGAGACCGGCGTGAAGCAACTGGGTGGCGCCTCGGTCTACCTGACCCACGAGGACATCCGGCTCGGCGAGCGCGAGACCGTCGCCGACATCGCACGCAACCTCTCGCGCTGGGTGGACCTGGTCGTCGCGCGGACGTTCTCGCACGCGACGCTCGTCGAGCTCGCGCACCACGCGACGATCCCCGTGATCAACGGCCTGTCGGACCTGAGCCACCCCTGCCAGGTGCTCGCCGACCTCGTCACGCTGCGCGAGCACCGTGGCCCGGACCTCTCCGGGACGGAGATCGCCTTCGTCGGCGACGGCAACAACGTCGTGAACTCGTGGCTCGAGGCGGCCGGTCGCGTCGGATTCGGCTTCCGCCTGGGCTGCCCCCGGGGCTACGAGCCCGACGCGGCGATCCTCGCCGCCGCGCAGGAGCGGAATCCCGGCCGGGTGGTCGTCGTGCACGACCCGGCCGAGGCGGTGCGCGGCGCCGACGCCGTCTACACCGACGTCTGGACGAGCATGGGGCAGGAGGCGGAGACCGAGCGGCGGCGGCGCGACTTCGCGGGCTTCCAGGTGAACGCGAAGCTCATGTCGCACGCGAAGCCCGACGCGCTCGTCATGCACTGCCTGCCCGCCCATCGCGGCGAGGAGATCACCGCCGACGTGCTCGAGGGACCGCGCTCGGTCGTCTTCGACGAGGCGGAGAACCGGCTCCACGCCCAGAAGGCGGTGATGGTCCGCCTCCACGAACGCATGCAGTCGGGCCAGGCCCGCTAAGGAGACCCCGAGGTGACGAAGCCCGCCGTGAAGAAGATCGTGCTCGCGTATTCCGGGGGCCTCGACACCTCGGTCATCCTCGGCTGGCTGCGGCAGGAGTACGGCGCCGAGGTGATCGCCTACTGCGCCGACGTCGGACAGGGCGAGGAACTCGCGCCGGTCGACGGCAAGGCGCGGGCGAGCGGCGCCTCCCACGTCGTCATCGAGGACCTGCGCGAGGTCTTCGCGCGCGACTACGTGTTCCCGATCCTGCGCGCCAACGCGCTCTACGAAGGCACCTACATGCTCGGCACCTCGATCGCGCGCCCGCTCATCGCGCGCCGGCAGGTCGAGATCGCGCTCGAGCACGGCGCCGACGCGGTCGCCCACGGGGCGACCGGCAAGGGCAACGACCAGGTGCGCTTCGAGCTCACCTTCGCGGCGCTCGCCCCGCAGCTCAAGGTCATCGCGCCCTGGCGCGACTGGGACTTCCAGGGTCGCGCCGACCTGATCGCCTACGCCGAGAAGCACGCGATCCCGATCCCGGTGACGCGCGAGAAGCCCTACTCCTCGGACCGCAACCTGCTCCACATGAGTTTCGAGGGCGGCATCCTCGAGGACCCGTGGCGCGAGCCCTACGACGACATGTTCGTGATGACGACCGCGCCCGAGAAGGCGCCGGACCGGCCGCAGTACGTCGAGATCGAGTACCGCGGCGGCGACCCGGTCGCGGTCGACGGCGAGGCGCTCTCGCCGGCCTCCCTGCTCGCGCGGCTGAACGAGATCGGCGGGCGCCACGGCATCGGTCGCATGGACATCGTCGAGAACCGCTACGTCGGCATGAAGTCGCGCGGCGTCTACGAGACCCCGGGCGG